>LIDE01000052.1 GCA_001438605.1 SAR92 bacterium BACL16 MAG-120619-bin48 | reverse complement strand
GGATCAACCGCAGAGTGTGAAAAGACGTCATAGAGTGAGGTTGCCAAGCAGTCAGTTGAGTTTGCGGTCGATGGGCCAGTCCGATGCGTCCACAGAGTCGAGTGCGGCTGTGAATTTATCGCCCTGCCAGCGACGAATAAAAGCCCCTTTTGGGTCATACATCGCAGTTTGTTTTTCCAAGTCGAAGCGGCGATGGCCCCGTGGGTCAGCGCCTACCCCAGCGAGATACTGCCAGTTACCCCAATTGGACGCAACATCGTAGTCAATTAATTGCTGCTCCATATAGGCTGCACCGAATCGCCAATCCAAATTTAGCTCGTGAACAAAGCAACTGGCAACCAATTGCCGCCCGCGATTAGACATATAGCCTGATGCATTTAACTGCTTCATGCACGCATTGACGATGGGGTAGGGGGTGTTGCCATGACACCATTTTGCAAAGCGTTCAGCGTAGAAAGCGGTTTTTGGCTTTAGTTGTGTAATCCCTTCGGGACGAAACAGCTTGGCTCTGTGTTTGCGTGCATACCAATGAAAATACTCTCGCCACAAAAGCTCAAAATAGATCCAATAAGTTGAATCATTGGCCCCAGCCTGCTGCTCGTAGCTGCGCAGCTCACTGAGAATGCGCTGTACTGATAGACTGCCGTTGGCCAGCCACGGGGAGAATTTGGTGGAATAGTCCATACCGTCCAAACCATTGCGTGTCTCTTTATAAGTGCGAGCCAAGCCTGTCTTGAAATAGCGGTCGAGATGCTTGCGACCGGCGCTCTCGCCACCATCAAATGCTGCTACAAGACCAGTGTCGCGAGCGCTTATAGCGTAGAAGCTGGCTTCCCAAAGGCTTCGCCACTCCCTCTCCTTTAGAGGGCTTGGGGGCAGCGTTTGAGGGGGTGAAAGTGGCGCCTTCACCGTTAATTTCTCAACGTGCTTGCGAAACTTTGAAAAAGTATCGGGAAGCTGGTCTAGTGCAAAGGGCAATTCAGATTGGCTGAAGAGCGTCTGTGTGTCGAGGCTAACAAACTCGATATAGGGGTAGTTTTTTCTCAGAGAGTCCCACTGTGAGCGCTCATAGTGTCCGGCCGAGTTGCTCTGGTAGACATGTGAGATATTATGCTGAGTGATGAGTTGGGGAATAATATCCGCTGTGGAACCAACCATGACCTGCAAATGCTGGTTGTACGCATGGAGATTGGTGTTGAGGTCGCACAGCGTTTCGAAAAGGAACTGCTGCCTTAATGCAGAGGGGCGGTTGGGCGCCTGACGACTGTGCGACAATGTGGTGGGTTCTGCGCAATAGAGGCAGATAAGCTTGTCGACTTGGGCAGCCGCTTGCAGTAGCAAGGCATTGTTGTCTAAGCGCAGGTCGGTGCTAAAACAAAATAGGCCCGTGGTTGCCATACTAAAACTCTTCTTGCAGTCTAAACACTGCTTTTTAATCCGTAATTACATAAAAGTTAAGTACGGGCAAAGAAAAATCTTGGACTGGAACTCGGGTAAAATATTTTTACTGAAACATCCAAACGCAGCCTGATTGCGTATCGCTGACACATTAAGTTCAATTCAACGTCGTTTCCTCGGAGTCTCGCCCAGTGAGTCAATTGACAATTTTTTATGATGGTGGCTGTCCCCTCTGCGTGAGCGAGTTGCGGCATTTGGCGCGGCTAGATAAAGGTGATGCGATTGTGTTGGAAGATATCCACAGTGAAACCTTCGCCCAGCGCTTCCCACACATTGACCCCCAGCGCGCCGACCAAATATTGCATGGTCAGTGGCAAAACGGTGCAATGATCTACGGCTTAGATGTTACCTATCACGCATGGGCACTGGTGGGTAAGCGTCATTGGGTGGCAATTTTGCGCTGGCCGGTGGTCGCGCCGATAGCGAATCTTGTCTATCGTTTTTTTGCCAAATACCGTGGCACAATTTCAAAACTTCTAACGGGTCGCGAGCGCTGCGACGTTTGCGCCATTAACCGAGAGCAGGCGAAATAATGGCATTAACGACTGCGTTAGTGTTAGGCGCTGGCGGCGGCTTAGGCAAAGCGATGGTTCAGCAGTTTTTAGCGGACCCGAGCATCAGTCGCGTTGTTGCAGTGAGCCGCAACGGCTGTCCAGCGGACGTTGCCGATGCGCGGCTCGATTGGTTGGTCAGCGACTACTCTGAGCAGTCAATGACCTCAGTTGTGGCCCAGTTGACTCCCTCTAAAGGAACCGTTACGCGTGTTTGTCTCTGTCATGGGCTTTTGCACAGCGAGTCGGTGTGGCCAGAAAAACGCTTAGAGGATATTACCGCCGACGCCCTGCACGAGGTGTTCCATGCCAATACCGTTGTGCCAGCGCTGTGGTTGAAACATCTTCATTCTCTATTGAAGGGCGCACTGCCCTGCGCTGTTGCTGTGCTCAGCGCGCGGGTTGGCAGTATTGGTGACAATCGCCTCGGTGGTTGGTATGCCTACCGCACCTCTAAATCGGCGCTGAATATGATGTTACAGACCACAGCGGTGGAATATTCACGGCGGGTTAAAAACGTCAAATTGATTTCATTCCATCCTGGCACAACGGACACGGCGCTCTCCAAGCCCTTTCAGGCGGCTGTGCCTACCGACAAGCTATTTACGACGGAATTTGTGGCAGGTCGATTGGCGACGATTATGGCCAGTGCCGAGCCTGATGGTCAGCTCGCTTACCTCGATTGGGACAATAAAACTATTCCCTGGTAGCCATTACTCCGCCTCGTAGACCCTTTTGGCGACAATGTGGTAGCTTAAATCGAGTTTGTCTTGCACTTTTAACAGACCGTTCATCACGGAAAATGGCGTAATTCCGAAGTCGCTTTGATGCAAGGAAAAATCGCCTTCGAGCTGCAAGGTGTTGCCGTCGATTTTGATCAGTGAGGCTTGAAGTGTCTGCTCTCGGGTCACCCCGTGGAGGGTCAAAAAAGTCGTTACCGGCCCGCTATTAAGGCCGGGTGAGCAGTTGGTGCTGGTCAGGTGAACAAACGGAAAAACCTCTGCATCGAGACTCAACAACATATTCCGTTTTGTGCCCGCAATGCTGGCAGGCGATGGTTTGGTGGTTAAGTTGGCCTGTTCGCGCAGTGCAGGGTCATCGACAATCAGCGCCGCGAGCGGCACGAAAAAGGTCGCTCGGCATGCGTCTGCGGTCCCCGCGTCATCCTTCAAGAGCACATATCCCTGCAGATGTCGACTGGCAACAATATGGTCGTGCCCCAAGCGCTGCATCAAACCCGCGCGGTAAACGCGTATCACAATATCGGAACGGGCGCTGTCGATGCGGTATAGCTTGTTGCTGTTAAGGTCTGCCGACGCAAACGCTGCACCGGGGAAATTGTCGGGCTGCAACGCGACTGCACTCGATTCGTTGGTCGCTGCACTGTGGGTCGACAGGGCAAAAACTACCGTTGCGACCACGCGCAGAGCGTCCAAATAACGCAATTGGTTAAAACCACATACGTTTTAGAACGCTGTCGCGCCGTTTAAAGTGATGGTGCAGCGCGGCGCCAATATGGGCCACCAACACCGCGATCAAGATAAAAACACAGATGACATGAACATCCACCGCCAAGGATTTAAGGGCTTTGTCCGGCCCAGTGATCGCAGGTATATCGAACAGCCAAAAGAAATTGAGCGGCTTATTTGCGGCGGAGGTAATGACCCAGCCGCTAATCGGAATCAGCAGCATCAACCCATACAGTAAGCCGTGGGCAAGCTGCGCCAGACGACGCTGCATTTCGCTGGCATTAGGAATCTCAGGGACCGTGCCCATTATTCGCCACAGCAGGCGCTCAATAACTAAGATCAAGACAATCATGCCGAGAGATTTGTGTATGACAAATAGCTCGGGTCTGAATGGAGAGTCTTTTATTTCCTCTGCATAAAAACCGAGAGGAATTTGAATAAAAATTAAAAGTGCCGTGAGCCAGTGAAATAGTTTGCTGAGGGTTCCCCAGTCTTGATCTGTGTTGCGCATAGTCATGGCCCTTATCTGGCTTCGTTGCGGTTATTCGGCGATTATCGTTCCTGTCAGGTGGGAAGTAAAACAATCCTCTCTTAACAGTCTTATCTGCTACCATACGCGCCTCAAATTTCCCGATGTAGAAACCACAGCATGGCTAAAGATGCGCCCCTGATTTGCGATATTGTCGACCTAATCCACGATGGTCGTGGCGTGGGCCGTGTAGATGGCAAAACGTGTTTTATTGACGGCGCACTGCCCGGCGAGACAGTCGAGTTTCGGCGTCACAATCAAAAACGCAATTACGATGAAGGGCATGTCTTGCGGGTGATCACGCCAGCGCCTAATCGCATCGACCCTCTGTGTAAACATTTCCCCCGCTGCGGTGGCTGCACCCTGCAGCACTTTGATCACGGCGCGCAGATTGCCTTTAAACAGCAGCAGCTTCTTGACAGCCTGCAACACAGCGGCATCCAGCCGGACATAATATTGCCCGCACTCAGCGCGCCAGAGTGGAGTTATCGACGCCGCGCGCGCCTCGCCGTGCAGAGAGCTAAAGATGGCAACGTGTTAGTCGGGTTTCACAATCCAGGCAGTCGCCGCATTGAGCCCATCAGTCACTGCCACGTGCTTGCCCAGCCCCTAGCTGACATTGTGCCAAGCCTTCCAGATTGGCTCACCGCATTCCCTCCCGGCATCCGTCTTTTTGAAGTTGAGTTACTCAGCGCCGACAATGCCGTTGCTATTGCCGTAGAGGCGAGTCGTGCACCCTCCGCGATAGAGCTGCAAGCGATACTGGCAGCGATCCCAGCGCCAAAGGGCGCGCCGCAGTTATGGTGGAAAAGTGCCAATCAATCGACATTCATTCGCATTGATGGCGGTACCGAGCCGCTTCACATTCAGCTCACTGACAACGTTGATGGTGCGGGTGCAATTCAATTGCAGGTCCAGCCGGGGCAGTTTGTTCAGGTGAACGGACAGATAAATGGCCAAATGATTGATCAGGTTTTGTCACTGCTGCGTAAAAAGCCGCAAACAGACCCTAACGCCGAAAAAAACAGCCTCGCCGTCGACCTGTTTTGCGGCACCGGCAACTTCTCGCTGCCACTTGCCGCTCACTTCGACAAAGTGATTGGAATAGAAGGGTTGGAAGAGTTGGTGCGCAGTGCGCAAGAAAACGCGCAGCGCAACGACCTAACCAATATTGAGTTTATGGTGTCGGACCTCAGCGACTGGGCAGGCATGCGCAAAGTAAAAGAGAAGATTGATCTTGTCTTGCTCGACCCCCCACGGAATGGCGCCGCTGGCGTGATGCCTTGGGTAATCAAGACCAAAGCCGCGCAAGTTATTTACATTTCCTGCCACCCCTCGACTATGGTTAGAGACGCCAAGTTGTTGATAGACGCAGGCTACCGATTATCGGCCACCGGAGTGATGGATATGTTTCCGCACACCGCCCATGTTGAAGCCATTGCGCTGTTTGAAAAATAAGCTGTTTCAAGCCTTTTGGGCTGTCAGCCATTTATAGTTTCGGTTAAACTTTGCGGCCATTTTGGGGAGCCGTTTGGGGCGTCTTATTTGGCCTCAGCATTCGGCAGCACAGTTGCTGTCGCGACCCCTCTTCTGGCAGTCACAGTTCTGCTGGTAACAGTTTTGCCGAGTAACAGTTTTGCCCAGTAACAGTGACGTAAAAATTTTCCAATTCACACAACCGTAAGGGAATGTTCTAGCCATGTTTGATAAAAACCAGACCATTGAGAATTTTGATGCCGAAGTATGGGCTGCAATGCAACTTGAGGGCCAGCGTCAGGAGCAGCACATTGAACTGATCGCCTCTGAGAACTACACCAGCCCCGCAGTAATGGCAGCACAGGGCGGCAAAATGACCAACAAATACGCCGAAGGTTATCCGGGCAAGCGTTATTACGGTGGTTGTGAGTATGTGGACATCACAGAACAGCTGGCTATCGACCGACTAAAAAGTCTTTATGGCGCAAAATTTGCCAACGTACAACCGCACTCCGGCTCGCAAGCCAACAGTGCCGTATTTCTCGCCCTCATCAAGGGTGGTGACACCATTCTCGGCATGAGCCTCGCCGACGGCGGTCACCTCACACACGGTGCCAAGCCAAACTTTTCCGGCAAGTTGTACAACCCCATTCAATACGGACTTAACGCCGAGACCGGCCTGATCGATTATGATCAAGTGCAAGCATTGGCGACTGAGCACAAGCCAGCCATGATCATCGCAGGTTTCTCCGCCTACTCTGGCATTATGGATTGGGCACGCTTCCGCGCAATCGCTGACAGCGTCGGCGCCTACTTAATGGTCGACATGGCGCACGTCTCAGGCCTCGTCGCTGCGGGCGTTTATCCAAACCCAGTGCCCCACGCCCACGTTGTTACGTCGACAACCCATAAAACCCTCCGTGGCCCCCGTGGCGGTTTTATCATCACCAACGACGAAGACATCGCCAAGAAGTGCAACTCAGCAGTTTTCCCTGGTGGCCAAGGTGGCCCGTTATGTCACGTGATTGCAGCAAAGGCGATTGCCTTTAAAGAAGCCGCAAGTGCCGACTTCGTTGCCTACCAAAAGCAAGTTGTCGCCAACGCAAAGGCCATGGCCGCCACATTTATGGAGCGCGGTATTAACATTGTCTCCAACGGCACAGAAAATCACTTAATGCTCGTCAGCCTAATTGGCAAAGAGTACACCGGCACCGATGCAGACCGCGCCATGGGCGAAGCCTTTATCACCGTCAACAAAAATGCTGTACCCAACGACCCGCGCTCACCGTTTGTGACCTCAGGCCTGCGCGTTGGTACCCCAGCGATCACCACCCGAGGCTTCGGTATTGACGAATCGGTTCAGCTCACCCATTGGATGTGCGATATTCTCGACAGCCTCGAAAACGGCACCTCAGAACAGGTGATTCCAAAGGTCAAAGCCAAAGTGCTGGAAATCTGTCAGCGTTTCCCTGTTTACGGGTAATACGCTGGTTTGTGAGTAGACGAAAGCCCTGCCTTGTGCGGGGCTTTTTTTTCAACGCTTAATATTTATGCCGGAGACCTAGAATGTCGATATCGCCACCGCCTGAGATTCGCCTCGCCGCCACCGTGCTGATTGTTCGGCAGGGCGCCGACGAACTCGATGTCTTGTTGCTGCGACGCAATGCACAACTGGCCTTCGCTGGGGGCGCGTGGGTCTTTCCCGGAGGAGCCGTCGACACAGCAGATGGCCTGCACAGCGCCACCGAAGAGCAGGCGGCGAGAGTGGCCGCCGTGCGCGAGGCGCAGGAAGAGTGCGGCATTGTGCTGCGCCCCGAGCAGCTCGCGCACTTTGCCCATTGGACCACACCCACTGGCGAGAAAAGACGCTTTGCCACCTGGTTTTTTGCCGCAGTTGTTCCGTCAGACGCCTCTGACGTGTTGATTGACGAAGGTGAAATTCACGAATACCGCTGGCTCAGCCCAAAAGCCATATTGACCGCCCACGCCAGTGGTGAGCTCAATATCATGCCACCCACCTACATCACGGTTAAATTGCTCGAGCCATTCCGCAGCGCAGAAAAAGCCATCGCCGCCCTAGTTCAGCGAAAACCATTTTGGGTGACGCCCAAAGTGAGCGTGGAAAACGGCAAACCTGTACTGTTATACCCCGGCGACGCAGGCTACATAACCAATCAGGCCAAGACATTAGGCCCTCGGCATCGCACCTTATTCAGCGAGAGTGGTCTGCAATATATTCATTCTGGAGACGATGTCGGCGTAGTTGCTATGGATGATTGCGAATAAGCTTCACTGCCGCGATCTTGTGATAGAATGCCGTCCAATTTTTTTGATCTTTTGCCATGTACTGTCCATTTTGCAACGCCGATGATACCAAGGTTATTGATTCGCGCTTAGTCGCCGATGGCGGACAGGTGCGCCGCCGCCGTGAGTGCGTGGAATGCAGCGAGCGTTTCACCACCTATGAAATGGCCGAATTAGTGATGCCGCGCGTGATTAAAACCGACGGCAGCCGTGAAGTGTTTGACGAGCAGAAGCTCCGCGCAGGTCTGCAACGGGCCCTAGAAAAACGCCCTGTATCCATCGATCAGATCGAAACCGCACTCACCCAAATCAAGCATTTTCTGCAAGTCACCGGCGAAAGAGAAGTGCCCTCACGCTTGATTGGCGAAGAAGTCATGGCCAAACTGCGCGAGCTAGACGAAGTTGCCTACGTGCGTTTCGCCTCGGTCTACCGCAGCTTCCAAGATCTCAGTGAATTTCAGGACGAACTCAATCGCCTCACGGCGCAAAAGCCGAAAAAATAATGGCCTACTCAACTTTCGATCGTCAATGTATGACGCGCGCCCTGGCGCTGGCCGCCAAAGCGCTCTGCACAACCAGCCCCAATCCAGCGGTTGGCTGCGTTATTGCCCGTGAAGAGCGCGTGACAGCCGAAGGATTCACCCGCCCAGCGGGTGGCAATCACGCCGAAATTGAAGCCCTGCAACAAGCCCCAGATAGTCGCGGCAGTACCGTCTACGTCACCCTAGAGCCCTGTAGTCACGAGGGCCGAACAGCGCCCTGCGTCAACGCACTGATTGCCGCAGGCGTCGCCCGCGTCGTTATTGCCACCGAAGACCCCAATCCAAAAGTCGCCGGTTCGGGTATAACGTTATTGCAAGACGCCGGTATAGAAGTAGCCTGCGGTTTATACGAAGAACAGGCGCGCGCCTTAAACAAAGGCTTTATTAAACGCCATGAGCAAGGCATGCCCTGGGTACTGGTAAAAACCGCCGCCAGCCTCGATGGTCGCACGGCAATGGCCAGTGGCCAGAGTCAGTGGATAACCACACCGGCCGCGCGCAAAGATGTTCAGCGCCTCAGAGCTGCAAGCTGCGCCATTATTACCGGCATTGGCACCCAGCGGATGGACGATCCCTCGCTCACCGTGCGTATAAGTCACGAAGATGTCGGCGCCGAAGACCGTTTGCGTCAACCACTGCGTGTCGTGGTAGACAGCCAGTTGCTGATGAGCCCCGCCGCGCGCATGTTAAGCCAACCAGGGGCGACGCTTATCGCAACCCTCGACGGTGAAGCGCAACAACAAAAAGCGCAGGCACTGCGCGACGCAGGTGCCGAGGTTGTCTTTCTCAAGGCCCGCAATGGCCACGTTGATTTGCGCGCACTGCTAATTGAACTGGCCCGCCACGAGTGCAACAGCGTGATGGTTGAAGCTGGGGCAGGGCTTGCAGGGGCTTTTATTGCAGAAGGGCTGCTCGACGAACTGGTTTGCTACTGGGCGCCGAAGCTGTTCGGCAGCGATGCACGGCCCATGTTCACACTGCCAATCAACACCATTGACGCGCATTTGGCGCTGTCAGTGAAAGATATACGCCAAATTGGCGAGGATATACGGGTCACCCTGTATCCCGACAAAGATTACTAAAGTCTCAACACTTGTTAGCGGCAGAGTTTGCCCAACCCATGTAGGAAAGAATATGTTTACAGGAATTATCAGTGCAATTGGCGAAATCGCCAGCCTCGAACCCCGCGGCGGCGACGTGCGGTTGACCATCAACACCGGCAACCTCGCCCTCGGCGATGTGCATCTCGGCGACAGTATCGCCTGCAACGGCGCATGCCTCACCGCAGTGCAACTCACCGGCCACGGATTTGTTGCCGATGTGTCGGTTGAAACCCTCAGCCTAACCACCGTTGGCAACTGGAAAACCGGCAGCCGCATAAATCTTGAAAAAGCCATGCAGGCCAGCGATCGCTTTGGCGGCCATATTGTCTCCGGGCACGTGGACGGAATTGGTGAAGTGGTCTCCCTGCACGAAGATGCGCGCTCATGGCGATTTCGCATTCGCGCACCGCGAGGGTTAGCCAAATACATCGCCCACAAAGGCTCGATTACCGTTGATGGAACCAGCCTGACCATCAACAAAGTCGGCGGCGCTGAATTTGAACTCAATATAGTGCCGCACACCATGACCCACACCGTGATGAGCGACTATCGCGTAGGCACCAAGGTCAACCTTGAAGTTGACCTCGTTGCCCGTTACCTAGAGCGTTTATTACTCGGCGACAAAGCCGCCGACAGCCTGAATTAATTGCCCAACAACAAAAAATTGGAAGAGAATACATGGTACTCAACACAATTGAAGAGCTGATCGAAGACATCCGTCAGGGAAAAATGGTTATTCTGATGGATGACGAAGACCGCGAAAATGAAGGCGACCTAGTCATGGCCGCCGCCATGGTGCGCCCGCAAGACATTAACTTTATGGCCACCTACGCCCGCGGATTGATCTGCCTGCCTCTTCATCATGACCGCTGTAAACAGCTCGATCTTGCCATGATGGTCAACTCCAGCAGCAATAATTCAAGCCATGGCACACCCTTTACGCTGTCCATCGAAGCCGCAGAAGGCGTGAGCACAGGCATCTCTGCTGCCGACCGCGCGCGCACCGTACAAGCCGCCGTCGCCAGCAACGCGCGCCCCTCCGACATTGTCCAGCCCGGCCATATTTTTCCCCTCAGAGCCCAGCCCGGCGGCGTTCTCAGTCGTGCAGGTCACACCGAGGCAGGCTGTGATTTAGCCAAAATGGCAGGTTTTGAGCCAGCGGCAGTGATTGTCGAAATTATGAACGAAGACGGCACCATGGCCCGTCGCGACGACCTCGAAATATTTGCCGAAAAGCACAACTTAAAGATCGGCACCATTGCCGATCTTATCCACTACCGACTGGTTACGGAGAAGACAACGCAGTGCGTGAGCGAGCGCAAAGTCACCACCAGCTACGGTGAATTTACCCTAAAAACCTACCTCGACAACGCCCGCAACGAAAAGCATTTTGCGCTGGTTATGGGCGATGTCGCCGGTTCCGAGCCACCGCTGGTGCGCGTGCACACCAACCGCTCGGCCCGAGATCTCTTAGCCATTGAAGATGAGAGCGACTTTAAAAGCTGGTCATTCCACAAAGCCCTCGAGCGCGTTGCTGCAGAAGGCCGCGGCGTAGTTGTATTGCTCTACTACCCCGAATCGGCAGAAGATATCGACCGCAGCGTCGACCACATACTCAACCCCGGACAGGGTCGCTCGCAGCGCGCCAGCGAAGTGGTCTATCAACAAGTGGGCACAGGCTCGCAGATACTGCGCGATCTTGGCGTACAAAAAATGCGTCTAATGAGCGCCCCCTTTAAATTTACCGGCATCTCCGGCTTTGATCTCGAAGTTGTTGAACACGTCGACTGCGAATAAAACAGGAAAGAACCATGAGCGAATACAGACCTGAAGAAGGGAGCTTCAACACCGGCAAGATCCGCATTGCGGTGATTGCAGCGCGCTGGAATGCCACAGTGACCGACGCACTTCTCGATGGCGCAGTGCGAGCACTTGCCCGCCACGGTGTTAGTGGCGCCGCCGTAGAAACATTCCGCGTCCCCGGCGCATTTGAACTGCCCCTCGCCAGCCAGCAAGCCGCTCGCACCGGACGCTTCGATGCCATTATCTCCCTCGGCTGCGTAATTCGTGGCGACACCCCGCACTTTGACTATGTCTGCGCAGAAACAACCCGCGGTATTGGCCACGTTGTCCTCACTGAAAATCTGCCCGTCGGCTTCGGGCTGTTGACCACAGACAACCTTCAGCAAGCCCTCGATCGCTGCGGCGACAACGCTGAAAACAAAGGTGAAGAAGCCGCACTGACCATCCTCGAACTACTCACCGTGCTAAAAAACATGCAGGGCGCAGAATAAATGTCGAAACCCAAAATGCGACAAAAAGCCCGCCGACTCCTCGTACAGGCACTCTACTCCTGGGATGTAGGCGGCACCGACCTGATTACCATCGAAGCCGAGTTCCACGTAGACAACAATATGGCAACCGTCGACAAAGAGCTTTTCCATGACGTCCTGTTTGGCGTACCGAAAAATCTTCGCGAAATTGACGCAGCCTACGAACTCTACCTTGACCGCGAACAAGAGCAGCTCGACCCCGTATCACGCGCCATACTGCGACTTTCAACCTATGAAATGATTCATCGCATCGACGTACCCTACAAAGTAGTGATCAATGAAGGGGTAAACTTAGCGAAAACCTTTGGCCCCACCGACGCGTTTAAATTTGTTAACGGCATTCTCGATCAGGTCGCCATCGCCAAACGCGCCATCGAAGTCGCCGCCAACCGACGCGGATAACGCAGACAGACTGCCTCGTACACGGAGCAGCAAGGGAGGAGAAAACCCTGTCCGACCATCAGCCCAGTGAATTCCAACTCATCGCCACCTACTTTTCCGGCCTCACCGGACAAGTAGGCGTTGCCTTGGGTATTGGTGATGACGCAGCGGTACTCAATCCCAGCCCCAATCAACAGATCTTGATCGCCAGCGACACCTTAGTCGAAGGCATACACTTCCCAGACTCCGCCAGCCCCCGAGATATCGCCACTCGCGCCCTCTGCGTCAATCTCAGCGACATGGCCGCCATGGGCGCAGCGCCAAAGTGGTTCACGCTCGCCCTCACGCTCCCCCGCGAAAAAGCCAACGCCCACTGGCTGGCAGACTTCAGTTCCGGCCTAGGTGAGATCGCCAACCAGCACCACGTCGCCCTTGTCGGCGGAGACACCACCCGCGGGCCACTGGCAATAACCATCACCGTTCTCGGCGAGACCCCCAGCGGGCAGAGCCTCACACGCGCTGGCGCCGCCGTTGGTGACCGCATTTTTGTCACCGGTACATTAGCCGATGGCGCCGCCGCATTAAAATTAATCACCAGTAACAGAAGCCTTATTAGCAACAGTGATCGCTTACTTTCACGCTTTTATAAGCCAGAGCCACAGATCCAAACCGGCCTAAAGCTGCGCGGCCTAGCCAGCGCCTGCATCGACATTTCCGACGGCTTACTGGCAGACCTAGGGCATATCTGCCGCGCCAGCGCAGTCGCCGCCACCGTCTCAGCCCAGAGCGTGCCCATCGCCGACGATGTTATCGCCCTCTGTTCAAGCCACACTGCCGCACAGAGCGCAAAGCAATGTTTAGATTGGGCACTGTTTGGCGGCGACGACTATCAACTGTGTTTCACCGTCAGTGGCGAAAATCTCCCCGCAGTAGAACACTTAATCGCCACCGGACAGATCAACGCCACCCAAATTGGCGTCATAGACCCGCCGCGAGACACAACAAATCTGGTGCGTGTGGTCGATAGTCACCATAATGCCATCAACGTTGATAAGCAGGGGTTTGACCACTTTGGCTAACAATCCAACTCTTTCACAGCTCGCGCGCTCGCCAGTATTGGTGCTCGCCTTTGGTTTTGGCAGCGGCCTATCAGCCAAAGCGCCCGGCACCATCGGCACAATAGCCGCCATTCCACTCTGGTGGTTAATGGCCCAGTTGCCCCTCAACGCCTATCTTGCGATTGTCGTGATCAGCGCCCTAGCCGGAATCATCATTTGTGGGCAAGCGGCGAAAACACTCGGCGTGCACGATCACGGTGGCATTGTCTGGGACGAATTTGTCGGTTTTTGGATTGCCATGATCGCACTGCCCGTCACCTGGACATCACTGCTGCTCGGCTTCGCGCTATTCCGACTATTTGATATTTTCAAACCATGGCCAATCAGCTGGTTAGACAAACATGTCAGCGGCGGGCTAGGGATTATGGTCGACGACATAGTCGCCGGTCTTGCCGCCGCCGCCGTGATTGCCGCCCTCGGCACGCTAGGTCTGATATAACCCTTTACTGGTCAAGTGTTGAAGCTACAATACGCGACCGATTGACACTTTGGAGAAACCTGTGGCACTGCGTTTTATCGAATCATCGAAGTTACCCACCCGCTGGGGAACCTTTGATATCCACGGTTTTGAAGACCCCTTCAAAGGCAAAGAGCACATCGCCATCAGCATGGGTGATTGCGCCAACGGCGAGCCACTTTTAATCCGCATCCACTCCGAATGTCTCACCGGCGACGCCCTTGGCAGCCTGCGCTGCGACTGCGGCGAACAACTGCAAGAAGCCATGAAACGCATTGCCGAACTGGGTCGTGGCGCTATTTTATATCTGCGCCAAGAAGGTCGTGGCATAGGTCTGGTCAACAAAATTCGCGCCTACAATCTTCAAGACCAAGGCGCCGACACCGTCGAAGCCAACGAACAGCTGGGTTTTGGCGCAGATATGCGCGACTATTCTATCTGTGCCTCCATGCTCGAACATTTAGGCGCCAAGCAGGTAAAGTTGATGACCAACAACCCGCGCAAAGTAGCCGCACTCAAAGACTTAGGCATCGAAGTCGTCGACCGAGTGCCACTGCAGGCAGACAGCAACCCGCACAATGTTAAATATCTCACCACCAAAGCGGGCAAACTAGGACATCTTTTTAAGGACGAAAAATGACCCTCGCCAAACGTATTATTCCCTGTCTCGACGTCGACAAAGGTCGCGTCGTTAAAGGCGTACAATTTGTTGAAATCCGCGACGCCGGCGATCCCGTCGAAATCGCCCGACGCTACAACGAACAGGGCGCCGACGAAATCACCTTTCTCGACATCACCGCCAGCCATGAAGCCCGCGACACCACGCTGCACACCGTTGAACGCATGGCCGGCGAAGTATTTATACCGCTTACCGTGGGCGGTGGCGTGCGCGAGCTGCAAGATATACGCAATCTGCTCAATGCCGGCGCCGACAAAGTCGCCATCAACTCAGCCGCCATTCACAACCCAGAATTTGTCCGCGAAGCCGCCCAGCGCTTCGGTTCGCAGTGCATCGTAGTAGCCATAGACGCCAAGCAAGTAGAGCAGGGCGCAACACCGCGCTGGGAAATATTCACCCACGGCGGACGCAAAGCCACAGGCGTAGATGCGATTGCCTGGGCAAAGAAAATGACAGAGTTCGGCGCAGGCGAAATTTTGTTGACCAGCATGGACCGCGACGGCACCAAAAACGGCTTCGATCTAGCGTTGACCTCCCGCATGACCAGCGCCATTAACGTCCCAGTGATAGCCTCTGGCGGCGTCGGCTCACTGCAGCATCTTGTCGACGGCATAGTCACCGGCGGCGCCGATGCCGTGCTGGCAGCCAGTATTTTCCACTTCGGCCAACACACCGTACCAGAAGCAAAACGCTACATGGCCGAGCACGGCATCATCGTTCGCCTCTAAGCCCCACGACAGGTTTCACCCAACAAATCAGCGCCACCTGTCAATTC
>LIDE01000051.1 GCA_001438605.1 SAR92 bacterium BACL16 MAG-120619-bin48 | reverse complement strand
TGGGCGATGATACCTACGAGGTTACCCTGTCACTTGATCGCGATATTGTGCGTGACTTGCGTGTGCTTTATTTGCAGCAGATGACAGCCAGTGCAGGGCAATAAGCCCGTTAGCTGAGCGGCCACAGTCATGAGATCACTGAGTCATTATTTCACCCCTAACGCGTGTAGCGCGCCTCGCGCGGTTTTTTCATGCATGCCGAAATGGCTGCTTGCGTTTGGGTTGTTGACTGTCGTTCAGGGTACCCCTGTGGTGGCTTCAGAAGTTACTGCGGACGTTACTGCAGAAGTTGCTGCAGAAAAGACTACAGAAACAATGGCAGACTCCTCTGAGCGACTCAACGCTGGCCAGCGCCTTGAGGCTATCAAGCAGGCGCTGATCGAACTCAGTATTGGCCGTGAAATGACGTTGGCAAGCAGTGGCTTTATCGACGAGCGAGGCGTGCTGCATGAGTCATCTTTGGTCACCAGCCAGTCCAATGTGCGCGGCGTGCGCGTTGTATCCTACCTTGAAGAAGCCGGTGTGTCTGTCGCAAAACTGAAGGTAGACCTGCAATCAGATTCCGCCTGCGACGATAGTCGTCCTGGCTTGCGCCGAGAGGTACTGATTACGGATGGTCTGATCGCCAAAGACACGCGTCTCGGTGATTACTATCTCAGTGAAATTTCAGACAAGGCTGGACAGGCATTGACTGAAGTGCTGAACCAGTCAGATGGTTGGTCGGCAGAGCTGACCGGCCCCAAGCTCGGTGGTTACCAGTCAATCGCGTTGGGCCGCAGTAGCAAACCGCCTTATGCGATTGAGGCGAATTTGCGTCAGTCAACGCTGCGTGAAGGTCAGCAACACGGCTGGGATTTTGCGCTGCGTTACACACGCCTCAAGGCATCACAGGCGCGCGACTGGGCTGCATCGAAGCTGTCGCTGCTTGCAGTCGATAGCCCATGGCCCGCGGCCATACTCGCCTATGACTTGCAATTGGTTGATGCTGTGACACGGGCACCTATTGCTAGCGCCACAAAATTTATTGAATTCCCGCGGCTCGCTCGCGGATATGACAAATCGCCGTTGCCGGAGTCTTTTAATCAGCAACTGCAGGCTATTGCTGCAGAGTTTGTGGCAGAGGCGAACGAGGTGCTGAGCTGCAGACCGCACTATTACCATGTTAATCGGGTTCCCTTAGTTAACGATCAGTTGACCATTAATGCAGGTGTTGTTGCGGGTGTGACGATGGGCGACCAATTTTTACTGAGTCGCACTCCTGATATTATTGGCAAGGGCTCCGACATTACCGCAGTGAGTGAATTGCTGCTCGCGGAAGTGACAGCCGTGAATCAGCACAGTGCCATCATTAATATTATCGCCGGCCTACCGGCGGACAGTGCAGGGTCGCTAGACCGACAGTATTCGCAGTATATTGCGGTATATTTTTAATCCAAATAAGTGAGACTGGCGTTATGTTTAAATTACAAAACATTCTCCGCAGCGCGGTGGCGATGACCCTTCTGTTGCTCGCAGGCGCGGCCGGTGCCCAATCAGAAAGCGCTGAAAAAGCCCTAGCACAGCTGGTAAAAGATGTGCAGCGCCTTGCGCCGAGTTCCGCAAAAGGTCAGGCGAACGACGGTTACTACCAAACCCTTCCTGGCGACACTGTGGATCATATTATTGCCAAAATGTTGCCTAATTTGCCGGTCAATAAATCCATTTTGCGTCAAGCCATAGTTAAGGCCAACCCTCATGCATTTAAGCGCGACAACCCAAATTGGATGTATGCGAACAAGAAGCTGCGGTTGCCAGGTGCAGACGATATTCACAATGTGATTTTCACCGAGCAGGCGGATACGAAGAAAGCTAAACGGCAAGACCGCGGCTCTTGGATTAAATACCCTTAAAGATTTGCTCAGCCCTAGTGGGATGGGCGGCGAACGCAAAAATAGGCGACTCATGTGTTAGGTCCCGAGCTTATTAATTTCACCGCGCGTCCCACGCCGATATTCCTTGAGGGTTCAGTTGCCATTCAGGTTGCTGCTCAGGCGGCCAAAGATCTCGGATTAAAAGACGGCCAGATTGTTCAGGCGGTTATTGCAGCGCGCGGCGATATGCTCAAACTTGTGCTCAATAAGCGGGAACTTGACTGGCCCGGCGCTGGCCGATTCAAGCCTGGCGATCAGATCGAATTGCGAGTTAAAGTGTCCCCTCTCGGGCATACGTTGGTGCCAGTGGCCCGCGCGGCTTCAACAGCCGTTAGCGCAGGCCCTACGTCGTTGTCCCCTCGTTTGTTAAGCCTGCTTCATCGTCCAGATCAGCCGTCGGTGCTCGCGACTCTTATGCGGCAGGGAGGGCTTGATAGCTTGCTGGGCCAGCTCGGCAGTGATGCCGCTCAACTGCGCCTAACGCTGCTGCACTCCATGGTCCGGTTGTCGCCAGAGGTGATTCGTCGAGGACTAGCCAATTCAGGCTTGTTTGGCGAGGCGTTGCTGGTAGCCGGTGCAGTGCCTTCGGGACTCGATCTCAAGCAAACCTTGCGCGCACTGTTGCGGCTGCTTCCAGCCAAGAGCCCAATTATCGGAGAGCTTGAGCGAGCTGTTGATGAGATTGAAGGCAGGCAGCTTGAAAGCGTGCAAGCGCAGCAAGTGAGAGAGGCGAGTTACAGTTTTGTGATGCCTTTTGTCGATGCTAATCCGGTTGCTATAGAGTTTCGGCGCGGCCCCATCAACCGACTGTCCGATACTGCCGATTGGGTGATTAATTTGCACACTGATTCAGAGGCTTTAGGGGAATTGTGGTTAAAAACTACCTTAAAATCTGCGGGAAGTATTGAAATGACCATGTGGGCACCACGGCCGGGTGTTGCGCAAATGGCAGAGAATGCGGCTAGCGAGCTTGAGTATGAGCTTAAACGTTTTGGGCTTACCTTGGTAAAGTTGTCAGTCTTAAATGCACCGCGCCCGTCGTCCCGCGAGGGCGTCGCCGGTAGCGGTCAGATGGTAGATATCAGCACATGAACGGAAAACGCACAAGACAGGCAGTTGCACTAGAGTACGGAAAGCGCTCGGTGCCGGCCATGACCGCGAAGGGTGATGGGGAGTTAGCGGAGCTTATTATTGAACAGGCAAAAAAGCAGGGCATACACATTGCTGAAGATCCGCAATTAGTGGCGCTGCTGTCTCAGCTTGAAATACATGACGAAATTCCAGAGAGCTTATACGTGACAGTATCGGTGATTTTGTCGTGGGTGTACTGGTTGAAAGGCATGCAGCCGGGCGATGAAAAAAGCTAGCCCGCTAGAGGGAGTGGCTCCAGGCAGAATTGTTCTAGGCGTCAGCCACAGGTTTGCGGTTGCGGTTTGGGCGCATCTTGCCTAGTCGATCATAGATTTCAACGCTATTGAGCGGGTCGGGTGATTGAATTGTCTGCAATGCCCCACGAATAGTGTCTAATTTATGATTAATAAGCACTTCATTGCGTCGGTGCAAATCTCTGCATTCAGCAATTAAATTCATCATTTGGTCCCAGATAACGCTATTCTCTTGAGCTTTGCTGGGGTCGGCATTGTAGGCTTTTATTTGCGCCAGCAACTCCTCGCTTGAGAGAAAATTTAACACTGTCATCTTTTGAGTTTGCAGTGTTTCAAAGGTCGCCAAATCTTGTTTTTTTAACGCGTCGAATTCGCCTTCCAACAAACGTTTAAGAGCATTTGCTTTGTGGATAATCTGGCTGAGATAGTCTGTATTGGAGTTAGTCATTTGCCAAGCATACGTTTAAGTAAGCTGTAACGAAAGCGCAATAACGGATAAAGGCACTTATAGAGAAGCGCGGCTGATAATCTTGCGCCGCGCTTATGGTGTTGCGCGCAGTTGGATGCGCGCCGTGAAAATCTGCTTTAAATGTAAAATCTATTTTTAACAATGAGGGCAAGGGCTTCGCTGCTTACTTGCCGCCCAGCATGCGTTCAATCGCGGCAAAGCTTTCGGCAATGCGACGCTCGTCAAGGGGATAACTGCCTTCAGCGATAGCGCTTTTTATTTGAGCAACTCTATCTGCGTCAAACTCACTGCGCGAGAAAGCAGTTTCTACGGCTTTGCTGAAAATCACTTCGTCGTTAGCTGAAGCGTGTTTTGTTGCGCTTTGGGGTTCAATACCTGCCTCTGGCTTACGTGCTCTTGCTTTATCAGCAGCCGTATTAAGCTCAATCGCGCCTCTTGTTACTTTTGAAATACCGTCAGTCATTTTAATCTACCTTTAGGGCCTATTAGCCCAAAGTTTCTTCTTCACATCTAGTATATCGACAGCAGTTAATTTTTCTATAGCGGAATTTGTAATTAATTTTTATGTGCCTAGGACGTCGTTAGGTCAATCGTTTTAACCTTAAATTAAAGTCCCTGCGCGCGCCCAGGGCCAGTGGCAACGGCTTGAATTTTTTCCCCCGATTCGGGATTCATCAAGATTACACGCTGTTCCAAACGCGCGTTGTTGAGGGCAGTCATGGTGAGAGTCACTTCAAGAGCGCCGTTACTGATCGAGAGCTGGACATCATCACCCTTATTAATGACATTTGATGGCGTCAAATCCGACAGCCTCAGAACTGCGCCAGCGCGCAAATTACGGATGGTGTGCATTTGCTCAACACTGTCGTAGTCCGACAGCGCATCGGTTGGCAGTTTGCCGTAATAGTCTGCTATTACAGCGTTTTCGGGCGTAATCACTTGGCCCCTCGCAAGACCTTTCTGTATGACTAACGCTCGGTGTTTCTCTTTAATATCGTAGCGAGAGAGTATTCGACCTTTATTTAGGTTGCTCGCTGCTACGCCACTGTCGAGAAGCTGCAGCGAGAAGGATTGACTGTCTGTGAGAGACGACTCTCTTTGCCTGATCACGCTAATGTCGGCGCGGCTGATAATTTCGCCAGCGGGAATATCGCGCTTTAGTTCGAATACTTCTAGCATCACGGCCAGTTGCCGGCGGGAGACAAGGTCACCGGACTTCACCGGAACTAACAGACTTGTGTCGCGCAGATCAGCAACATCGGCAATAGTTCCAGCGGCAGGATTATCGATAATGTCTAGGGACACATCGTCAGGGCTGAGAATATGGCCCGCGTTTAGGTCGTGGCGATAGCGCAGTACTTCGCTTTGCACATGCACTGTAATGCCTAAAAACACTTGCCAGCCAGTGTCTGGGCACTGCGCTTTAATTGTCTTTTGGCTCGACTGAAAGGCAAACGCAAATTCAAAGGGCTCACGACAGTGAGGGATTCTTAGCCGTCGATCCGTTGAGCGCACATCAATCTGAGACGGATCCAAATTCCGCTCGCGCGCCACCCAATGTTGAGTCTGACTGACCAGCTGTTGATGATTATCAATGCTCGAGAACTCCGCATCATCAGTGTGAGCGTTGAGGCTTAAGAGCGCTGTTAGAAGCACCATTAAAAGGACAGTGATATTTTTCATGACGGCAGTATGCGTTCTGAACTTGGGTGACGCAATACCGACATAGCGGCAATTGCCGCCGGCAAATACATGCCACAAAAGCGGCATAGGCTTCTGTGGCGAGCGCTTTGATTATCATTAACCCATTGAATTAATTGAATTTTGTTATTCCAATGCGGCAATCATGCAGTAATTGGCATTGCTTTTGCATTAACGTTGTTGGGAGACTTATTTTGAGTCAGTAACTGTCAATATCGGAACAAGTTTCAATAACTTGAGTGGATAGATGATGAAAATGTTTGATGCAGCCTTTGGCCTACACGAAAAAGCACTGAGCTTGCGCGCGCAACGCATGGAGGTGATATCTCGCAATATCGCCAACGCTGATACCCCAGGGTTTAAGGCGCGTGACGTTGAGTTCAAGAACGTTTTGAAAAATTTGGACCAGGGTGATGGCATCCGCACGACCCATGCTAAGCACATAGGGTCTGCTGCAGCTAGGGGTGAAGGTGAAATGGTTTACACCATACCTTTCAACACGGCGGTCGACGGAAACACAGTGGAGATTTCTGTTGAGCACGCGCGCTACGGTAAGGCGGCGGCAGAGTATCAGGCCACATTACGGTTTTTAGAAAATGATATCAGCGGTGTGCGAAAAGCACTCCGAGGAGAATAAGCATGTCGATTAATAATATTTTTGGTATTGCTGCGTCAGCGATGAATGCACAGATGGTACGCATGAACTCTACTGCATCCAACATGGCAAACGCTGGCACTGTCGGAAGTTCGCCGGACGATGCCTTCAAGGCCAAGCGCCCCGTTTTTGAAGCACTGCTAAAACAGAGCCAATTGACTCAGGGTTCACAGTTTATCGGCGGTGTAAAAATTTCAGGCATGATTGATGACACCGCGCTCAATAAAAAAATGCATGATCCAGGCAATCCCTTGGCGGACAAAGACGGTTTTGTTTACAGCTCAAATGTCAACGAAGTGACAGAAATGGTTGAAATGATGGGCGCAGCAAGAAGCTATCAAAACAATGTAGAAGTGGTAAACACGGCGCGCGAACTGATGATGCGCACCCTCGATATCACAAAAGCGTAAGGTAAAACATCATGGTAAGCACAGTCACTGACACAGCGTTTCTCACCAGCGACCAGTATCTCGAACAACAAAAGACCGTTAAGTATGGCGAGGACGAGCTGGGTAAAGATGCTTTTTTAACGCTTTTTACCGCTCAACTGCAAAACCAGAATCCTCTCGACCCGATGGCTAACGAAGCGTTTGTCTCGCAATTGGCACAGTTTTCGTCCCTCGAGGGCATTAAAGGTATGCAGGGTTCTCTGGACAATATGGTCAGCGGCATGCGTCAAGATCAAATGGTTGCAGGCGCTAACTTGGTTGGCAAGAAGGTGCAGGTTGCGGGTGGTCACTTCACCGGCGGCAATGGTGAAATTACTCAAGGCTCAATCAACCTCGACCGTGGCGCTGAATCAATTATTTTTAGCGTTTACAACCCGACAACGGGTGAGCTTATCTACCGTGACACCCAAGGCGGTAAATTGCCCGGCCGCGCGGAATTGAACTGGAATGGCCGCGATCGCTCCGGGACTATCGTACCTGAAGGCAGCTACATGATGGCCGCGAGTGCTGTTGTGAATGGCAAGCTTGAAACAGTGCCAGTGACAACCATGGCAGATGTAAAGAGTGTTAGCTGGGACCCGAACGCACAACAAATAACCCTTGAAGTTGGCGATGGCGTTTTTGTCGCTCTCGCTGAAATTGAAAGAATCGCAATTTAATTAAAGAATTTAAATGCAATTGGAGAAATAATCTATGTCATTCTATACCTCATTAACAGGACTAAATGCCGCTACTACTCAGCTGGCCGTGACATCTAACAACATCGCCAACTCCGGCACCGGTGGCTTTAAGCGATCTGACACAGACTTCGGCGATATTTTTGCGACATCACCATTGGAAAAAGCGTCCAGTGTTGTGGGCCGCGGTGTGTCGCTCAAAGAGGTGAGCCAAGAGTTCAGTCAGGGCAACATCGAATTCTCTGCAAACTCGCTGGATTTGGCCATTACTGGTGACGGATTTTTCCCACTTGAGTCGTCAGACGGCACTAAAATCTTCACGCGCAACGGCGCCTTTATGCTCAACGAGCAGAACCAGATGGTTAACAGTGCTGGTCAAGCATTGCAGTCTCTGCCGGTGGATTCGACTAACAAGGCGGACTTTGGCGTTGATCCTAGCGCGCTGACAATTCCGCGCTCCACGGTATCCGAGTTCTTGCCAACCACTCAAGTCGAGTTGGGTTTGAACTTGCCGTCGGAAGTAACGCCGATCACTGCAACCTTTAATCCGGACAAGCCAGAGACTTACCACAAAACAACGTCTCTGACCGTCTACGGCACATCGGGGTCGGCAAACTTGGCAACGATTTACTACGTCAAGACCGCTAATGCGACAGCTGACTCGCCCTTCAACAAGTGGCAGACCTATGTCTATATCGATGACAAGCCTGTCGACACTGCGCTGATTCAGGCGTCAGACACAGCGGGCGACCAATACTTCATTAACAAGTACGGCGAGTTGAAAACTCGCTCTGAGCTGCTGGAACTGCAAAGTACCAGTGCTGACAGTGAAAAATACCTGATTACGCAGGGTACTCTTTATAAGAAGTACTCTTACGACGTGCTGTCTGAACCGACTCCATCTGTGCCTGCGAGCGCAAAGCTGATGATTGGTGATGACACGACCTATGCCGATGATCTCAACTTAACCAATAACAGTGACGGTGTTGATTTCACTGTCTTCACCCGCGAACAGCTTGAGGGCATATTTACCCTGAACATCGATGATTCGACACCTGTCAGTATCGGTCTTGAGCATCTTGCCGGCACTCAGACACCTTTGTCTGGAGCTGAGATCGCCTTTGAACTTACCAATATTATTAATGAGCGCTTTGGCGATGGTAAGAAATTTGATCTTTCTGCCGCGTCAAGCCAGTCGCTGACTATTCGTCGCGGTGTCGATGGCGCCCAGACAATTACTCTTGATATCCCGACTGTTCTTGCGCAGTACACAAGCGTTGCAGCGGACGCCGCTGGTTGGGATGGTATTGTTGCAGCAGAGCCCTTAGCTTTTGCGATTAACCAAGCCTTAGCTAACTCAGCTGACTTCTCTGACATTTCAGTGAGCTACGACTTTGCTAACCAAGGCTTCCGTTTTATTCAAGCCGGTAGCTCTACAGATCCGTTGTATTTAAATTCTGGATCGCCTACGACCGGCAATAACCTTTTTGGGCTGCCCGCTCAGAAAACGTTTGATGCCGCCGATCCATCGACGTTTGGTAACCTGTTATTACCGCTTGATCGGGATGAAGCTGACACGCTGCTTCGTGGCGTATTGCCAAACGGCACCAATATTTGTGCTACTCGCGATCAGCGTTTTGGTATGAAAGTGACTTATTCTGAGGGCGCATTTACGATTTCCTCAGGAACCACCGGCGATACCTCAAGTCTCGCGATAAACCTGGCCGCTGCTGATGGAACCTTGGCAACCGATGCCAAGCGAACGCTGGCTACTGAAATGTTTGGCATTTCAGAGCTTGGCAACGTGATTGAGCCAGAGACATCACAAATTTACAACGTCCCAGCCGTTCGCGGTCAGGTATCAACACCTGCGGTCGTCACCGGTAACCCGATGGGCATTGATCCACGCAAATCGTTTTCGGTGAACGCTGACAATCGCTCGATGACGGTCATTATTGATTCCATCTCTGCTCAAATTGAATTGATCGAAGGACTTTATTCAATCGGAACATTCACTGAGCACTTGCAAGAAAAAATTAACCTCATGGCCGACTCTCTAGGTCGCTCCGTGTCAGGCATAACTGTGTCGTACCAAGATGCAACAGAAACCTTGCAGATCACCGGTTCAACGACAACCGATAACTCGTTTATTCAGGTTGCCGGCCATGCTGACTGGGGCCTTGAGAATATTAACCCAGGGTTTGGTTCTGCATCGACCTTTATCGAATTGTTCCCAGATACTAGAGGCACGAGCACTGTCTATGTCACGCAGACAAAAGATGGCGATTGGGTTGAGACGACTGACGGCGGCGAGTTCGATTCCAACGACGTTCCATACTGGACGCCGATTTTCTTGGACAAAGGTGAACTGACCTTTGATACCAGTGGTTCGCTTGTATCCCCAGTTGCTGGGGTTAAGTTAGAGAGTGCGGGTATCACCGGTGGTGATATCACGCTGAATTACGACAACAGTACCCAGTTTAACAGCCCATTTTCTGTTTTGAGCCAGTCTCAGAACGGAGCGCCAGAAGGTGACTTGGTGGGGGTGAATATTGGTGACGACGGACTGGTCGTGGCCAGTTATTCAAACGGCTCGCAAAAGTCATTGGGCAAAATTATTTTGGCTAACTTTGCCACGCCAAAAGGTCTTCGTCAGGTGGGTGATACCAGTTACTACGCGACATCAGTATCGGGAGAAGCTACTTACGGTGAGCCTGGTTCAGCCGGTTTTGGCACCATTCGAGCGGGTGCTCGAGAGCGCTCAAACGTGGATTTGACCGCCGAGTTGGTTGACTTGATTACCGCTCAGCGAAATTTCCAAGCGAATGCGAAAGCGATTGAAACCAGTTCATCGTTGACCCAGACCATTATCCAGATCCGCGGTTAAACCTACGCGGCCATAAGAGGAATCTGAAATGGATAAATTAGCTTACACAGCACTGTCCGCCATGCAAAGCCAGGGAACGGTGAGGGCGGCAATTACCAACGCTCTTGCCAATGTCTCGACGATTGGCTTTAAGGACAGTTTTCAGATTGCTTCTTCGGCAGTGAAAATTGAAGGCCCCGGCTTCGATTCGCGTTTCCAGCCAGGTCTCGTGATCAAAGACATCATTGATCTAAGCCCCGGCACGCCTATCAGTACTGGACGCGCACTGGATATTTCAATGAATGATAAGACAGTGTTAGGTGTTCAGACGGCTGATGGCGCCACTGCCTTTACCCGCCGCGGTGATTTGCGGGTGAACGGTGAAGGGCTGATTGAGAACGCAGCAGGACATCTGATTCTTGGCGAGGGTGGTCCCATCAGTGTACCTCTTGGCAATATTTTGGGTATCAGCCCCGATGGAACCGTCTTTGCATCCATACCTTCAGAGCCGAATGTGCCCGCCATTGAGGTAGGTAAATTGATGCTGCGAGATGCGAGTGAAACACAATTGGTGCGTCGCCCAGATGGCTTATTTGAGCCGCGCGCCGAGGCGTTAAAAGGGCGAGACTTTACCACTGGGCCCAAGCCGGCAAGTGTTGCCTCAGGCGCACTTGAAGGCAGTAACGTCAACCCCGTTGCCACCATGGTAAAGATGCTCGATTTTAGCCGCCAGTTCGAGTTGCAGCTGAAGCTGGTAAATGAAACCCAGACCCTCGACGAGGCTGGGTCAACAATGATGAGAACGTCGTAGGCCCGCTGGCGTACCGCAAGAGGATATAAATAATGGATGCATCACTTTGGATTGCTAAAACTGGCCTGACTGCGCAACAAACGCGCATGTCAGTTATTTCCAACAACTTGGCCAACGTCAACACCACCGGCTTCAAGAAAGATCGCGCCGTGTTTGAAGATTTACTCTATCAAAACGTTGTTCCGGCAGGCGGTCAGGTTGATGCGGAATCGCAGACGCCAACAGGCTTGATGCTCGGTACCGGTACCCGTGTTGTTGCGACAGAAAAACTGCATGGTCAAGGCAACATTATCACCACCGAAAATGCCCTTGATCTGGCGATTTCTGGTGACGGATGGTTCTCGGTGCAACAAGCCGATGGCACCATCGCCTACAGTCGCGATGGCTCCTTTAAGCTATCCGCAGAAGGCAACCTAGTGACTGCGGGCGGCCAAGCAATTCTGCCCGCCATTACGGTACCGCCGAATGCTGCCAGCCTGACCATTGGTCGCGACGGCATAGTGACCGTTGAATTGGCCAACGGTGGCGGTTCTAGCCAGATTGGTCAGTTGCAGTTGTCACGCTTTGTCAACAACTCCGGCCTCCAGCCGATCGGCCGCAACTTGATGCAACAGACCAATGCCAGCGGCGATCCGCTTGTCGCGTTGCCCGGTGCAGATGGTGCAGGCATGTTGATGCAGGGCGCACTAGAAGCATCAAACGTCAACGTGGTCGAAGAGATGGTCAACATGATCGAGACTCAGCGCGCCTACGAAGTTAACTCAAAAGCGATTTCTGCTGCAGACGGCATGTTACGTTTCTTGAATAACAATTTATAACCCTAATTCACAAGGTCAGCTCATGAACAGAATGCGAGTAGCGATATTGAGTGCCATGGCAGTCCTAATGACAGCCTGCGCCTCACAGCCAGACCTCACCCCGACCGCGCAGTTTGCCCCTGTACAACCCGCGCCTGCAGCACCGAAAGCGCAAGCTTCAGGCGCAATCTTTGATAATGGCATGGGGTTGTTTGGCGATCTGCGTAGCTATCAAGGCGGCCAAATACGCGTCGGCGACCTCATAACGGTTCTGTTAAGTGAAACAACGCAGGCCTCGCGAACCACCGATATTTCAACCAGCAGAGAAGCCGCCAACGATATCTTCACCATTGCTCAGAAAGACACGATCTTAAAAAAAGTGGGTCGTGGCGCCGGTTTCTTCAGTGATTTCAAGCTGGATGGCGGAACCGTCACAAGCGACGGCAAAGGAACTGCGGGTCAAGCGGCATCGCTGAATGGCTCTATCTCCGCCATGGTGGTCGAGGTGTTAGCCAATGGCAATTTGGTCATCATTGGTGAGAAGCAATTAGCGCTTACTGAAGGCAGCGAATTTATTCGCGTTAAAGGCATTATCCGGCCAGCGGACATTCAGCCTGACAACACCGTTTTGTCGCGCCGAATTGCCAATGCACAAATTTCTTACCGCGGGACAGGTGACTTAGCCAAGGCGTCAAGGCCGGGCTGGGGAACGGGGCTGCTGTATAAACTCTGGCCGTTTTAAGCGGTTTTAGGAGCAAGACAAATGTTAAATATGAAGTCGCTAGTATTATTTTGTGCGCTATTGGCACCCACCGTGTCTGCGGACCGCATCAAGGATCTTACAGATGTCGCCGGTGTTCGCACCAACCAGCTGGTTGGGTTTGGACTAGTCGTCGGTTTGGCGGGCACTGGTGACGGCAAGGATCTTCCTCTTTCCGCTCAGAGTTTAAAAACTATGCTGTCTGGATTGGGTGTTAGCGTCGATGGCCCAGTCAGTGATTTTGATCTTGGCGATGCGTTAGCCTCTCTCGCCGCGCAGAATGCGCAAAAAGAGATGAAATTGGAAAACGTAGCCGCAGTGATGGTCACGGCAGAGATGCCGGCGTTTGTTAAGCCCGGTCAGCGTATCGATATTAATGTTTCAGCCATTGGTGTGGCTGAAAGTCTCCGCGGTGGTAACTTGGTTATGACCCAGTTGCGCGGTGTCGACGGCAAGACCTATGCCTTAGCCCAGGGCGCCATGACTGTCACCGGCATCTCGGAGAACGTGGCGGGTACCAGTATGCAGATTGGTGTGCCCACCTCAGGGCGTATCCCCAATGGCGCAACCATCGAGCGCCTCGTGGAGACACCTTTTGATACCACTGAGTACATTGTTCTAAACGTTAAAAATAATGATTTCTCAACGGCCAACGCCATCACCGAAGAGATCAACAAAACGTTTGGTAGTGGCGTAGCAAGTGCCTTGGATGGCGTATCTATCGCTGTTATGGCGCCGATTAATTCATCTCAGCGCGTCAGTTTTATGAGCATGATCGAGAACCTTGACGTGACGCCAGGCGAGCCACCTGCGCGCATTGTTGTTAACTCACGCACGGGCACGGCGGTTATCAATCGCAATGTACGCGTGGCCGCCGTTGCGGTCACCCACGGCACCATTTCCGTAAAGGTCTCAGCCAACAATGAAATTAGCCAGCCAAATGCTTTTAGCGGCGGAGTAACAGCGGGCGTGACCAACGGTGAAATCGTCATCGACGAGTCGTCCAGCAACATGTTTTTCCAACCCGGCGTTGATCTTCGCGACATCGTAGACGCAGTCAACAAAGTGGGCGCGTCACCCTCGTCGCTGATCGCTATTTTAGAAGCGTTAAAAAGTGCGGGCGGCCTGCGCGCCGAGCTGGTGGTGATCTAAATGCAAGATATAACGCTCTCGGCAAAAAGTTATCTCGACTTTGCGGGTCTCGGCAATCTAAAAGCCAGAGCCAAAAGAGATGACGCAGACGCCGCTCAGGAAGTGGGTCAGCAGTTTGAAGCGATGTTTATTCAAATGATTTTCAAGTCTATGCGCGAAGCCAATGAACCCTTAAAGAGCGACTTGATGGGCTCGTCTAGCGTCGACACCTTTGAGCAGATGTATCACGAAGAGCTTTCGCAAGTGATGGCCAGCAGCGGAACGTTCGGCATGGGCAAATGGTTGAGCGAGCAGGTAAAAACCCAGACTGCGGCGAGCAAAGCGATAGATGCCTACGCCACTGCGCCAGTCGCCATGCCCCTACAAAGCACAGAAAAAGCACCACCCAAGCCCCTTGATCGAGGCGATGCCACACGAGCTTTACCGCTCAGTCAGCACCGTTAATCGTCAGGGTTAGAGCAATTTTTATCAGTAACATTTTTTAAAGGAGGGGGCTATGGCAGATATTCTATCGATTGGCGCAGGCGCGACGCAACTATATCGCCAGGCGCTTTCTACCGTCAGCAACAACATTGCCAACCTCAATACCGTGGGTTATTCGCGTCAGGTGTCAGAGACATCTGAGAACAGCCCCAGCCAGCAGGGCACAGTGTTTATTGGCTCGGGTGCTCGATTGGACAATATCGAACGCGCCTACGACGAATTTGCAGAATCAAGTTTGCGCGACAGCAGCAGCCAGTTGTCTACCCAACAGCCGCTGATTAATTACGCCAACCGTGTTGTCGACATTATGGCCTCGCAGAGCTCAGGTCTGTCCAGCGCACTTGACCAATTTTTTGCCGCCGCCAGCGCCTTGAGTGCTGACCCTGCGTCGATCAACCTGCGCAGCAGCTTTTTGCGCGATGCAGAGGGTATGGCGTCGCGCTTTCGCGAGTTATCAACGCAGCTGGGTGCCGTCGAAAATGAAACGCGAGAGAGCATAGAAACTCAAGTCGGCGCACTCAACAGCCTGACGCAGCAGTTGGCCTTTGTGAACAAAGAGCTCAACAAAAAACTGACCCTCGACAGCCAGCCGCCAGTGCTGCTCGACCAGCGCGATCGAATATTGCGCCAGATGTCAGAGATCACAAAAATTCACGTTGCGGAAAGCCCCTCAGGTCTGGTTACAGCGCGGCTAGGCAGCAGTGCGGGCAGTATTTTGGTCGAAGGTAAAGTCTCCTACGACCTAGGCGCAGTGTTTGACGACGTCAACCCCGGCCGAGTTGATTTAATTATTGAGCCCTATGGCGACAAACGCGTCGCCAGCACAGTTAACAGCGGCATGCTCGGCGGACTGATTAACTTCCGCACGCAAACCTTAGCGCCCGCCATGGACAGTTTTGACCACTTGGCGCAAACACTGGTTGCCGAAGTGAACCAAATTCACAGTTCCGGTCTCGATGCGCGCGGTCAGCGCGGTACAGATTTATTCGCCATTGACCCTGTATTTCAAGTGACTGCACCCGCAGGGAATGCCAATGCCGACATCACTATCAGTGTCGTCAAGCCAGACGATTTCGCATACGCCTCTTTCAAAATGACATGGGTCAACGAGCAAAACAGTTGGCGCATTGAAGACACAGCAACAGGCGCAGTCACGCTTGCAGCGCCTGGCGCTCGCGGGTTTGAGTACGCAGGATTAAGCGTCACTGTCGCAACCCCTGCGGTTGACGGAGAAACGTTCTATATCGAACCGATTTCTCGTCCGGCAGGTGGCATGCGACTGCTGCAAAGCGACCCCTTTGCCATTGCCACCGCAGAGACCATGCGTGTAATGGGCAGCGCCAGCAATATTGGTGAAGCCAAGGTGACATTAACCTACGCGCCAGAGCCAGCCTTTGACGGCTTTGAATACGGCGCAAGCATCTTCGCCCTTGGTAACAACCCGAGCCAAGACGCTGCGCAGCTGGTTAAAGCCAGTGATCTCACGCCAGCATTTGTCATTCCAAAAGGGACCGACCAAGCGAATGTGATGCTCGATGTGCCCTACGACAGCAATCTCACCTTTCAGGTAATGACCAGCAACGGCGTGCATGTTTTAGGTCACACATTAAGCGCCAATGAACAAGTCCGAATGCTATCGGGTGACTCAGGGTTCAGTGCTGACAGCACCTACAGCGCTAACTACCTCAACGCCACCGGCTCATCGGCTTACCTCGACCTCGATTTAACCTACGGGTTTTTAGCGCGAGATGTTGAGCGCAAAGACTGGTTGGTCGATAGCAATGGCATTAG
>LIDE01000050.1 GCA_001438605.1 SAR92 bacterium BACL16 MAG-120619-bin48 | reverse complement strand
CCCGCCAATAGACGGTCCATGGGCAGCGATTGGCCAATAACACCGGTTGAAAATGGCAGAACTTGAGCAGCGGAAACACCCTGCAATGCAGCAAGGGCGGCACAGCTCTGTTGGGCATCTGCGAGGCCACTTTCGCCAGTGCCGGCGTTGGCATTGCCTGTATTAATTAACAAGTAACGGGTTTTCGCTGCCGCCAAATGCTGCTTGGCGACGGTTACGGGCGCGGCACAAAATGCGTTTAGCGTAAACAGTGCCGCCACAGTGCTCTGCTCACTGAGCTCGATTACCACGAGGTCTTTGCGACCAATTGTCTTGATTCCCGCACTTGCGGTGCCCAATTTAAAACCCGCTACTGGATGCATAACGGGAAAATTATCGCTGCCTGTGGCCATGTTTTCTGTTCCTTTCTCGTTGAGAGATACTGTGTTTTTGCGGCAGTGTTTGTGTACTTATATCTGTCCGTGACACTGCTTGTATTTTTTGCCTGACCCGCAGGGACAGGGATCATTGCGTCCAACTTTCGGGCCCTGACGCAACTGAGGTTGCGGAGCTTGGCCAGTCGCGGCCTCGCCTTCTGCCTCAAGAGAACCCGCTTCGGCATGCTGATATTGGCGCCCCTGCTCTTCGCGACGACGCTGCTCTTCCAGTTTGCGCATATCGTCTTCGCCAGCTATCTGAATATGGCTCAAGAAACGAATAGTTTCATGTTTTATATTGCTCAACAGGGCTTCAAACATGGCAAACGATTCGCGTTTGTACTCTTGCTTGGGGTTCTTTTGCGCGTAAGCCCGCAGACCAATACCTTGACGCAGTTGGTCCATATTGGCGAGATGGTCTTTCCACTGATTGTCGAGTACTTGCAGCATTATCTGTCGCTCGACTTCGCGCATTTGCGCGCCCACGGCGGCATAGCGGGTTTGATAATCGGTTTCGATTATGTCTGCAATACGGCTGCGCAACGTCTCTTCATCCAGACGCGTATCTTCCTCTAACCACTGCGCGACGGGCAGCTGAATGGCAAAGTCTGTGGCCAGCGCTTTTTCGAGCCCTTCAATGTCCCATTGCTCTTCCAAACTCTGCGGGGCAATAAAGCTATCGATCACATAATTGACGACATCTTGCCGAACATTGGTGATAACGTCGGAGATATCGTCATCTTCTAGCAGATCATTGCGCTGCTGATACACCACTTGACGCTGGTCGTTGGCGACGTCGTCATACTCCAGCAAATGCTTGCGAATATCAAAGTTGCGGCCTTCCACTTTGCGCTGTGCTTTGACGATGGCGTTGGTCACCATGCGATGCTCGATGGACTCGCCGTGCTCCATACCCATGGAGCGCATCATATTTTTCATGCGATCAGAAGCAAAAAGACGCATTAACGGATCTTCCAGCGACAGGTAAAAACGTGACACGCCGGGGTCGCCCTGACGACCAGAGCGGCCGCGCAGCTGGTTGTCGATGCGGCGCGATTCGTGGCGCTCGGTGGCGACGATATGCAGGCCGCCCGCCTCAAGAACCTTGGTCTGACGCTCTTTCCAATCTGCACGCAGAGCTTCAATCTCTGCCTCACTGGGGTTATCCAGCGCTTTAATCTCTGCTTCTAAGTTGCCGCCCAAGACAATATCGGTGCCGCGACCAGCCATATTAGTGGCGATGGTGACTGCGCCGGGACGTCCAGCTTCAACAATAATATTGGCCTCGCGCTCATGCTGCTTGGCGTTCAACACATTGTGTTTAATCTTGGCCTTGGTGAGCATCGCTGAGAGCAGCTCGGAGGTTTCTACGGAGGCCGTGCCCACGAGCACTGGCGCGCCTTTAGCGGTGATCTCGACAATATCCTCGATCACGGCTTCAAACTTCTCTTCTTGGGTCAAAAATACGAGGTCATTCAGGTCTTTGCGCAACACCTCAACATTGGTCGGGATAACCACAACTTGGAGACCGTAAATCTGCTGAAACTCATAGGCTTCGGTATCCGCGGTGCCGGTCATGCCAGCGAGCTTGTCGTAGAGACGGAAGTAGTTCTGGAACGTAGTTGAGGCGAGTGTTTGGCTCTCTTGTTGAATATCCAAACCCTCTTTCGCCTCAATCGCTTGATGCAGGCCTTCGGAGAGGCGACGGCCCGGCATGGTGCGGCCTGTGTGCTCGTCAATTAAGACAACTTGTTTTTCCTGAACAATGTACTCAACGTCTTTGTGAAAGAGGTTTTGGGCGCGCAGCGCTGAGTGCACATGATGTAACAGGCCGAGATTGGTGGCTTGATATAGACTGTCTTCTGCCGCAAGTAAGCCCTCACTTATTAAAATATCTTCAACTTTTTGGAAGCCGTCTTCTGTCAATTCAACTTGCCGAGTTTTCTCGTCGACGACGAAATCGCCGGGCTGCTCTTCGGTTTGAGCGCTGAGTTTTAGGGTGAGCGCATTGACGCTGCGGTAGAGCGAGGAACTGTCTTGTGCGGCGCCGGAAATAACCAAAGGCGTTCGCGCTTCGTCGATTAAAATCGAATCCACTTCGTCGATAATGGCAAAGGTGAGCCCGCGCTGTGATTTGTCCGCCATTCGCAGCGCCATATTGTCGCGCAAATAGTCAAAGCCAAATTCGTTGTTGGTGCCATAGGTAATATCAGCTGCATAGGCTTCTCTGCGCGAGCAGGGCTGCAGGCCTTCACCGGTTTCTGTGGTGATAAAGGAGTTGGCTGTCTGACCGCCCTGATAAGACTGAATCACCCCAACTGATAGCCCGAGCGCGTGATACAGCGGCGCCATCCACTGAGCATCGCGGCGCGCAAGGTAGTCGTTGACAGTGATAACGTGCACGCCTTTGCCCGGCAGCGCGTTGAGGTAGGCGGCCAGTGTCGCAACCAGCGTTTTACCCTCCCCGGTGCGCATCTCAGCGATACGACCCTGATGCAGTGTTAAACCACCGATCATTTGCACATCAAAGTGGCGCATACCCATAACCCGCTTGGCAGTTTCACGCACCACGGCAAAGGCTTCCGGGAGTATGTCGTCGAGACTTTTACCGTCTTCCAGCGCTTGGCGCAGGCGCAGTGTTTCTGCCTGCAGAGTGGCGTCGTCAAAACCGCTAAGGCCCTCTTCTAATGCGTTGATTTTAGTGACAACTTTACGCATTTTGCGTATTTCGCGGTCGTTTTTAGTGCCAAAAACTTTTTTAAGTAGATTGCCGAACATGACGTTTTTCCATAAATAAATAACAAGATAGTAGGGGCTTACCTGCTGCAGGTATCCATCGCGGAGGCGTTCGAGGTTTTAATATCGCTTACCGCACGGCGCGTGAAACGCTATTTGTGCATTCAGCGGCTGGTGCTGTGAATATAGCTGGCGGGGTCGACGGTGCGACCGTTTTTGAAGACTTCAAAGTGGACGTGGGGACCTGTCGATCGGCCCGAACTGCCCATGCTGGCGATTTTTTGCCCTTTTTTAACTAGGCTGCCAACCGTGACAAGGTTTTCATCGTTGTGCGCGTAGCGGGTAACAAAACCATCGCTGTGATTGAGCTCGACCATCTTCCCGTAGCCGCTGCGCTTGCCGGCATAGGCGACAACGCCCGAGGCAACAGCAACGACGTCGGAACCGGCCTTACCCGCAAAATCGACGCCTGCGTGCCAGCGTTCGTTGCCGTGGAAAGGATCGGTACGCATGCCGTATTCAGAGGACATCCATCCTTTGCTCACTGGTCGGCCAGCAACGGTTCGCTCTTTGCGAAGCTTTTTGTCTGACATCATGGAGGTAAGAATTTTAAGCTGGGCTTCGCGACTTTCAAGGCGTCCATCGAGTTTGGCAAAGAGGTCGGCGAGGTCGCTCTGTAAATTGAGCTGATCAATTTCGGCAAATGATTGCGCGGTGTCAGGACCACCAATACCGGGCTGAGAGGTGAAGTCAAATTCGCCCTCTTCAAGGCTGGCTATCTGCGTCAGGCGCTCACCGAGCGCATCAAGTCGCACTAGACGACTGCGCATTTCGGCAAGCTTCATGGTCATCGCCGACAGTGAGCGATTGACTTCACTGCGCCCGGCGTCGAGCTCGCCCTGCTGCACCACAAGTTCGTGTTGCATTTCGTTGATGCTGTTTTCAAAGAGCAATTCCCAACGACCGTCGGCAATTTTGATCCCTAACATGGTGCCTGCAGCCACCGGAAGACCCAGCAAAAGTACAGACAGCAAGCCTTTCGCCCAGCTGTTTAAGCTGAGCGTGCGGACTTTGTCTGCGTTGTTGCTGATAAGAATAATTTTCACTGCAGTGGCTTACCTGTTGGTCTCTCTTTTTATTAACTGGCTTTCATGTAGTTAATCGGCACATCTTGCGGATTATCAACAAATGTTACAAATTCCCATGCATCGGTATCGGCCAATAATGCTCTCACGGACACATTATTGAGTGCATGACCCGATTTGTGGGCATTAAATTCACCAATAAGGCTATTACCTAACAAATAGAGGTCGCCGATGGCATCTAGAATTTTGTGTTTAACAAATTCGTCCTCGTAGCGCAGTCCGTCTTCGTTGAGTATTTCAAATTCGTCGACGACGATGGCATTTTCAAAGCTTCCGCCGCGGGCTAAGCCTACTGAACGGAGGTATTCAAACTCGTGCATAAAGCCGAAAGTACGGGCGCGGCTGACTTCTTTGACAAACGACGTCGTGGAAAAATCGACGCTTGCCGTCAGGGCGCGGTGCTTAAATGCAGGATGATCAAAATCAATTTCAAAGTTGATTTTAAAGCCATCGAAAGGCTTAAAACTGACGACTTTGTCACCTTGTCGAACAGTCACTTCACGTTTGACGCGAATAAATTTTTTGGCGACATCTTGTTCACAGATGCCTGCTGACTGCAGTAAAAAAACGAAGGGGCTGGCGCTGCCGTCCATAATCGGTACTTCGGGTGCGGAGACATCAACAACAACGTTATCAATGCCCAGCCCAGCAAAGGCCGAGAGCAGGTGTTCGACGGTAGAGACGCGCACATCGCCGTTCATTAACGTGGTTGATAGCGTCGTTTCGCCAACATTTTCAGCAATGGCGTGAATTTCAACGGGAGGATTGAGGTCGGTTCGTCGGAAGACAACACCGGTATCGGGGGCAGCGGGATGCAGCGTCAAATAGACTTTTTCACCCGTGTGGAGGCCCACACCGGTTGCACGTATGACGTTTTTTAACGTGCGTTGCTTGATCATGCCCAGACTTCCCTCTTAAAAATGAAGGAATATTACCAGACATGCCCCTTATCACCAAGATTTTAAATCTGAGGCGAAGGTGATAAGGGGCCGCGTAGATTAATCCGCTTGCTTGCGCAAAAACGCCGGTACATCGAGATAATCAAGCTCTGGATCGGCGTGCAAATCCATCTTGCGCGCTGCTGATTGACCCATACTCTGACCACGTCGTGTCACTGTCGGCTTGACCAATGTGTCGTAGTCAATTTCGCCGCGGGCTGTGCGCGGTGTGTGGTTACCTGCCACAACGCTCATGGGGCCGCGCTTTTCACCGGCTTCGCGGAGACCTGTGGCAACCACAGTCACGCGCAGCTTGTCAGTGAGGCTTGGATCGAACACGCTACCAACAATCACGGTTGCATCGTCGTCGGAGAAGTCGCGAATAATGTTACCGACATCTTCGAATTCGCCCAGTGTCAGGTCGTAGCCACTGGTGATATTAACCAGAATACCTTTTGCGCCCTGCAAATTAACGTCTTCAAGCAGCGGGCACTTGATGGCCATTTCAGTGGCGACAACTGCGCGATCTTCACCGCTTGCTTCGCCTGTACCCATCATCGCCATGCCCATTTCTGACATGACTGTGCGAACGTCCGCAAAGTCGACGTTGATCAACCCTTCGAGCAGAATCAAATCGGCAATACCCTGAACAGCGCCGTACAGAACATTGTTGGCTTGTTTAAAGGCATTTAATACCGTCATGTCTTTGCCCAGTACCTGCAGCAGCTTCTCGTTTGGCACGATAATCAAGGAGTCAACGCGCTCTTTTAAGGCGGCGATACCTTGATTGGCGATTTCCATGCGCTTGCGGCCTTCAAAAGCGAATGGACGCGTGACCACACCCACAGTGAGAATGCCCATTTGCTTGGCAACTTCAGCAATTACTGGCGCTGCACCGGTACCGGTACCACCGCCCATGCCTGCTGTAATAAAGACCATATCTGCGCCTTCAATCGCTTGCGCAATACGCTCTTTATCTTCTAGCGCTGCCTGGCGGCCGACTTCTGGATTGGCACCTGCGCCAAGACCTTTGGTCAATGATCCACCCAACTGCAGGATGGTGGCATCGCTTAGATCGTTGAGGGACTGAGCATCGGTGTTAGCGCAAATAAACTGCACGCCTTCGATACTGTTTTCGATCATGTGGCGCACTGCGTTACCGCCACCACCGCCTACCCCGATTACTTTGATATCTGCATTCTTTGGAATGCTGTCTACTAGTTCAAACATAAATTACCCCTTAGTTGCGCCTCACAATTAAAAAAACTTAAGCCGTCATAGCCTGCCGGCCTTTACAAACCACCTTGTATCCAACTTTTAAAACCACTAAACCAGCCTTTGGTCGGCCCTCTCGGAGACTCGCTGAGACTCTCTTTGAGTTGCGCTTGCGCGCCGTAGTGCAGCAGGCCGACACCTGTTGAGTAAATCGGATTATTGACAATGTCCGACAACCCTTTAACGCTGACGGGGGCGCCAATACGAACAGGCATGTGGAAGATCTCCTCTGCCAGTTCAACAACGCCTTCCATCTTTGAACTACCGCCGGTTAATACAATGCCGGCGGCAATTAATTCTTCAAAACCACTGCGTCTGATCTCCGCTTGAATCAGCGTGAACAGCTCGTCGTAGCGCGGCTCAACCACTTCTGCCAGTGCCTGACGGGAGAGGTCTCGGGCTTCGCGCTCACCGACGCTGGGCACCTTGACGGTCTCTTCGGGACGGGCAAGTTTGGCCAGCGCGCAGGCGTATTTAATTTTTAATTCTTCGGCATGGGCTGTCGGTGTGCGCAGCGCCATGGCGATGTCATTGGTCACTTGATCGCCGGCAATTGGAATAACGCCGGTGTAGCGAATGGCGCCTTCGGTGAAGATGGCGATATCGGAGGTGCCACCGCCGATATCGATGAGCGCGACACCGAGCTGCTTTTCGTCTTTCGTCAGCACCGCATAGCTCGAGGCGAGTTGTTCGAGAACGATGTCGTCAACTTCAAGACCGCAGCGGCGAATGCACTTTTTGATATTTTGCGCAGCGTTGGCGGCACAGGTGACCAAGTGCACTTTGGCTTCAAGGCGCACGCCCGACATTCCGATGGGTTCGTGAACACCTTCTTGGCTGTCGATAATAAATTCCTGGGGCAGAACGTGCAGGATCTCTTGATCGGCGGGAATGGCTACTGCTCGCGCTGCATCGATCACGCGGTCAACATCGAGGTCCTGAACTTCGCGGTCGCGGATGGCGACGATACCGTGAGAGTTGAGACTGCGAATATGGCTGCCGGCGATACCTGCGTAGACGGAGTGGATTGAGCATCCAGCCATTAACTCAGCTTCTTCAATGGCCCGCTGTATAGAGTTGACGGTGGCCTCAATATTGACCACGACGCCTTTTTTCAGCCCAGACGAGGGATAACTGCCGGTGCCGATAATTTCTAAATCGCCGCGCGCATTGACCGAGCCGACAATAGCAACAATTTTGGAGGTGCCAATGTCCAAGCCAACGATCATTTTTTCTTCATGTGTAGTAGCCATACTTTTTCCTCGCCAGTTCTCTGTCATGCCTGAACAGTGCCTGCTTTCCCTTTTTCTTGAATGTTTTCCTGCGCTGCCATGGTGATGCCGTCTTTCCATGCAACCGCGAGACCGTTGGGGTAGCGCAGGTCGATTGTTTTGATGTTTTTTAGTTGTTGGCTCAGGCCTTCGGCCCAAACACGGTTAAATCGTCGAAGCTTTTCACTTACTTGGTCACGACCGACCACTAGGCGCACTCCGGGTGCCGTTTCAATAAACCAGACACCGAGATTGTCGCGGCGCAGCTCAATAATTTTCAGTCCAGTGGGGGCGAGCAGTTCGGCCATCAGCTGATACTTTTCCATCATTTCTCTGGAGCTGCCAAACTCGGCGCGCAGCACTGGCAGAGCGCTGAGATTGCTGTTATTGGCAATCAATAGCTCTTCGCCCAATTGGTTGAGGAAGCCCTTTTCACCCCAGCGGGCGATTGGCACTTGCTCAACAACTTCCACTTTCAGCATGGAGGGCCACTGGCGTGACAATCGAACCTCTTCAACCCACGGGTTGGCGCGCAACACGTCGCTCAGATGCTCCAAGTCAACACTGAGAAAGCCGCCGTCAACTTCACTGGCAACCAGCTTGGTTAGCTCTGCCGTTTGCAAAAACGTAAAGTTGCCACCGATGGTGACATTGGTCAGGGGCTTATCGATCTCTCGGTAGAGCAAGCTCGAACCGTACGCGACAATGCCAATGACGAGCGCTAGGACGACCCGCGACAGATTGGCCACCAGCGCACCTGCCATAGGACGGGCTTCAGCGGTTGCTGGGCGATTGGCACCACGGCGCTCTTGTCTTGCCATCAGAGGGACGCCTCCAACACTTTCTGAACTAATTGGTTAAAGCTTATTCCGGCTGCTTTTGCTGCCATCGGCACTAGGCTGTGACTGGTCATGCCGGGAGACGTATTGACTTCAAGCAGCTGAAAGCGCCCTTCGGCATCAGCCATCACATCGACGCGACCCCAACCAGTGCAGCCCACGGCGTCAAACGCAGCGAGACAGAGCTGCTGCAGCTGCGCTTCACGGTCTGGAGAGAGTTCGCTGGGGCAGAGGTATTGGGTTTGCTCGGAGAAATATTTCGCCTGATAGTCATAAAACTCAGCATTGGATTCAATACGAATAGAGGGCAAAACCTGTCCGTCAAGAATGGCCACGGTGTACTCGGGGCCGGGCAAGAGTGGCTCTGCAATCACACTGGCGGCGTATTTGGCGGCACCCTGCCACGCAGTCTTTAATTCTTCGGCGGTCTGGGCGCGGCTCATGCCGATACTAGAACCTTCACAAGCTGGTTTAACCATGACTTTGCCGCCCAACTTGGCCAACACAGCCGCCCAGTCGGACTCGCTGTGCAACAGTGCAAAATCTGTGGTTGGCAGCCCTATGCCCTGCCAAAGCTGCTTGCAGCGCATTTTATCCATGGCAAGCGCCGAGGCCATTACGCCACTGCCGGTATAGGGCAGTCCGATGTATTCGAGGGCGCCTTGCAGCGTGCCATCTTCGCCGCCGGGACCATGCAGTGCAATAAAAACACGGTCTAAATTATAACGGGGCAAAACTTGCAGTAAGTCATCACTTACATCAATTGCCACGACGTCAATACCCAACTCTAAAAGGGCCTTGTGAATCGCTTGCCCACTCATCAGCGATACTTCGCGCTCGGAGGAGCGACCGCCGTAGAGCAAGCCTACGCGACCAAAGGTTTCAATCATGGCAGGGTTGGTTTTGGCGCTCATTGCACTCCCTCCTGCGCGGTTACAGCACCCAGTCCGCCATCGGCGAGCAGTGCGACGAGTTTGTTGACGCTACCGGCACCCTGAGTAATGACCAAGTCATTGTCGCGGACAATCTCGCGCAACAGCTCGGGGACTTCTTCGATGGTTTCGGCATAAATTGGATCGACGGCACCGCGCTGACGGATGCTGCCACAGAGATTTTTACTAGTCGCGCCCGCAATCGGCTCTTCACCGGCGGCGTAAACGGCGAGCACAATCAATACATCGACTTCTGCCAGCACTTTGACAAAGTCTTCATAGAGATCGCGGGTGCGGGTATAGCGGTGGGGTTGGAAGATCATCACCAATCGTTTATCGGGCCAGCCCGCTCTAACGGCATCAATGGTAGCTTTGAGTTCAGTTGGATGGTGACCATAGTCATCAACCAGCATGGCGTGACCTGAGCTGGCAAGGGGGTAGTCGCCATAAACTTCAAAGCGTCGACCAACACCAGCAAAACTTTTCAAGCCTTCAATAATGGCTCGGTCGGAAATACCTTCGTCACTGGCAACGGCAATAGCTGCGGCAGCGTTGAGCGCATTGTGGCGTCCGGGAATATTCAAGGTAATGTGCAGGGGAGCCATGCCGTCGGGACGGTCAACAACAAAGTGGCACTGGCGCTTTTCGGCGACGAGGTCGCGGATGCGATAGGCGGCATCATCACTAAACCCATAGGTCAACAGCGGTCGTGCTACGGCAACCAATAAATCGCGAATCACAGGATCGTCAACACACATGACCGCCAACCCGTAGAAGGGCAAATTGTGCAGAAATTCAATGTAGGTCTTGGTTAGGCGACTGAAATCGAAGTCATAGGTTTCCATATGATCCGCTTCGATATTGGTAACTACCGCGACCATCGGCTGCAAGTGCAAGAAGGACGCGTCGCTCTCATCCGCTTCCGCAACCAGATAGCGGCTGCCACCGAGCTTGGCATTGGTGCCTGCACTGTTGACGCGACCACCAACCACAAATGTCGGGTCGCGGCCGTCTTCAGCCAAAATGGCGGTAATAAGACTGGTGGTTGTGGTTTTGCCGTGAGTGCCGGCCACCGCGATACCATGACGATAGCGCATCAACTCGGCCAGCATCTCAGCGCGACGGACCACGGGTATGCCCTGCTGGTGCGCCGCGGCGATTTCAGCGTTGGACAGGGTCACGGCAGACGATTTAACCACCACATGTGCGCCGTCAATGTTTTCTGCGCGGTGGCCAATAAAGACATGGGCGCCAGCATCCGTCAGGCGCTTGATCGTTGCGCTCTGATTAATATCCGAACCGGAGATTTCGTAACCCTGGTTTAACAGCACCTCGGCGATACCGCACATGCCACTGCCGCCGATACCGACAAAGTGAATACGGCGGATTCTGCGCATTTCTGGGGGCTGGAAATAAGCAGCGTTATGCACGGGCCACCTCCAGACAGACATCAGCGACGCGACGCGCGGCGCCTGTTTTGGCTAATTCTCTGGCGCGCATAGCCATGTCGAGACGCTGGCTGGCACTGTCGCAGAGAGCGGTAATGTGACACGCCAACCCTTCAGCGGTCGTCTCTTTTTGTTGCATCATGAGTGCACAGCCCTGCTCAACCAATAGCTTGCCATTCACAGTTTGGTGATCGTCAATGGCGTGGGGAAATGGAATTAACACAGCGCCGAGACCGGCGCAGGTCAGCTCGGCGACGGTGAGGGCGCCGGCACGACAAATGGCAAAATCAGCCCAGCTGTAGGCTGCAGCCATATCGTCAATAAAGGGCACAACCTCTGCCTTGACACCCGATACCTCATAGCGAGCAGCGGTGGCCTCGCAGTCGGCTTTACCGGTTTGATGCATCACCTCTGGCCGCAGGGCCGGATCGATTAGCGCCAAAGCGTTGGGCACCAGTTGATTAATCGCCACCGCGCCACGGCTACCGCCGAGCACTAAAAGCCGTGCGGGACCATGACGCTTAGCAAAGCGCAGATCAGGGCTGGGGAGATCCTCGATATTCTTGCGCACAGGGTTGCCACACCATTCGCCCTGGCTGAAGACCTTGGGGAAGCCCTGCATGACGCGGCGCGCAATCACGGCGACGAGCCGATTGGTGGTGCCTGCCACAGAATTTTGTTCGTGAATAACAACAGGAATGCCCTTCAACCACGCCGCTACTGCGCCGGGGCCTGAGGCGAAACCGCCCATGCCTAACACCACGCTTGGCTGGTAATCAGCGAGCAGTTTCAGTGCTTGTCGAATCGAGCGCCACAGCTGCAGCGGTGCTTTTAACAGCGCCGTCAGACCACGCCCGCGAATACCCTCAATCGTTAAATAATGCAGCGCTATGCCATGGGCAGGCACGAGGTCTGCCTCGATACCGGCGCGTGTGCCCAGCCATGCCACGTCACTGTTTAAGCCTCGCAGCTCATCGGCAACGGCCAGAGCGGGGAATACATGCCCGCCGGTACCACCAGCCATAATCATCACTTTTTTGCGTAAATTAGTTGCCACGACGCACCCTCCTAACCACTTGGGTATCACCGTGTAATTCATGGCCGATACGCAACACTAAGCCAATCATGGCGCAGGTCACGAGCAGGCTACTGCCGCCGTAACTGACAAATGGCAGGGTGAGTCCTTTGGTTGGCAGCAATCCCGAGTTGACACCGAGATTGACAAAGGTTTGCCCGCTAATCAGAAAGCCGAAACCAATCAGTAAAAATGCGCCATACCAGTACTCTTGGGCGATGGCTTTTTTACTCAGACGGAAGATTCTTAACACCAGTAACACATAGAGGCTGACCAGGCAGAGCACACCGACAAACCCAAACTCTTCAGCAAAAATAGCGAACACGAAATCTGTGTGTGCTTCGGGCAAATAGAGCATTTTCTGCACGGACTGACCGAGACCGACGCCAAACCATTCCCCACGGCCAAAGGCAATCAGCGACTGCGTTAACTGGTAGCCTGAGTTGAACTGGTCAGACCATGGATCGAGGAATGTCGCAAGGCGCGCCATACGATAAGGCGCCGCCGCCGCAAAGCCGTAGAGCGCCGCCGAACCTACAAACACTAAACCTAGGTAGTGCGTGAGCTTAGTCCCAGCCAAAAACAGCATCACCATAAAGGTACACGTGAGCACAACAATCGAACCAAAATCGGGTTCCATCAACAGCAAAAACAGCGGCACCATGAGCAACCCGAGAGGTTTAGCCCAGTCGCGCCAATCGTCGCCGAAATTTTCTTTGTATTGCGCAAAGTAGTTAGCCATAAAAACGACCACAGCGACCTTGGCCAGTTCTGACACCTGTAATGTCATCACCCCAAGAGATAGCCAGCGACGGCTGCCGTTCACTTCGCGGCCAATACCGGGAATAAGCACAATCACCAACAATACAATTGCCAGCAACATCCACAAACGGCTGTAGTCCGACCAGAGTTTTGGCGGGGTGAAAAAAGTAACCATCATGGCGCCGAGGGCGATCACTAAATACAGAGCATGTCGCTTAACAAAGTAAAATTCGTCAGAGAAGTTGTGCGCGGCATAACTAAATGACGCCGAGGCAACCATCAGCAGACCCACTGACAACAGCGCTAGCACCGCGAGCAGCAAGGGGCGGTCGATATGCCACGCATGCTTAGCGATACCTGAATAATTGAATGGCATGGTGATATTCATGATGCCACCGCCAGCACTTCGCGTTTAAAGCTGCGGCCGCGATCCTCAAACCCGCTGAACATGTCGAAGCTCGCACAGGCTGGCGACAGCAACACGATATCGCCCGCTTCCGCCACGGCGCGCGCTTTGGCAACGGCGGCCGACAATGAGTCAACAAAGGTCACGGGGCGGCTGCCATCGAGGGCCGCCGCGATCTGTGCAGCGTCTTGACCAAAGAGAATGACCTGCTTCACAAAACGACTCACCGGGGTATTCAGCTCACTGAAATCCTGTCCCTTGCCCTGGCCGCCCGCTAACAGAATAAGATGGGCTCTGCCCTCTTCACCGAAGCCATTAATCGCCGCCAGCGTAGCGCCCACATTGGTTCCCTTAGAGTCATCGATATACACCGCCTGGTCGATGGTGGCGACGTATTCGCAGCGATGGGGAAGACCGGTAAATACCTTGAGCGTCTGTAGCATGGCACTCATATCTATGCCCGCAGCATGACCCAGAGCCAATGCCGCCAGCGCGTTAGCGCGGTTGTGACTACCCTTTATGGCAACGTCAGCAGCGGGCATTAGCAGCTCTAAGCCGCGGGCAAGCCAAACCTCGCCCTCTTCTTCAATAACACCAAAACAGTCGAGATCAGGTCGATTTAGGCCAAAGCTGCGCACGGTCACGCCCTGTGACAACAGCGGGTTTGTCAGGGGATCTTGGCGATTGATAATCACCGTGCTCGAGCCGCGATAAATGCGATGTTTTGCCTTGTGGTACTGTTGCAAGTTAGCGTAGCGATCCATATGGTCTGGGCTGATATTCAGCAAGCCAGCGATGGCGCCACGGGTATCGTTGACCAGTTCCAGCTGAAAACTGGATACCTCAATCACATACAGCTGATGCGCGTCGTCAAGCAAATCGAGCATGGGCGTGCCGAGATTGCCGCCAATACCGACACTCAAACCTGCCGTCTGGGCCATCTCACCCACAAGCTGCGTCACCGTACTTTTGCCATTTGAGCCAGTAATGAGAATCACCGGCGCTTTGGCCTGCGCCAAAAACAGTTCAACGTCGCCCACGAGACGCACACCTTGCTGGCGCGCAACAACCAGTGCAGGCTCGGCAAGAGAAATACCGGGGCTTACCACAACTGTGTCAAAACCCAACAGCAGGTCGTCCGCAAAGGGGCCAACCATCAAGGGCGCATCGGGATACTGCTGCTGAACGGTGGCAAGATTGGGTGGCTGCTGGCGGCTGTCGGCAATCACAAATGACTGACCCATGGCCGACAAATAGCGCGCAACCGACAGCCCCGTGGCACCCATGCCAAGGATTGCGGTTGTGCGATTTGTCGCGATCATATCTGTCATTGCTGCATTCAACATGGGTAGTTAAGTAACTCTGTTTATCTAAGCTTCAAGGTTGCCAGTCCCAGCAGGACTAGCACCACGGTAATAATCCAAAAGCGCACGATTACGCGCGGCTCTGGCCAACCTTTTAATTCGTAGTGGTGGTGCAGTGGTGCCATTCTAAAAATGCGTTTGCCGGTTAATTTAAACGAGGCCACCTGCAAAATAACCGAGACCGTCTCAACCACGAACACGCCCCCCATCACGGCCAGAACAATTTCTTGGCGAATAATCACGGCAATGACACCCAGCGCTGCGCCGAGGGCGAGCGAACCCACATCACCCATAAAGACCATGGCGGGATAGGTGTTGAACCAGAGAAATCCAAGGCCAGCGCCACAGAGCGCGCCAGTAAAAATAAGCAGTTCGCCAGCGCCGCTGATAAAGGGAATATGCAAGTACGTGGCGAACTGATAGTTACCGGTGAGATACGCCATCACGCCAAGGGCACCGCCGACCAGCACAGTGGGCAGTATCGCCAAGCCATCGAGACCGTCGGTTAGATTAACTGCGTTGCTGGTGCCAACAATGACAAAATAAGTAAAGAGGATGTACAGCGGCCCAAGATTGATCGCCACGTTCTTGAAAAATGGCACGATCAGCGCCAGCTCTTCAGTTGATGATGCTGTATAAAATAGATAAAGCGCCGCCGCCAGACCAAAGAGAGACTGCCAAAAATATTTCCACTTTGCGGGCAGACCACGCGGATTTTTCTGAACCACTTTGCGGTAGTCGTCGACCCAGCCAATCAGACCAAAGCTGAAGGTGACACCGAGCACCACCCAGACATACTGGTTCTCAAGATTGGCCCAGAGCAATGTACTGATGAAAATGGCCAGCAAAATAAGTGCGCCACCCATAGTTGGAGTGCCCGCTTTGCTTAGATGACTCTGCGGGCCATCACTGCGGATCGCCTGTCCCATCTGCAAACTATTGAGCAACCTAATCACGCGCGGGCCCAGCACCCAACAGATGACCAGCGCTGTGATCACAGAAAAAATGCCACGCAATGTGAGATATTTCACCACAGAGAAGGGACTGTAGAACTCACTTAAATAATCAGCTAGCCATAACAACATTAGTTTTTCTCCGCCATTAGCATGTCCACTACAAGATCCATTTTTGCACTGCGCGAACCCTTCACCAGAAGAGTGAGCTCGCGGCACTTAGCCTCTTCAACTAGAGGTCTTTTTAATAATTCAGCATCGGCAAAATGCTGGCCGTTAAACACCGCACTGGCAGCCGCACTTAGGCGGCCCACTGTGTAAAGCGCATCGATACCTGCCGCGAGGGCATAGGCGCCAATCTGCTCATGCAGCGCATCCGCATCGGCACCCAGCTCGGCCATATCGCCAAACACCATCACACGACGCCCCGGACTTGCAGCCAGTACGTCGATCGCCGCGCGCACGGAGGCTGGGCTGGCGTTGTAGGTGTCATCAATAATGTGCGCGCCGCTAGGCAGCGTTTTGACTTCGAGTCGGCGAGCGGGCGCGCGAACTGCTTCCAGCCCAGCAATAATCTGTTGCAACG
>LIDE01000049.1 GCA_001438605.1 SAR92 bacterium BACL16 MAG-120619-bin48 | reverse complement strand
CTATTTGCGTGCAGGGCTCTTGCCAAAATCGGACAAGTTAGGTACCTTAAAAGAGCTAGATCTAATAACAAGAAAGGGTTCTTCCCTAGATATTATTGTTAGGCGAAAGAAACCCATACGTTTGGGGTATTTTATGCCACGAAAACTGTACAAGGATTATTCTTTTTACAGCCCTCTTTATCGTCTGTCTCAGATGGTCAGATACTTTTTTGATTTAATAATTATTTTTCCTGTCAGTAATGCTGCATGTCAATACTTCATTGATGGAGAGTCTTAGTGGTTAATTCCTACGCTAATGAAATTTGGCCGCTGGCGGTTTATTTTGTCATGGTGATTCTTCTAGTAATCACTATGTTGGTACTTTCTTGGTTGCTCGGACAAAGGCGTCGTGAAGCAGCGACCAACGATCCGTTTGAGTCAGGTATTGTTTCTGTCGGTGGCTCGCAAATTCGTATTTCGGTCGAATTCTATCTGGTAGCCATTTTCTTCGTTATTTTCGATTTGGAAACCGTCTTTATCTTTGCCTGGGCGATAGCCTTTTTTGAACTCGGTTGGCAGGGCTATCTATCGATGGTGATATTTATCGCAATACTAGGTTTGGCACTAGTTTATGAGTGGCGGTCTGGTGCGTTGGACTGGGGTAATAAAACTCGCGTTGGATTAAAAGAAGCGCAAAAATTGGCTGAGGTGAAATAATGGATTGGAGTTTAACGAGGCCCGAACAGGGCAATGTGGTTGGCCAAAGCGAAGACTTCATTGAAGAGCAGGTTAAGCGTAATGTAGCCTTTGCCAAACTTGAAGATTTAGTTGCTTGGGGCCGCGCCCATTCCTTATGGCCGTTCAATTTTGGTCTTTCTTGCTGCTATGTTGAGATGGCGACTTCTTTTACGAGTCGACATGATATAGCGCGCTTTGGCTCTGAGGTTATTCGGGCCACGCCGCGCCAAGCGGATTTGATGGTTATTTCAGGGACCTGTTTTTTAAAAATGGCGCCAGTGATTCAGCGCCTTTATGAGCAACTGCTAGAGCCTCGGTGGATCATCTCTATGGGGTCCTGTGCTAACTCTGGTGGCATGTACGATATTTATTCCGTGGTGCAGGGTGTGGACAAGTTTATTCCAGTAGATGTTTATGTCCCCGGCTGTCCACCTCGACCAGAAGCTCTCATGCAGGGCTTGATAATGCTTCAAGAATCGATTGGCAAGGAGCGGCGTCCTATTACTTGGGCCGCAGGGGATCAAACGATCGTCAAGCCGGCCAAAATCAGCAAGCGTGATGAACTTACCGCGCAACGCATTCAGGCAACCGAATTAAGGGAACCGAAAAACAGCTAGGGTCCCAACAACACACTGAGAGGGTTAAATGCAGACGGCTGAATCAATGGTTCATAGCCAAGTAGAAGAAACCTTGTATCGCCAGTTTGGGCAGGAGCAGTTTATTGTCCAATCAACGGCCGACTCCATTCTGACACTGTGGGTGCCTAGATCCCTTTTGTCTGACGTTTTAAGATCCCTCAAACCCCAGTTTTCTATGCTCTACGATCTGTTTGCGATCGATGAGCGCACGCGTCAAAATCGTGCGGGTCAGCCAGCTTCAGATTTCACTGTTGTTTATCAGTTGCTCTCTATGGAGCGCAATGATGATATTCGCATCAAGGTGGCCTTATCCGAACCTGAGCTAAACCTGCCTACGATTATTAGTATTTGGCCTAACGCAAATTGGTACGAGCGAGAGGCTTGGGATATGTTTGGTGTAGTCTTTGATGGCCATCCCAACCTTTATCGTATTCTTCTTCCGCCAACCTGGGAGGGTCATGCGTTACGTAAAGACCATCCAGCCCGAGCCACAGAGATGGCTCCGTTTGAAATGGGCCCTGAACGGGTTGCTAAAGAACAGGAGGCGCTGCGGTTTCGTCCTGAAGAGTGGGGGATGGAAAAGGCCAGCGAAGATAGCGAATATATGTTCCTCAATTTGGGTCCCAATCATCCCAGTGTTCACGGTGTGTTTCGGGTTGCTCTTCAGTTAGATGGTGAGGTGATTGTTGATTCTGTGCCGGACATTGGTTACCACCATCGGGGTGCGGAAAAGATGGGCGAACGCCAAACTTGGCATACCTACATTCCCTATACAGACCGAATTGATTATCTTGGTGGGGTGATGAATAACCTAGCCTATATTCAGTCGGTGGAAATGTTGGGGGGTGTTGTGGTGCCCGAACGAGCCAAAATTATTCGCATTATGTTGGCCGAACTGTTCAGAATTTCCAGCCACCTAGTGTTTTATGGGACTTTTGTTCAAGACGTGGGTCAGATGTCACCCGTGTTTTATATGTTCGCTGATCGCGAGCGATTGTTCGGCATTATTGAGGCGATTACCGGTGGGCGTATGCACCCCGCATGGTTCCGCATTGGCGGTGTTGCTCAGGACCTACCCGAGGGCTGGGACAAGCTGGTTCGCGAGTTCATTGATTTTTTGCCTGCCCGCCTAGATCACTACGACAGGATGGCAATGCAGAACAAAATACTGAAAGATCGTACTGTAGGCATTGGTGTCTATACCCAGCAAGAGGCGATTGATTGGGGTATCACCGGGCCTGGGTTGCGTGCGACCGGTTGTGATTGGGATGTGCGTAAAAAACGTCCCTACGGTGGCTATGATCAGTTCGACTTTGAGGTTCCCGTTTCTCACAATGGCGACTGTTACGATCGTGCTGAATTGCGTATTGAAGAAATGCGTCAGAGCCTACGTATCATTCGCCAGTGCCTAGACAATATGCCCGGAGGGGCTTACAAGAGTGACCACAGGCTTACTACGCCGCCGCCGAGAGAGAAAACAATGGAAGACATTGAGACTCTTATCCACCATTTTCTCAATGTTAGCTGGGGGCCAGTGGTGCCAGCGGGAGAGGCCTCGGTAATGATTGAGGCAACTAAAGGGATAAATAGTTACCACTTAATTAGTGATGGTGGGACTAACTCTTATAGAACTCGTATACGAACCCCTTCTTTCCCTCACTTACAGCAAATACCTTTAATTAGTAAAGGCCTGATGATCCCTGATTTGATAGCCATTATTGCCAGTATCGATTTTGTTATGGCGGATGTTGACCGATGAGTAATGCAAAGATGATTCAAAGTGACATCAGTTCAGTACTTACGTCGCAAGAGATGGCTGAGATAGATCATGAGCTTGAACATATACCTTATAAATCGGGGGCTGCTATTGACGCTTTAAAAATAGTTCAGGCTGGGCGCGGCTGGGTGTCTGATGAGAGCCTTCAAGCCATCGCCAAATATCTAGATATGTCGGCCGAAGAGTTAGAGGGGGTGGCTACTTTTTATAACTTAATTTATCGCCGTCCAGTGGGCGAAAAAGTCATTCTATTTTGTGATAGCGTAAGTTGCTGGATAAGTGGTTGCGACGGTATTAAGCAAACTATTTCTGACACCTTGGGTATCGACTACGGCGAGACCACTGAGGATAATCGTTACACGCTTCTGCCTGTTCCCTGTTTGGGTGCCTGTGACAGGGCACCGGTGATGATGGTCGGCGATGATCTGATCACCCATCTTGATGATAATAAAATTAGTGAGATTTTTGCCAGTAGTAAATCGGGAGGTCAGTCTTGATGGAGAAAGTACTGACTCGCAACATTGAGCCCGGTAAAGCACCCACTGACATGGCCGCCTACGAGGCCAATGGTGGCTATCAAGGTCTACGTAAAGCTATGTTGGGTATGTCCCCCTTAGAGTGCCGGGAGGTTGTCAGCGCATCTAATCTGCGCGGACGTGGAGGCGCTGGATTTCCCACCGGCATGAAGTGGAGCTTTGTGCCGATGGATGATAAATGCACGCCGGGCCACAAATATTTAGTCTGTAATGCCGATGAAATGGAGCCGGGTGCCTTTAAAGATCGTCTGCTGATGGAGTACGACCCACATCAACTCATCGAAGGGATGATTTTGTCGGCATATTGTATTGGCGCTGACCTTTCTTACATCTTTATTCGAGGTGAGTATGTGGTGGCCATTGAGCGCCTTCGCCAAGCCTTGGTTGAGTGTTATGCCAAAGGTTATCTTGGCGATAATATTCTCGGTAGTGGCTTCAAACTTGATATGTACGTCCACCCCAGTGCCGGTCGCTATATCTGTGGTGAAGAAACGGCCCTCATTAATGCACTTGAAGGTAAGAGAGCAAATCCTAGAGCGAAGCCACCATTTCCTCAGGTGAGTGGGCTGTGGGGTCGCCCGACTATCGTTAATAATGTCGAAACTCTGTGTAACATCCCTCATATTATTGATCGTGGCGCTGAGTGGTTTAAGAGTCTCGGTGTGGGTGAAGATGCGGGTACTAAAATTTTTGGTGTTAGTGGGCGAGTTAAAAATCCCGGCTGTTGGGAGCTTCCGATGGGCACCCCAATCCGTGAAATTCTTGAAAACCATGCTGGAGGCATGCAAGACGGCTTGCAGCTGAAAGGGTTTTTGCCTGGTGGTGGTTCAACCGACTTTTTAACACAGGAACATCTCGATTTAGCTATGGACTATAACGTCATTAGTAAAGCGGGTAGTCGCATGGGTACAGGCACCATGATTATTCTTGATGACCAGACTTGCCCGGTGGGAATGGTGTTAAATTTGATTCGCTTTTTTGCCCATGAATCTTGTGGGTTTTGCACGCCTTGTCGTGATGGTCTGCCTTGGACAAGACAGGTACTAGAAGAGATAGAGCAGGGTCGAGGCAAAACAGAAGATTTGGATACGCTGGAATACCAAATTAACTATATAGGCGCGATCGGTAACACGCATTGTGCTCTAGCGCCGGGAGCTATGGAGCCGCTGCAAAGTGCACTTAAATACTTCCGTGAGGATTTTGAGCGACATATTAGTGGTAGCTGTTGCCCTTACCACTCAGGAAAGGGAGCCTAAACTATGCCAATGATCTATGTTGATGGTCAGGAAATTGTGGTCAAACAAGGCGAAAATATACTCGAAGCCTGCCTTAATGCTGGTCTGGATCTACCCTATTTTTGCTGGCATCCAGCCATGGGTTCTATCGGCTCTTGCCGTCAATGCGCATTGGTCCAATACCAGAACGAGGAAGATACCCGAGGCCGAATAGTGATGGGCTGCATGACCCAGGTAAGCGAAGGGGCAAGGTTCTCGCTTAAGGCCGAGAATGCGACGCAGTTTCGTAAAGCGGTTGTTGAGAGCCTCATGCTTAATCATCCGCATGACTGCCCTGTATGTGCTGAAGGTGGAGAATGCCATCTGCAAGACATGACCGTCATGGTCGGACATCGTGATCGCCGATATACCGGTAAAAAGAATACCTATCGCAACCAATATTTGGGTCCTCTGATTGAACATGAGATGAATCGGTGCATTGCTTGTTACAGATGTGAACGCTACTACCGAGATTATGCTGGAGGTAAAGATCTAGGCGCCCAGGCCTCCCATGACCACCTGTATTTTGGTCGTCACGAGGAGGGTGTTCTAGAGAGTGAGTTTTCGGGGAACTTGGTTGAGGTATGCCCTACAGGGGTTTTCACCGACAAGCCGTTTCTAAAGCAATACAGTCGCAAGTGGGATTTACAGTCTGCACCTTCTATATGTCAGGGCTGTGCTGTGGGCTGCAACATTGCTCCTGGGGAACGTTATGGCAAGGTTAAGCGTGTTCATAATCGCTATAACGACGAGGTTAATGGCTACTTTTTGTGTGATCGAGGTCGTTTCGGTAGCGGCTATTTGAACAGTGACTTGCGTCTTGATTATGCAGGCATTAAGAATCCCGATGGTAGTTTCTTTGCCGTACACCAGCAGCAAGCATTAGACACCGCAGTTGAATGGATGGCCGGTAAAAAAGTCGCGGCTATTGGTTCGCCCCGAGCGTCACTGGAGGCGAATTACCTGTTGCGAGAGTTGGTTGGATCGAAAAATTTTGCGCCCGGGTTTTCAGACCAAGAAGCTGATTTGATTGGCAGTATTGTCAACATTTTACAGACAACCAAGTCCATCAATCCATCGATTAAGCAGATAGAGACTGCCGACGCGGTACTTATTCTTGGTGAAGATGTTACTAATACCGCCCCTCGTGTGGCGCTTGCGCTTCGTCAGTCTGTACGTAACAAAGCCTTTGAATTAGCCGAGCAGATGGGTCTTCCGCCATGGCAAGACGCCGCGATTCGCAATCTTGCTCAAGACCAGCGTTCTCCGATGACTGTCGTGTCGGCCATGGACACGCGTCTAGACGATGTTGCTAGTACCTGTGTTTCTTTGGCGCCTGATGATATAGCCGCATTTGGCCATGCTGTAGCGGCAGCCCTAGCGGGTGAAACGACAGATAATACTGAGGCAGATGCTGCGGCACAGATGCTTAAAGCGGCGAAAAACCCGCTAATAGTCAGCGGTTCAAGCATGGCTCATCAGGGCATTATTAACAGTGCGGCTGCAGTGGCGGATGCTTTAAACCAGGCGACAACCATGCTGAGCTTCTGCGTGCCTGAGTGCAACAGCTTAGGCCTGGCACTGATGGTAGCCGATGGTTCTAGTAGTAGTTTAAAGGCCTTAGCTAAACGAGCAGCCAAACTAGACGCACTGATTGTATTAGAAAATGATTTGTACCGCCGCGGCGATAAAGAACTAATTGACCAACTGTTGGCTAGCGGTACTAAAGTTATTACCTTGGACATGTATGAGAATGACACCCTTGATCAGTCTGACTTGGTCATGGCGGCGGCATCCTATGCTGAGTCACAAGGCACTTTGGTTAGCAGTGAGGGCCGTGCTCAGCGGTTCTATCCCGTTCATTCTCCCGCGGCTGAAAGATTACCTAGCTGGCAGTGGTTGCTGCGCTTGGCTAAGATTACTGGACACAAAAAGTTAGCGAAACTGGAGAATTTTGATCAGATAGTTGTTGCCTGCGCCAAGAGTAGTCCCCTATTTGCTGGTCTTGTAGATGTAGCGCCACTCAATAACTTTAGAGATCGCGGTTCAAAGATACCTCGCCAGACTCACCGTTACAGTGGTCGCACAGCAATGAACTCAGATGTTTCGGTGCATGAACCTCAGCAGCCCAAAGATCATGAGAGTCCATTATCCTACAGTATGGAAGGTCTAAATCGAGATCAGCCAGCATCATTGATTCCCTTTGTTTGGGCGCCAGGTTGGAATTCCAATCAGTCTTTGCAAAAATTTCAGTCTGAGGTGGATGGGCCGCTAAAAGGTGGTTCTTCAGGGGTGCGGTTAATTAGTTCATCTCAAACGGGTGCTGAGATTTCTCCGCAGGTTGGTAAAATTATACTAAAGCCCCACCAGTGGCATCTGGTGCCCATGGAGCAGATCCACGGTAGTGATGAATTGTCGAGTCATACGGATGAGATTGCTGAGTTAGCGGGCCGCGGGTTTGTCGCTATTGGTCGGAAAGTAGCTGAAAAGCTTGCCGTCACCGAGGGTGATGGGTTGTTGGTTAAGCAGGGTGAGATAGAATGTTCACTGGAGGTCAGGATTCTGTCAAGAGTGGCAAAAAACTGTATTGGCTACAGCGCCGGATACTCAGAGACGCAAGGTCTTACGGCGGGAAGTTTGGTTGGCTTGGAGGTCGACAAAGCATGGCGGCGCTCTGGCCCTGAAATGATTGCCTCGGATAAAGCGGCCTTCGAACAGGTGATCGGTGGTGGAGGTGCGAGTAATGTCTGAGTTGATGCCTGTAATCCTCGCGCTCACGATCTTAATTGGTGGCGTTGCTGGAGCGGCCGTTTTGACTTGGTTTGAAAGACGCTTACTGGGGGTTTGGCAAGATCGCTACGGCCCCAACCGACTTGGGCCATTTGGAATTGGCCAGGTCGCGGCAGACATGATTAAACTATTGTTTAAAGATGACTGGGTCCCACCCTTTGCAGATCGAATGGTATTTATTTTTGCTCCCACCGCTATCGTTGTGGCTATGATGATGGGTTTTGCTGTGGTGCCCTTTGCGCCTGGCATGATGATTATCGACGTTAATATTGGCCTGTTATTTTTTCTCGGCATGACATCTCTTGCGGTTTATAGCGTACTTCTTGGCGGCTTGGCCTCTAACAATAAATATGCACTTTTGGGAGGCTTGAGATCGGCAGCACAAATGGTCAGTTACGAAGTCTTTATGGGGCTCTCGTTGATTGGCGTAGTAATGATGTCAGGTAGCTTTAGCTTGGTGGACATCGTCGAAGCTCAGACCGACGTTTGGTTTTGTTTCTCTCAGATTCTCGGCTTGATCGTATTTATTATAGCCGGGATCGCTGAGAGTCATCGTTTGCCTTTCGATTTACCTGAGGCTGAGCACGAGCTTACTGCAGGTTTCCATACTGAATACGGCGGCATGAAGTTTGCCATGTTTATGCTTGGGGAATACCTCGGTCTGATGCTCATTTCTTGCATGATTGTGACCCTATTCTTTGGCGGTTGGCATGGGCCAATGTTGATAGGTGATTGGTTGCCTCCGTTTTTCTGGTTTAGTCTAAAAGTGTTTGTGGTTATTTGCTTTTTTGTCTTATTGCGAGCAGCCATACCTCGGCCACGTTACGATCAGTTGATGTCACTTGGCTGGAAGGTAATGTTACCGATCACTTTGGTGAATATTCTAGTGACGGGTGCAGTGCTGTTATGGATCGAGGGAGTCGCCTAATGCTAAGTGAACTAAGAACCATGTGGGAGGTGCTTAAACACACCTTTACCAAAGCCGAAACCGTTCAGTATCCTGAGGAAATGCCATATCTGTCGCCCCGTTATCGAGGCCGGATTGTGCTGACTCGCGATCCTGATGGTGAAGAGCGCTGTGTTGCTTGTAATCTTTGTGCAGCGGTCTGTCCGGTTGATTGTATTGCATTACAAAAAGACACCCGAGAAGATGGCACATGGTACCCAGAGTTTTTCCGCATCAACTTCTCCCGCTGCATTATGTGCGGTATGTGTGAAGAGGCTTGCCCGACCTATGCCATCCAGCTAACGCCTGACTTTGAAATGTGTGAGTACGATCGCCAAAACATGGTCTATGAGAAAGAACATTTGCTGATTAACGGCGTGGGTAAATACCCGGATTACAATTTTTACCGAGTTTCTGGTATGAAAACAGCCACTAAAGACAAAGGTGAAGCGCTCAACGAAGCTAGGCCTATTGATACCAAGAGTTTATTGTCATGAGTCTACTTAATGGAACAATAGAGTTGAGGGCCGCCCATGCTTGAAATTGTACTTTTTTACATAGCGGCAACGGTTGCATTAGTGGCAACGGTGATGGCCATGACTAGAGCTAATGCTATTCATGCCCTAATTTATCTGATCGTTTCACTGCTGGCGGTTGCGGTCATCTTTTTCTTGATTGGCGCCCCATTTGCAGCAGCTCTGGAAATTGTTATTTATGCCGGAGCCATTATGGTGCTATTTGTCTTTGTCATTATGATGCTTAACTTAGGTGAGAAGGGCGATAAGCAGGAGCGACAGTGGTTACAGCCATCAATATGGGCAGGGCCTGCGATTTTATCAATTGTATTACTCATTGAACTAGTGATGGTAATTAGTCAAACCAGCGGCCCAGTGTCTGTTACCGCGGTCTCGGCAAAAGAGGTGGGTTTGTCTCTATTTGGCCCCTATGTGTTAGCGGTAGAGATTGCTTCGATGCTATTGCTGGCAGGTTTAGTTGGTTCTTTCCACCTTGGTCGTCGTTACCTTGACCGAGACAACTTAGAAAAGAAGGGTGGTCAATAATGGACGGCCTGAATATACCGCTTAACCATATCCTTCTGGTCTCTTCGCTGCTGTTTTCTATTGGCATGCTCGGCCTAATGATTAGGCGCAATATTATTTTTATATTAATGTCACTGGAAGTCATGCTCAATGCCGCAGCCTTGGCCTTTGTGGCTGCGGGAGCTCATTGGGGACAACCTGACGGACAGGTGGTATTTATGCTTATCCTCACTGTGGCTGCAGCAGAGGTGGCGGTGGGTCTGGGTTTGGTACTTCAAGTTCAGAAACGCTTTAAAACTTTGGATATGGATCGTGCCAACCGGATGCAGGGTTAATTATGAGTGAGACTATTTGGATAATACCGCTGATTCCATTGCTTAGCTCGGTGACACTGATGCTGTTTGGTAGTCGTTTCAAGGTATCGCAAATTGGGGCCCTGGGAGTTGGTTCAGTGGGCATGGCAGCTTTGCTGACGCTGCTGTTGGCTGCCGAATTTATGCAAAATCAGCAGGTTATTCAACTCTCCCTTTGGACCTGGATGGAAGTAGCAGGATTTGCCCCAGGCATTTCGTTTTATTTTGATGGGCTGACTTTAGTGATGATGTCGGTAATTACCGGCGTTGGTTTTTTAATTCACCTGTTCTCTACTGAATTTATGGAGAAAGACCCAAGTTATGCTCGATACTTCGCCTACCTGAATATGTTTGTTGCCGCCATGCTGGTTTTGGTGATGGCCGATAACCTCTTATTACTGTATCTGGGGTGGGAAGGCGTAGGGGTTTGTAGTTACCTATTAGTTGGGTTCTGGTACCAGCATAACGCCAATGGGCATGCGGCGCGCAAGGCCTTTATGGTGACGCGTATCGGCGATACGGCTATGGCTTTGGGTTTATTACTGTTATTCACCGAGCTGGGCACCCTAGATATTCAGACTATGGTCGGTGAGGCCAACCAAACCTGGCAAGTTGGTGATACTGTCCCCTTAGCAGCCTGTCTCCTACTCGTCTGCGGCGCTGTCGGAAAATCAGCTCAGTTGCCATTACATACTTGGCTGCCAGACGCTATGGCAGGCCCGACACCCGTGAGTGCTCTGATTCATGCGGCGACAATGGTTACTGCAGGGGTTTACTTGATAGCGCGGACTCATGGGTTGTTCTTGTTGGCACCCACAGCTATGACAGTGGTTGCAGTCATTGGTATAACCACGTCGCTAATGGCGGCCTTTACTGCGCTGATGCAAACCGATATCAAACGTATTTTGGCTTACTCGACGATTAGTCAGATTGGCTATATGTTTCTTGCTTTGGGTGTGGGGGCTTGGAGTGCAGGAATTTTTCACCTAATGACACATGCCTTTTTCAAAGCCTTATTGTTTTTAGGGTCAGGCGCCATTATCCATTGCCTACATCACGAACATAACATTTTCAAAATGGGCGGCCTAAGAACGCGAATGCCGGTCACATTTTGGAGTTTCATGATTGGTTCAGCGGCATTGGCCGCGCTACCAATGACCTCAGGATTCTTCAGTAAAGACCAGATTTTGCTGCAGGCTTATCAATTGTCTGATATCGGACCAGGACTCTGGATGGCCGGACTTTTAGGCGCATTGCTAACCGCCATCTATAGCTTTCGATTAGTCTTTGTGGTGTTTTTTGGTAAGGCCAACACCGAACCTGATAAAGACACTGGCTGGCGCATGGCGGTGCCGCTCTCGGTGTTGTGTTTTCTGGCCATGGTGGGTGGATGGTTCATGATTCCGGTCACTGAAGTTTTCCCGGTTGGTGATGGCAGTCACCCGGCACACTGGGTTGAATATGTGTCTATATCGGTGCCTATTTTTGGTGTGCTGATAGCCTACCTAATCTTTTATAGCGGACGATTAAAAATTGATGGCCTTGCTAACTCAGGCCTAGGTAAGAGTCTGGGACAGTTTTGGCTCAGTGGTTGGGGTATCGATTGGCTGTATGACCGACTCTTTGTAAGACCTTATTACGGCTTGGCTAATTTGCTTAAAGGAGAACCTGTGGATGCGATATATGGCTTAATCGTAGCCCTCAATCAAACCTTTAACCACTGGTTGAGTGTTGCTCAGTCAGGCCGCATGCGCTGGTACTTGGCAAGCATGGTAGCAGGGCTGATTTTAGTGATTACACTGGCCGCTAATCTTTCAGAAGGGGTGCTGTAATGGTGATGGTTAACCTTATAGTGATACTCCTGATCGGCGGCTTGTTGGCTATTTTGTCTGAGCGTATTAGTGACACCATGCCTCGGAAAGTGGCTATGGCGGTGGTCCTAGCCGACTTATTATATCTTCTTATTTGCCTGTCTGGGATGCCTGAGATTACCCAACTGCAAGCACCTGTGGCCAATGACCCCTCGACTTGGTTAATGCACTTTAAGGCTGACTGGATCCCCGCTTTTGGTATCAGTATCGAGCTGGCATTAGACGGTATTAGTTTGCTGATGGTATTGCTAACACTGGTTCTTGGCGCCATTGCTATCAGTGCTTCATGGACCGATATTGTAGTGCGCAAAGGCTTCTTTGAAGCTAACTTGTTGTGGTCTCTGGCCGGTGTGTTAGGGGTGTTCATGGCTCTAGACCTGATGCTGTTTTTCTTGTTTTGGGAGGTCATGCTAATCCCCATGTATTTCATGATTGCTATCTGGGGTCATGAAAATCGTGGCTATGCGGCCATGAAGTTCTTTATATTTACCCAAGCCAGTGGCTTGTTGATGCTGATATCTATACTGGCACTGGTGGCGGTTAATCATAGCGGCACAGGGATTTGGACTTTTAGTTACTTTGATTTGCTGAATACCGAGATGGCCGAGCGAACTGCCCACTGGATCATGCTGGGTTTCTTTATTGCCTTTGTGGTCAAGTTACCTGGGTTTCCTTTCCATACTTGGTTACCCGATGCACATACGCAGGCGCCTACGGCCGGTAGCGTAATCCTGGCTGGCATCCTCCTTAAAACCGGTGCTTACGGACTCATTCGGTTTGCGGTACCCCTATTTCCTGAGGCGGCGTTAAATTTTTCCTATCCCGCTATGTTGTTGGGCGCGGCGGGCGTGGTCTATGGTGCCGTGCTGGCCTTCGGTCAAACAGACTTTAAGCGCCTCATCGCCTATAGCAGTGTCAGTCATATGGGCTTTGTACTTCTTGGCATCTATGCGTGGAATGAATTAGCACTGCAGGGTGCAGTGATGCAAATGGTGGCTCATGGGTTCAGCACCGCGGCTCTGTTTATGATCGCGGGTTCATTACAAGAACGGTTGCACACCAGAGACATGCGTGAGATGAGTGGTCTGTGGCAGCAAATGCCGCGGATGGGCGCAGTAGCGATGTTTTTTGTAGTGGCATCATTAGGCCTGCCAGGCTTGGGTAATTTTGTTGCTGAATTTTTGGTGTTACTGGGGCTTTTCCAGATCAATGTTTGGATTACTGTAGTTGCCGCTACGGGCCTTATAACCGGTGCAGCCTATTCGCTACTTCTTATGCAGCGATCTTTTCAGGGTGAGGTCAATAAAAAGTGGGCTAACTATGGTCTTATTGATTTCGGCTCCCGCGAGATGCTGACCATGGCGGTAATGATGATCGCTCTAATAGTGTTGGGGATTTATCCGCAACCCGTATTAGATGCGGCACAACCGGTATTGCAAAGTTTACTTGAACTCACCGCCTCACCGACGGTTGACGTTGTGGAGGTGGCGCAATGAACGCGACTATGTTCTCGTCCTTAGCGCCGATTTTGATACTGTCTCTTACCGCTATTGTACTGATGATTCAGGCCTCAGTAAAAAGGGATCAGTCCGTTGCGTGGGTGATTACTGCTGTTGGTTTTGCACTGACTCTGTGGGGCGCTAGCTATGCCCGAGACTTTACCCAACCAGTAACGATTCTTTTACAAGTCGACCACTGGAGCCTGTTTTTCACTAGCCTGATTACGCTCGCCTCTTTGGTGATTCTGGTACTCTCCCGAGACACATTTTCGCCTGAGGGTGAGCGAAAAGAAGAATATTATTTACTGCTAGTCCTGTCTGTATTGGGGGCCGTGGTATTAATTCAGTCCAGTCATATGGTTTCTTTATTGCTGGGTATGGAGTTAATGGGCGTCGCTCTTTACGCCATGATAGCCTTTCCAGAGCGCGGTCAGTTGCCTCTTGAGGGCGCTATTAAATACTTGGTTCTGTCGGCCTGTGCTTCGGCAATGCTGCTCTATGGCTTTGCTCTGATTTACGCGGCTACTGGTGAATTAAGTTACGCAGGCATTGGGGCTAAAGCCGCCGCCGCTTTCGCTGTAAACCCTATGCTGATTATGGCTGGCAGTGCGATGGTGTTGGCGGGTATTGGCTTTAAGTTATCCTTGGCACCTTTCCACATGTGGACTCCGGATGTCTACCAGGGTGCGCCCACACCGGTTACCGGTTTTCTTGCGACGGTTTCTAAGGGCGCGGTGTTTATCGCCCTTAGCCGTTTCTATATGGATGGCGCCCTCTATCAATACAGCGGTTTAAACACGGCTTTAGTGGTGTTGGCGGTTGCGTCTATGTTAGTTGGCAATTGGCTGGCCTTACGCCAAGAAAATATCAAACGCTTATTAGCCTATTCATCCATAGCTCATTTTGGTTATCTACTCGTAGTGTTGATCGCTTTGGCGCATCTGGATGCAGGACTCATTAGCCAGAGTATTACCTTTTATCTGACGGCCTATACAGTGACTACGCTAACAGCTTTTGCAGTCGTCTCAACGGTAGCCGGCGAAGACCCAGCCAAACAAGATATTAGCGCCTTTGAGGGTCTATTTTGGCATCGTCCACTAGAGGCATCAGCCCTAACTGTGGCCATGTTATCACTAGCAGGCATACCTTTGACCGCTGGGTTTATGGCCAAGTTCTTCGTCATTACGGTTGGTATTCAGTCAGATCTATGGGGATTGCTGGCGGTGTTAGTGGTGGGCAGTGCCGTTGGCATCTATTACTATCTGAGGGTTATTTTTGCTATGAGTAAGTCTACCGAAGGTGACGGTCAAAGTGCCAATCACCTTGAAAAACTACTTGTACTGGCCTTATTGGCGTCCATTTTAGTGCTTGGGTCTTGGCCACAACCTTTTATTGCCTATGTAGGGGGGCTATAAAACCAGCTTTTGTAAACAGTTAATCAAAGTGCGGAGGTGTTTATGCTACATTCGGTTGACCTGAGTGATTATATGGTTCAGGTGCCCATAAAGATTCTAGCGGATGCTGATCTTTTTGAAGCGATTCATATGATTATTGACAATAAGATATCTGGAATATGCGTTGTCGACGAGCATGGCGATCTAGTGGGCTTGTTATCTGAAATAGATTGTTTGCGAGCTATTTTGGCAGTAACCTACAACGGGCATGGAGATGTTGGCAAGGTCAGAGATTATATGACTAAAGAGGTTGATTACTGTGATTTACATGCTGATCTAGTTGATATTGCCGATGATATGGTGAAAAAGGGCCATCGTCGTCGTCCCGTCTTAGATCATGGGAAATTAGTGGGTCAGATCACTTGTCGACAGCTCTTGAGGGTTGTCAGCGAATTCAATCAAAATGCCGTGGTGGTATAGAGTTATAGACTAATCGCTTGAAATTAGGTGATTGTGATGGGTGATAGCACGACTCTCATTCAATTGATATAAGTGATCGACTTGCTCCGGCATGCAAGACAGGCAGTGCTCAGTGATACGCTGAAAGTAGTTGATAAAGTGTCGGATATCATCTTCGGTCATAATGTTTGAAATAGCTCGTTCTTTATTACTGAGTCTTAAGCGCTCGGCCAACTTCTGCTCTTGTTCTAGCCGCCAGTGAAAAACCCTATCAAAAGAGGGCGCTCTAAGCATTACGCGGCGATCAACCATATTAAATAAGGTTTGATAATTTCCTGCTAAAGCGTCATTGACGAAATGACGCCATAAACCCTCGGCATCAGATTGTCGTTCTAAGTCGTTAATCGGCACGGCTAACTTTTCGTCCGCCTCTGGAGTGGCACCAAAACACCAGCCCTCAATCACTATGAGCCCAACAGGGCCTTCTATCATTGAATATTCTCTAATTCCAACTCTGTCATCATTGCTCTTATCAAACCGGGCAAGAAGAGTTTTTTTACCACACTTAAGACTATTAATAGAATTAATAGCGAGTTCAACGTCATGAGTGCCAGGCACGCCGCGGACGGCTAATAGAGGGTGCACATCACGCGCAAGGAGGTTGCGCTGTTTCTTAGTTAGATAAAAATCGTCCATCGACAGGGCCACGGCGGCTACGTCATATTGGCTCTCTACTTGGGTGCAAAGATAATCGGCCAGTGTTGACTTGCCTGATCCCTGGCAGCCGTTAACACCTATTATCTGAATACGTGGGTCGCGTTCATAACGTTCGCCAAACTCCGTGATGATCGGAGAAAACCACTGCTCAGCCATCGAAAGATAAGAATCAGGCAATCTATGACGGTTAATAAAGCTTTGCAATGCGGGCGTTGTCATAAAATTGAAGCTCTAAAGAAGCGCTATAAGATAAACCGTTAGTATCTTTATAATATAGGATGAAATACCTAATCTAAAGCACCGTTTGTCATAAATTACTGGCATAATCTG
>LIDE01000048.1 GCA_001438605.1 SAR92 bacterium BACL16 MAG-120619-bin48 | reverse complement strand
TTGGAAGTTACAGGTCAATAATCGTCCCACAGCGGGTCTTGTGCAGTGGCTCTACAATTTAGCCGAAGATCCCACCGAGCAGCACAACTTGGCTGCCAGTCACCCAGAGAAATTACAACAACTGACCACCTTGCTGCGCGATCATCAAGCGACATCGCGGGGGCCACTTTATCCTGCTGTGGCGCAGTTTCCGGTTTTGATTGATAAGACTGGCGCGGAAAAATTTAGTCCGGGTGATGAGTATGTATACACCCCAAACTAAAGGGAGAACCATGGCGATGGATGTGCCGTCAAACCCCTGCGCTGGGCGTGGAGTTTAAAACAACCGCTCTGGCTATTAGGCCAGACTTAAAAAATAGGTATCGATCATGGCGCTAGGGGTTATTGCAACAATTACGGTCCGCGAGGGCAAAAATGCGGAATTTGAGAAACTCTTTGCCGAGCTCACCGCGCAAGTTCTCGCCAATGAGCCGGGCGCACTTTTGTATGCCTTACACCGCAGCAAAACCGATGCGCAGGTCTATAAAGTGCTGGAGCAGTACGCCAGTATGGATGATGTCAAAGCGCATGGTCAGACAGATTACTTCAAAGAAGCGGGTGTGAAAATGGGCCCTCTGGTGACCGCTGCGCCGGTTATTGAGCTGCTTGACGTCGTCTAACCAGACTTTCGACAATTTTAAAGGGTGTTCGCCATGATAACGATTATTTGGCTAGCGGCGGCTGCGCTGTATGGGATGTTTCTCTACTGGTATTTCAACTGGTCTGGGCCGCTGTCCGAGGCGGAGGTTGAACAAATTATAGGGCGTTTTTCTGAGCAGTCAGGCAGTGGTAAAACCGATCTTGAGGTTCTACGGACATTTTTGCAGCAGGACGATGGCAAAGAATTTGTGATGCAAAATAGCGTGAAATTGCACCCCGGATCGATACCTCATCCGGTCACAGGTGATAGCGTCACTGCTCGGGACCTTCTTGAGGGCTATACAAAGCCGTTTATCAAAGCGCTTTTTGCCCGTGGCGGACATCCCGTCTATATGGCGCGCAAGGTGGGTGGCTATATCGATAGCTGGTCCTGCGATGCAGATCCCCAGTGGACGGTTACAGCGATGATGCGCTATCGCAGTCGTCGCGACCTCGCCGTGCTGGCCTCGGATAGTCGCTTTTCAGCTATCCACAGTTTTAAGACACTTGCAATTGCCGCAACGGTCTCGTTTCCCGTGCAGATTCAATTGAGCTTTTTTATGCGGCCGCCAGTTTACGTCCCGCTGATGCTGCTGTGGTTGGCATCCATGCTGCACTTTGCCACGGTGATTTTTGTGCCGCTGTGACCGTTAATGTCTGCTTTAATTTGACTGGGTAAACCTCCAGCTCTCACAAGAACAGCAGACGGATATGCACAACCTGCTACAGCGCTGCGGTCTGGAGGCGCTGTTAACGCTTCGGCTCACCCGCGAGCTGGGGTGGGCAGAGAATCAGGATATCTGGCGCTAAGGCTTTTTTTGAGCCAATTTGCGCGCCATAACCTGCTTTAAAATCTCTGTCGGATCCTTGTCGAAATCCGCAGCATCGTGGCGCTCGGCCAGTTGGTGATGCTCCGCGCCCCAAACACGATTCACCCGCTGACCACGTTTTACCGCAGGGCGCTGCTGTATCTCTTCGGTCCAGCGAATAACCTGTTTGTAGTCTGCGACGGAGAGAAACTCGCCCGCCTCGTAGAGCTTGCCCATCACCAGCGCGCCATACCACGCCATATTGGCCATATCGGCGATACTGTACTCATCACCACAGAGAAAACGATTCGTCTCGAGATGCTTATCCAACACATCGAGCTGGCGCTTCACTTCCATGGCGTAGCGATCAATCGGGTATTCCCACTTTTCTGGTGCGTACGCATAGAAATGGCCAAACCCACCGCCGAGAAAAGGCGCGCTGCCGATATTCCAAAACAGCCAGTTCATGCACTCTGCGCGCTTGGCGGCATCTTTTGGGATAAACGCATTAAACTTTTCCGCAAGATAAAGCATCATTGAGCCAGACTCGAACAGACGCGTCGGTTTAGCGGTGCTGCAATCTAATAGCGCAGGGATTTTTGAGTTGGGGTTCACTGCCACAAAGCCGCTGCTAAACTGCTCGCCTTCCGAAATATTGACCAGCCAGGCATCGTATTCAGCGCCGCTAAAGCCCAGTTCCAATAGCTCTTCGAGCAATACGGTAACCTTTACGCCATTGGGGGTGCCGAGAGAGTAGAGCTGCAGCGGGTGTTTGCCGACCGGCAGAGCGCTGTCATGGGTTGCGCCCGACACGGGGCGGTTGATTGCGGCGAACTTCCCGCCGCTCTCTTTATTCCACGTCCAGACTTTAGGCGGTACATACGATGTTGCGTCGTTCATGGTCATTCTCGTCTCGGTAAATGGGGCCGATAAAACAGGGTGCTGCTAAAACAGGGTGCTGCTAATGCAGTGTGTTTAGTGCAGGCATGCTGGCACAGTTTTACGATAAATACATCCTGTGATCAATCAGCTGTGCGGGCGGATAAATTATTGATCGTCGATCTTGCCATGCCGGTTTATTATGGCATAATCAATGCCAGAATATAAAATAAGAGCGGTTTTTTCAGCACTCGTTTTTCTCAGGGAAAAGTTCTCTCAGGAAAACAGTTTCGCTCAGAAAAAGTTCAGCTCAGGAAAATAGTTCAACCAGAGGGGAATACCATGCAGTTCAAACGCACGCCTGATCACCGATTTGACAACCTTGCCGACTATCCATTTGCGCCGCACTACCTGCAGGTTGATGACACCCAAAATGGCAGTCTGCGCATGCACTATTTGGACGAGGGTCCGGCAGACGGCGCGGTGATTCTCTTACTCCACGGTCAGCCCGTTTGGTCCTACCTCTACCGACACATGATTCCACGTTTGGTCGACGCCGGTTTTCGCGTAATCGTCCCCGATTTAATCGGCTTTGGCCGTTCCGACAAACCTTCTCAGCCTCAGGACTACACCTATGCACGCCATGTCGCGTGGACAAGTGATTGGCTGACGCAACTCAATCTCACCAATATCACTGTCTTTCTGCAAGATTGGGGTAGTTTGATTGGCCTGCGCATGGTCACTGCATTTCCGCAGCGTTTCTCCCATGTCGTTCTGAGTAATGGCGGTTTGCCGGCCGGTAGCGTTCCCGCCGACTTTACCGAGTTTCTCAAAGCGGCCTACAAAACCCTGCCGGTCGTCAAGGCACATGAGCTGGGCGCGCGCTTTCGCGACACCAGCGGTATTCCAGGGTTTTTCTACTGGCGCAAGTACTGCGCTGAAAGTCCTGATATCAACGTGGCTGAATTGGTCGAACTGTCGTCGTTTTCAACGCTCTCGGCCGATGAGAGAGCGGCCTACGACGCACCCTTTCCCGATGTAAGCTATATGGCCGGCGTGCGTCGCTTTCCAAGCTTGATTCCGCTGTTGCAGGATGAGCCGGAAGTGGCTGAGAACAAAGCCGCATGGGAGGTGCTCGCGCAGTTTGACAAGCCCTTTATGTGCGCCTTCGCCGACTCTGACCCAGTGACAGCCGGGGGTGATGCGCCCTTTTTAAAGAGAGTGCCCGGCTGTGAGGGCGTTGAGCACCGCACCATTGCTAACGCCGGTCATTTTGTGCAACAAGATCAGCCAGAAGCCTGTGTTAAGGCTATTTTGGACGTGCGCCGCAGCCGCTAGCGAGCGTTCCGCCGGCCCATTTTTAGAGGATCAGAACCTATTATACCTAACGCCAACGCCTTCGATGAAAAGACACTTATCGCCTATTTGACGACCTCGGTTGAGGGCTTCAAAGGCCCTGCCACCGTCACTAAATTTGCCGGAGGTCAGTCTAACCCCACCTTTAAAATCGAAGCGGCCTCCGGCAATTATGTTCTGCGCCGGCAGCCCGCTGGCGAGCTACTGAAATCTGCTCACGCCGTTGATCGAGAATACCGCGTGCTAAAAGCCCTTGCTGCCACCGATGTGCCTGTTGCACAGGTCTACCATCTTTGTGAAGATCGCGACGTTATTGGCTCGATGTTTTATTTGATGGAGTATTGCGACGGCGCGATTTACTGGCGACCCGACCTTAAAGAGGTCGACAGCGCCACCCAGCGCCGCGCCATGTACGACGAAATGATCCGCGTACTCGCCGCCATCCACTCCGTTGATCTGGAAAAAGCCCAGCTCACTGACTACGGCCGTCCCGGCAACTACTTTCAGCGCCAGCTAGATCGCTGGACAGCCCAATACCGCGCCTCAGAACTTGAAACTATTGAGGATATGGAGCGCCTTATTGACTGGCTGGCCGCTCATATGCCGGAGGACGATGGCAAAGTTACCCTCGTTCACGGCGACTATCGGCTCGACAACCTAATGTACGCAAAAGACAGCGCCAAGGTGATCGCCGTGCTCGATTGGGAGCTCTCCACACTGGGCCACCCCTACGCCGATCTGGCCTATGTCATCATGGGCATGAAACTGCCCGCCAGCGACAGTAAAAACAGCGTCAGCGGCCTCGGCAACAGCGACTGGTCGGCATTGGGCATTCCCAGTGAAGACGAGCTGGTCGCTCGCTATTGTGAATTGATGGGCATCGGCAGTATTGGCAACTGGAACTTTTATGTCGCTTTCAGCTTTTTCCGCCTCGCAGCTATTTGCCAAGGTGTCGCCAAACGCGCCGTCGATGGCAACGCCTCAAATGCCGCGGCAAACAACGTCGGTGGACTTGTGCGACCGCTGGTGGGTTTAGCCATGGGCTACCTCGAGTAATCCCATGACACAGATCGACGGGTCCCGCCCAGGCGCTGAGTACATGGCCAAGAGTGAATTCCGTTCAGAGGGCAGGGCGGTGCGCCCGAGAGATTCCTCGACCCTTATTCTTGTGCGCCGAGACACCGCCGAGCCAACCTTGCTGATGGGCAAGCGCTCAGCCAAACACCGTTTTATGCCCAACAAATTTGTCTTTCCCGGTGGCGTCGTCGATCTTGCCGACAGCCGCTTAAAGCCCCACAGTCAGCTGCACCCAGCGGTGCTAGCTCGCCTAATGAAAGGCGCCTCATCGAGCAAAGCCCAAGCCTTAGCCTTGGCAGCCATTCGCGAAACCTTTGAAGAGACAGGTCTCATACTCGGTGAACCCGCAGAGAACACCGTGCAAACCCGCTCACCGCAGTGGCGTAATTTTCTGCGCCACGAGCTAACACCAAAACTCGACAGCCTGCACTTTATCGCCCGCGCCATCACACCGCCATACCGCGGTCGCCGCTACGATACCCGCTTTTTCATGGCCGATGCCGACAGCCTAAAGACGGGGACAGGCCCAGCGCCGGAAGCCTCTGGCGAGCTGTTGCAACTGCATTGGGTGACCCTCGCTCAGGCCCGAGAACTAGAGCTACCGCACATCACCCGCATTGTGCTCGATGAAGTTGAACAGCGCATAACCAACTGTCAGACGCCCGAACAGAGCGGGCCGTTTATTTATTTTCGCCATGGCAAACCTGTTATGGAGCGCCATTAAGCAGCGCACAGCTGCGCGGCAGCCTGCAGCTATTGACTCACCAAGGAGTGACTAAAATGGGTTTTGAAATATCCCCAAAGACCAAAGAATTAAATATCCGCCTCGAGGCGTTTATGCAGGAGCACATTTACCCGCGAGAGCACGACTGGCAAGAGTTCACCCTCGATCACAACAACCTCTGGAAAGTGCCACCCTGGTTTGACGGCCTGCGAGAGAAAGCCAAAGCCGCGGGCCTGTGGAACCTCTTCTTACCTTACGAATACACGCCATGGAGTCCAGGACTCACCAATATCGAAATAGCGCCACTGTTTGAAACCATGAGCAAAGTCACCTGGGCGCAGTCGGTATTTAACTGTAACGCGCCCGATCGCGGCAATATGGAAGTCCTGGCGAAATACGGTACCCCAGAGCAGCAGGAAAAGTGGTTGCTGCCCCTGTTAGCTGGCGATATCCGCTCGGCCTATGCCATGACCGAGCCGCAGGTTGCCTCCTCCGATGCCACCAATATGGAGTTGGAAATTACCCGCGATGGCGACGAATACGTTCTCAATGGTCGCAAGTGGTGGACCACCAACGCCATTGGCGAACGCTGTAAAATCATGCTGGTGATGGGCCGCTCAAATCCTGACGCCCCGCGTCACAAACAGCATTCCACCCTGCTCGTGCCGCGTGACACCCCGGGTATTACTCTTATCCGCCCACTGCGAGTATTTGACAGTTTCCACTCACCCGGCGGTGAAGCCGAGTTTGTCTTTGAGAACGTCCGCGTCCCCGTCAGCAATATGATTAAAGGAGAAGGCTGTGGGTTTGAAATCGCCCAAGGCCGTCTCGGGCCAGGCCGTTTTCAGTACGCCATGATGTTTGTTGGCATGGCCCAGCGCTGCTTGGAACTTATGTGCGAGCGCGCTGAACAGCGTGTGGCTTTCGGTGAAAAACTCAGCAAAAAGACCAGCGTGCAGCACGAAATTGCCCGCTCGCGCTGCGACATTGAACAGTGCCGACTGCTCACATTACAGGCCGCAGACGTTATGGATAAGCAGGGCGTCAAAGCGGCCATGCCCTACATTTCCATGGTCAAAATTGTGGCCCCCAAAATGTGCCAAGACGTCGCCGATCGCGCCATGCAAATTTTCGGCGGCGCTGGAGTTTGCCAAGACACCATGATTCCAGAGGCCTTCACCGTCGCACGTTTTTGCCGTATCGCCGACGGCCCAGACGAAGTACACATGTCGCAACTCGGTAAACTGACCATTAGCGACCTTGTCCGTTAAAAAGGAAATAGCCGAATGACCACTATTCTCAACGTAAAAACCTTTGAAGTGCGCAAAGACAACTGGGCAGAGGTGCGCGTGCACCGCGAAACCCTCAGTACCGACTTGCAACCCAACGAGGTGTTATTGAAGATCGACCGCCAAGCGTTGACCGCGAACAATATTTCCTACGCGACCGCAGGCGACAGCTTGCACTATTGGGCTTTTTTCCCCACCGAAGCGGGCTGGGGGCGAATTCCCGGCATGGGTTGGAGCGAAGTGATCGCCTCCGCTCACCCGCAGGTGCAGATTGGCGAGCGCGTCTGGGGGTTTACCCCCTACAGCACCCACCACAAAATTTTAGCCGGCCATACCAATTCGTTTTCCTTTAGCGATGTGTCGCCTCACCGCGCCGGCCATGCGCCCATCTACTGTCAATTTGACCGCGCCGCCGCCAACCCCCTTTATGAACCCGCCCGAGAAGACCAAGACAGTCTGCTGCGCGGCCTGTATATGACCTCGTGGCTGGTGGAAGATTTTCTTGAACTGCACCAGCAGTTCAACGCCACAAGCTGCCTGATAACCAGTGCCTCGAGTAAAACCAGTATTGCCCTAGCACACGCTGTAAAACAGCGCGGTAAGCTGCGCAGCATAGGCATCACTTCGTCGGCCAACGTCGCGTTTTGTGAAGCCTTAGGCTGTTACGACGATGTCATTTCCTACAGCCAACTCGAGAGGCTCGACGGCACAGCGCCAGCAGTGATGGTTGATATGGCCGGCAATGCAAAAGTGATCAGTCAAATTCATCACCACTATGGCAACAACTTGCAGCACTCCTGCCGCATTGGCGCTACACATTACACCGAAATGGTACCGTCACAGGATTTGCCAGGCCCCGCACCGCAGTTTTTCTTTGCGCCAACACATGTGCGCAGCCGCGGTGCGGAAATTGGCGTACCCGCGCTGCTAGCCGCCCTAGGTGCCAGCTACGGTGCTTTTAGACAATTTTGCGACAGTTGGATGACAGTCACCCACAGTCAGGGCGAGAGTGCTCTGCTGGCAACGTACCAAAGCGTATTAGCCGGCACGGCTGACCCCATTGCAGGTCAGATTGTCTCGCTTTAGTTGTCTCGCTTTAGTTGTCTCGCTTTAGGTGTATCGCTTTAAGGGATATTTTTTGCCATGAGCTTATTCACAGACCAAGAGGAATGTGCGACATGATCAACAGCAAACCGGTCACGTTTATCGGTGCAACACCGTCTCCTTACACCCAAAAAATGGTAGCGCTCATGCGCTACCGTCGCATTCCCTATCACGTGGTGTGGGGTATGCCCGATCAAGTGTTGCCAGCGCGCGGAATTGCGCCCCCCAAACCCGTTCTGCTGCCCACCTTTGTATTTGACGATGAGCAGGGCCAGCCCACAGCAGTCTGCGATTCGACGCCCATTATTCGCCGTCTTGAAACAGATTATCCGCAGCGCTCGGTGCTGCCCCTCGACCCAGCCCTCAGATTTATCGACTATTTGCTAGAAGACTTTGCCGACGAATGGGTGACAAAATATATGTTCCATTTTCGCTGGCATCCCGCCGCAGACGCCGACAACGCCGGCACGCTGTTACCTCTTGGCTACAATGTCAGTCTGCCCGCAGAAAGTCACAGTAAACTGAAGCAAATGTTCGCCGAGCGACAAATTGCTCGCCTTTATGTCGTCGGCTCAAATGACACCACCGCTGACATCATCGACGCCAGTTACCGACGCTTCCTCGCGGCTATGGAAGCGCACCTCGCCACACAACCTTTTATGCTAGGCCATCGCCCTGCCGCTAGCGACTTCGCTCTGTACGGCCAATTAACGCAGCTTGTCGGCTTTGATCCAACGCCTCGCGCCATAGCGCACCAGCTGTCGCCGCGCACCGTTGCCTGGGTTGGGCAACTGTCAGACCTCAGCGGCCTAGAGCCGAGCGATCAGGATTGGGGCAGTGTTGACCCTATGCCCAGCACACTGCGAGCACTTCTGGCAGAATGCGGCCGCATGTATGCCCCCGCGCTCCTCGCAAACGCACATGCCTTGCTGGCTGGCGAGAAAAGTTGGCAAACAGAGATTGACGGTACCCTCTGGGCTCAGCAGACATTTCCCTATCAGGGCAAATGTCTCACCTGGATTAAACAGCACTATGGAGACCTGACCGCTGCCGACCGCCAGCGTGTTGACGGGCTGTTGGCCGGCACCGGCTGCGAGAGTCTGTTCCACGACCAATAGAGCCACAGAATCATTGCAGCCGAGCAAAATATCGCCGGCAGCAGGTAGATTTATTTATCAGCAACTTATGGCATATACTGTGCCGAACTAATTGAGTCACAACCCGTGATGGAAGAGAACAGGATGGCCAAAACACTCGCAACCACTGTCCCAGACGGCCGCCGTCTTCGCAGCGAACGCAGCAAGCAAGCGATTATCGACGCAATGATGGACATGATCAGCGAGGGCAACCTGATGCCGACCGCACGGCAGGTTTCCGAGCGGGCAGGGGTAGGTATTCGCAGCGTTTTCCGTCACTTTGAAGATATGGAAAACCTCTTTTCCCTCTGCGACGACGCCCGACGCCAAAGCTATGAAGAAATTTTTCTCAGCGGTAATCGCGAAGGCACACTGTCTGAGCGCATAGTTCACGCAGCAGAGCAGCATGCCAAAGGGTACGAGCTCCATGGCAACATCACGCGTGTGACCCTAGCCCAGCGCTGGCGCTACAAAATATTGCGCCAAAACTATGCGCGTTATCAGCGCGGCCTGCGCAAAGATCTCGAAAACTGGTTACCCGAAATCACCCACCTCGACACCACCACTCGCGAAGCCATCGATGCTGTTGCCTCTTTTGAGTTCTGGAATCGACTTCGAGAAGACCAAGGCCTAAGTAAAAATAGTGCCATCAATGTGGTTGTGGAAGTGCTCAAAGGCCTGATTATAAAAAGCTAATTTTGCGTTTCAATTGACCTCGAGGTTACCGTGCAAATCCACGCCATTTACACCCACAGTCAGCTGCGCAACTTCACCTATTTTATTGTGCTGGATGATCGCACCGTCATTGTCGTCGATCCCTGGAGCGACGAACTGGTCAACGCATTTCTTCACGATCACCGTTTGTCTCTCAACGCGATTATTAACACCCACGAGCACTGGGACCATATCCAAGGCAACAAAGCACTGGTTGCCCAGCATGGTTGTGACGTTTGGGCCCACGCCAACGGTGCGGGTAAAATTCCTGGGCTCAATCGCGTGTTGCAACGGGATGAAATCATCGCCCTCAACCCTGAATTCACCCTCAAGGTACTCGATACCCCCGGACACACCTACGCCCACCTCTGTTTTTTACTGCAAAAAAACGGTCAGCCCCACGCGGTATTTACCGGCGATACATTATTTAATGCAGGCGTAGGGCGCTGCGACAGCGGTGATGCCGAGACACTTTATCGAACCATCTCAGAACAATTCCACAGCCTTCCCGACAACGTGATTGTCTACCCCGGTCACGACTATCTCGAAAACAATCTGCGTTTTACTCTCAGTGTCGAACCCGACAACCACGCCGCAAAGCAATGGCTTGAGCGGCTTGCATTAGAACCTACCGAGGCGCCCATACCCACCACCACAATTGGCGACGAAAGAACCTTCAACAGCTTTTTTCGCCTCACCAACCCGCAAATACGTGAAAGACTTCACTGCCAACAAGCAAGCGACATAGAGGTCTTTATCGCCCTGCGCGCCCGCCGCGATAGTTGGTAGCGCCAAATCAAAGCGCCACGCTTTTTCACCACGCTTTTCACCACACTAAAATATGCATTTTGAAAAAAACTCGATTTATAGGTAGGGATAAATGCTCTTTCTGAGTCTTATATGTCATACCACTGTGTGAAAGCGTGAAATTGTCCACTGAGGTTAACCAAGAAATGAATTTTTGGAATCAGCGCTAACGGCAGGACAGCTTTTAGGAAAGGGATGTGAAGGTGACAAGGTGAGTCATAAACGGCAAGACCTAGACTTGAAACAAGCAGAGCTCAACTGCCCGCTGCAGTTGGACCGCGAGCTTCAAGAAATAGAGGGACTTATTTTGGAAATGACCGCATCGGGCGTTGGCATCACCAATGCCGAAATTACACAGCTCTATCAAGACACCTCCGACGAACTGCGCCGTTTGCTCTTGCGCAAATTAGGCGATGAAGAGGGCGCCGAAGCGCTCGCACAAGACGCCTATCTGAAACTTCTTCGTATCAAGCACAATCAAGAAATCGGCGACCTGCGCCGCTACTTATTTAGCATGTCCGTGCGATTGGCGCTGAACGTTCTGCGCAAGCGCAAGATGAACAGCGACTACTACGGCAACCCCGCATCTGAGCAAGCGCAGCTGACTCAAGACCGCTCCGCCTACGAAGTATTACTGGAAGAACTCAAGCGCGAAACATTGAAAGAACGGTTGTCACAGTTACCAGAAAAGACGCGCTATATTTATCTTTTGTACCACTTCAAAGATGTGACGGTCAGTGAAATTGGTAAACGCCTAACGCTCTCGGAGAATGTCGTTAATCTCCACCTCGACTGCGCGCGCGAGCAAACTAAAAAAGCCCTGTCTGAAATCGCGTTGATGCATGCCTAACCCGCAAGATGGAAAAATTGTCGAGGCCGACTTAGGCGCGATTGAACCCTGGGCCAATGATGAGATAAAGCGCCTCGACGAACAGTTTAGCGCGCAGAGCACGCAACCTTATCCCCGCCGAAAGCGCCGTGAATCGAGTCGATTTCTTATTGGCTTTTTGACCGGCGCGCTACTCGCAGCGCTGTTTGTCCTTCTTGTAAAATCTTGATGCACTGTACCTTGACACACTGTTGAGGCCTTGCTTGACAATCGAATCCATCAATCCTCATAGAAATCCAAAGGATTTGTAGACTCCAAAATCAGCTATTTATAAGCCTCGCGCGGAGATACGGTCACTGAGATATAGCTACTGCGCATTCCGCCACCTTCAATCTGAACAGTAGCGACTCGGGACCCTTTTTCAAAGGTCAGCACAGATACTTTTGACTGGACACTTGTCACTGTCATCCAACCATATTCAGCCATTTTGGCCTGATAATATGCAAAGGCATCTTCGATGTTTTGCGTTGATCGCAAAACAGCGCGGCCAATCCACTGGTCCCCTGAATTAAGCAACAGCGACTTATCTACATCTACGGTATCGCCGGAGGCAATTGGGATGTCAGCAAATGACTTAGAAATTTCTGCGGGCGTGGTTTTTGACGAACCGGATGTGTTTGACTTTGACGGAGTATTTACTATGTTACAGCCGGTGATGACTAGGGCAACAGTTAGAATCAGCACGGTTCGCCAGAGGGGCTTTAGCATTATTACCACCTTTTTAGACTTGTAATTATAGTTATTTATTGCAGAGACAAATGTATAGCTTTTTTGGACTCAGTGCCATAAGGAATGTTTGTGTTAAGCAGCTTTACAGTGGCGCACATATCGCGGCAAGCGCCGCTAAAAGCTCTAATAGCGGTAAGTCTTCTTCACACACGGGGGCCCCAAAACTCGCTCATCCCAGCCGTAACTCCCCGCAGTAAGCGCCCAAATCAATCAGCAAAAAAACAATCAATAAAAACAATCAATAAAAACAATCAATAAAAAACAATCAATAAAAAAGCCGAGAGCGACACCCTCACAGGTAACACTCTCGGCTTTTCGCGTTTTAACTAACCGCCAGCGACGGTTTTTTTGCTGATTAGCTCTCGTATTCCGTGTTGACCACCGCCACATCCACATCCAGTGCAGAGATAACTCGTTCAGCGGTATTGCCGCGACGGGTCGACGTCAAGCCCGTCTGCCCCAAGGTGCCCATAACCACTAAATCTGCCTTGAGTTTTTTGGCAGTCTTGGCCACTGCCTCATCGGTATAGCCCTTTACCACGTGAATAAATTTAGATGGCAGGCCAGTGGCCTTGGCCAGATTGCCGCGATCGGGGTAGTTCATTGAATCGAGGTACGCATTGACCACATGAAATTCAGCCCCGTAATTCTCTGCTAACCAAGCACCGCGCTTGAGAATATTCGAGTTGAGTATTTTTTGTTTTTCACGCAAGGCCTGAAAGTTAACCGCAGCCAAAATAACTTTGCGCTGCTCTGCACCGCCAGGGCGAACCAAGATAACAGGGCAGCTGGCATTTTTTAAAATATCCCACTTCGAATCACTGAAAGTAAAGCGCAGCATGCTGCTCTTCTTTTTGCGGATAGGCAGCAGTAAAAGATCTGCGCCAAATCGCGTCGATGATTGCAAAATCGACTTCTGCCACTCACTCGACCATGAAATCTCAATTTGATACTCCAAGCCCGCTGCGCGCAAGGGCCCGTGAATGGCACATTCAAACCACGTAGTATTTTTATATAAAGTATCGTTGGTTGCTCGCGTATCAACACTCTCAGCGTCAACGCCAACAAAAATATACAGTTTGGGCAGCGGTTTGCGGAATTTTGCAGTAATAATCGCACGCTGCAGGGCAATATGTTCGCTCGCGGTAGGATCGACAACAACAAATACTTTTTCTTGCGTAGACTTCATAGCTCATTCCTTAAGGCAATCGTCAGTAAAATAGCGCGGGAAGCGCCGGTGAAAAATCCCTATAACAGCCCTTATTTGTAGCACCAAAAAGGCAGCTCGATCAGTCCTGAAGTATAGAAGACGAACGCGCGATAGCAGATTTAGCAGCGGATTGTGACGCGTTGACTACAGCAATAAAGGCCGCACCGATAGCGACTATATCGGCACTTTTGTTGCGGTCTCAGCGAGGCCTATTTACACTGATCAAAGAAGTGCCAAAGACAATAATAATTAAGCATAAAAGGCGCGCCACAACACCAGCCGCGCCCAAAAGCCATCACAGGGGAATCTCTTTGCATACCATCAATGCACCGCTCGCTGCCGCTGTTGTCAGCGTCGATGTCAGCCAAGGCCAGACCGTTAGCGAAGGGCAGCTTATTGCCACCCTCGAGTCAATGAAAATGCAGACCGCCATTCTTGCGCCCACCGCTGGCATCATTAGCGCGCTGACAGTCGCGCTCGGAGAGACAGTCCAGGCAGGGCAGCGCCTTGCCACCCTCACAGCAGGCGCAGGTCAGGAAACGCTTGCGCAAACACCGGCCGAAATCCTCGACACCGTCGACGTTAACGCAAAAAGCCCTTTGGCCCACATTTACCAGCAGCACAGCAATACTCTCGACCACCACCGCCAAGAGGCTGTCGCCAAACGCCACAGCAAAGGCTATCGCAGCGCCCGAGAAAACCTACAAGACCTCTGTGACGAAAACTCCTTTGTCGAGTATGGCCAGCTTGCCGTCGCCGCCCAGCGCGGTCGCAAAAGCCTTGATGCACTGCGCAGCGAAACCGCCGCCGACGGAGTTATCACCGGGCTTGCCACCATCAACCATTCACTCTTCGGCCCCGTCGCAAGCCAAGTCGCTGTCGTTATCAACGACTACACCGTGTTGGCGGGGACGCAGGGCTATTTTCACCACAAAAAGATTGATCGCATTCTTGAACAGGCAAAACGACACAGCCTCCCCGTTATTATGTACACCGAAGGCGGTGGCGGCAGACCCGGCGATACCGATGTCAAAACTCAGATTGCCGGTCTCGACGTCAGCTCATTCGCCCGATGGGCTGCCCTTAGCGGCCAAGTACCGCTTGTTGCTGTCAATAATGGATACTGTTTTGCCGGTAACGCCGCACTCTTTGGTTGCGCCGACATTCGCATCGCCACCCAACAATCATGGATCGGCATGGCCGGCCCTGCGATGATCGAAGGGGGAGGACTTGGCAGCTATAAACCCACCGATATTGGCCCAATCGACGTTCAGGCCAAAAATGGCGTGGTAAGCCTTGTTGCCGATAACGAAGCGCAGGCCACCGCTTTGGCCAAGCAGGTGCTCGGTTATTTTCAGGGGGATCACAGGCAGTGGCAGTGTGCGCAACAGGCTGATCTGCGAGATCTTATGCCCGCCGACCGGCGCTATGTCTACGACATCCGCAAAATTATTCAGCATCTCGCGGACAGCGACAGTTGGTTAGAACTGTCAAAACAGTATGGTCGCGCAATAGCCACTGGCTTTGTTCGCATCGAAGGCAAAGCCATGGGTTTAATTGCGAACGATTGTCGCGTCCTCGGTGGCGCAATCGACGCCGAAGCCGCCGACAAAGCCGCACGTTTCATCACCCTCTGTAACAACTTTTCCATACCGCTGCTGTCCCTCTGCGATACCCCCGGCTTTATGGTAGGACCCGACAGCGAAGAGCAGGGCGCAGCAACCCGCATGGCCCAGCTCTTTATTGCCGGCGCAAAACTCACCACACCTCTGGTTACCATCTTTCTGCGCAAAGGCTATGGCCTCGGCGCCATGGCGATGGCCGGTGGCAGCTTTCATCAACCGATCTATAGCGCTGCCTGGCCGATGGGCGAGTTTGGTGGCATGGGGCTCGAGGGCGCTGTTCGGCTTGGATTTAAAAAAGAACTGGCCGCTGAAAAAGATCAGCAGGCGAAAGATGCACTGTTCAGCAAACTGCTAGCAGAGATGTACCAGCGTGGGCAGGCCAGCGAAGCCGCCGCCCATCTTGAAATCGACGCAGTGATAGACCCAGCAGACACCCGCAGTGTTGTGATACGCGCGTTAAACACAGCAATTTCATAGTGGCAACACCTGCGCGCCGACTGCCGTCGCAACCTTATGTGTGGTTGGCGAGCTCTTGCTTAAACAGCGCCATAAGTGCCTCGAGATCGTCCACACCCACATAATTGGGCCGCGTGACAAACGCGATTTTGCGATGCGGCCCAGGTTCATTCAAATGCGCTTTAACAAGCACGTCATTGGCCGCCAGCAACTGCCCAAGCGCCATCTGTGGCACCAAGGTTGTTCCCATCTTCCCAGCAACCAATTGCACCAAAGTGTAAAGACTGCTCGAGCTAAAACTGTGGTGGGCATCTTGCGTCAGTTTACAGGCGGCCAGAGCGTGGTCTTTTAAGCAGTGACCCTCCTTAAGCAACATAAGCTTTGATGTATCTAACTCACTTGCGGCCACTTCCGATTTATTCGCCTGAACATCATCGCGATGGGTAATCCAGTAAAAATCCTCCTCCCAGAAAGTAAAACTCAACAGCCCATCGAGTCTAAAGGGCAGGGCCAAAATTGCTGTATCCAGCTCACCGCGGCGCAGCATTTCAAGCAACACCTGAGACTCTTCCTCAATAATGGTTAACTGCAGAGCAGGGTATTTGTGGTTCAAAGCGGGCAGCACCTTGGGTAAAAGATAGGGCCCGATCGTTGGAATAATGCCGATGGAGAGCGGGTAGCTCAGCGGTTCTTGGCCTGAATAGCTCAACTTGTCCAGATCATCCACTTGCAACTTAATTGAGTGGAATTTTTCCAGCACCTCTTTGCCTCGAGTCGTAACCAAGACTTTCTTGTTGTCCCGCTCAAACAGAGTAAAGCCCAATTGTCTCTCCGTCTCAGTTATCGCAGTGCTCAGGGCCGACGGTGAAACTGCGCAGGCATCAGCGGCCTGCTTAAAGTGCAACGTTCGACCAACGGCCAACGCATAAGTGATTTGTCGTAGCGAAATCATAGATAGCCCTAAGGTAAAAGTCTGTTTTTACATTCTATTAATTAGAACATTAACATCTATATTAATCAATTTATCAAATGAATGCGGCTGCCTAGAATGGCACCCATGGACTCAGCAACAGAGAGTGCATTTGTTACTTACCCCTATTGATTAAAAAGGAAACCACCATGTCACTGATTAATACTGCAATTAAACCCTTCACTGCAAATGCATTTAAGGATGGCGAATTCATTTCTGTGTCAGACACCGATATCGCTGGAAAGTGGGCAGTGTTCTTTTTCTACCCCGCAGACTTCACCTTTGTCTGTCCAACAGAACTCGGCGATCTCGCTGACCACGCTGCCGAATTTGCCGCGCGCGGTGTTGAAATTTACTCCGTATCAACCGACACCCACTTTACCCACAAAGCATGGCACGACAGCTCAGAGACAATTGGCAAAGTGAAGTACGCAATGATAGGTGACCCAAT
>LIDE01000047.1 GCA_001438605.1 SAR92 bacterium BACL16 MAG-120619-bin48 | reverse complement strand
GGCATGGCGCCCGGGAATGGTCAAGCTAACAGAGCCCTGCCCCACAGGCGTGTGCAAGACAAAGTGGCAGCAGCCATTGGCTAACACATGCACTTCGCTGGCACTCACGTCGGCGTCGGCTGTTTCAGCAGAGAACGTCACACAGGGCTTATCACCAATAAGTGCTCGCCACTGCTCGAGCCAAAGCTGGTCGATATTGAGTACCGCGATACCCTCATCGCTGAGACCGGCATAGATTTCGCCCTTGGCTGCAGCAATGCCTTCAACACTGCCAAATCCTTCAAGATGGGCTTGCTGAACATTGTTTATTAGAGCGATGTGCGGTTTGGCGATTGAGCACAGATATTCAATTTCACCAGGCCCGCTGGCACCCATTTCAATCACGGCAAAATCCGTGTTCCCTTCCATGGCAAGGAAGGTGAGAGGCACACCAACATGGTTGTTGAAGTTGCCTTTGGTCGCGTGAACTGAGCCGCAAGAGGCAAAAATGGAGGCGACCATCTCTTTGACGGAGGTTTTGCCAGTGCTGCCAGTAATGGCAACCACGACGCCGCTGTATTGCTCACGCTGCAGCAGGGCGAGCTGGCCGAGGGCAACCGTGGTGTCGGGCACCACCCACTGCGGTAGCGGGAGGCTTTTATCCGCGGTAGATACCACCAGCCCGCAGGCTTTATCGGCGACCTGATAGAGGAAGTCGTGAGCATCCAAACGCTCGCCGATGAGGGCGACGAAGAGATCGCCGTACTCAGTTTTACGGCTGTCGATTGCGACGGTCGAAAACATGCAATCAGGATTTAACAGGGTGCCGCCGAAGCGAATCGCAGCGTCAGATAACCGCATTTCGCAAATCACAAAGCACCTCCCTGACGTTGGCGCAGAGCCAGTCGAGCTTCTACTTGATCGCTAAAGGGCAGGCGGTTGCTGCCAATAATTTGATAGTCTTCATGCCCTTTGCCGGCAATTAATACAACATCATCAGGTTGCGCCTGTTTGATGGCGATGCGAATTGCATCCCTGCGATCCGCCACCACGAGAACATCGCGGGTGATGCCCAGAAGAATCTGATCAATAATTTGTTGTGGGGATTCACTGCGAGGATTGTCGCTGGTCACCACCACGCGGTCAGCGCGGTGCTCGGCAATAGAGCCCATCTCGGCGCGCTTACCGGTATCGCGATCACCACCGCAGCCAAACACGACCCAAAGCTCGCCGCGACAGTGAATACGCAGGGCTTGCAAGGCTTTTTCCAGCGCATCGGGCGTGTGCGCATAGTCAACCACCACGGCCGGCTTAACGCTTGGGTCCACCAGCTCCATGCGCCCGTTGACCGCTTTCAATTGAGTCACTGCCTGTAAAATTCGGTTCAATTCAAAACCCTGCGAACCCGCCGCAGCGACAACAGCCAATAGATTTTCCAGATTAAATTTACCCAGCAGCGATGATTGTAAATGGCCTGATCCCCAAGGCGTGACGATATGAGCACTGATTCCTGAAGCACTTAAGTTGAGCGCCTCACAATGCACCTCTGCGCTATGGTTTTCGATACTGTAGCCGACGCTATGAACCAGTGAATCAAGGTTGGCCAGGATCAATCGCCCGACTATATCGTCCACATTGATCACTGCATGTTTGAGCCCCGCCATGGCAAACAGGCGGGCCTTGGCTGCTGCGTACTCGGTTAGATCACCGTGATAGTCGAGATGATCGCGACTCAGATTGGTGAAAATGGCGGTATCTATCTGCAGCCCAGCGACACGGCGCTGCACCAGACTGTGGGAAGAAACCTCAATGGCTGCGCGTTTGGCACCACTGCTCGCCATATCCGCCAGAATGCGCTGCATAGAGATGGCGTCGGGGGTAGTGAGACCGGTGGCAATTACCGCCGTGTCTTTGCCTGCGCGGGAATCAACAACGCCATAACCCAAAGTGCCGACAAACGCGGCGGGCTCGCCAAGCAGATCAAAGAGCTGCGATAAAAGCTGTGAACAGGTAGTTTTGCCGTTCGTGCCCGTAATAGCTGTGACCGCTATCTGCCGCGATGGGTGACCATAAAAAGCGCCGGCAATATCAGAAATATACTCAGATAAATTATTGACCGGCACTAGGGGCACCGCGTGCTTGTGAGAAAAGCTGGGGGCTTGGCTCTCTTCAACCAATACCGCCACAGCGCCGCGCGCAATGGCCTGTTCAATAAAGTGGCTGCCATCGGTCGTGTGTCCTTTAACCGCAACAAACAGGTCGCCAGGCTGCACCAGACGACTATCGATAGCGATACCACCAACAGCAATCACGGGGCATTCCGTAGCATTGGCAGAGCCCACCCTGATATCGGCGAGTAAGTCAGAAAGTAGTACCGCTGGGCGCTGAGAGAGACTGGTCATCATAACCCTCCCCGCTTGGCCACTAAGGGTCGTGCGAATCCAATATCGCGCTCACGGTCGAGCTGGTCAGGGGGCACTTGCAACAGACGCAGCGCACTGCCAGTCACTTCAGAAAACACCGGTGCCGCCACCAAGCCGCCGAAATAATCACCGATACCCGGCTCATCAATAACCACGATGGTCACAATGCGCGGTTGGTCAACGGGTGACAGTCCCGCAAAAATAGACATATAACGATGTTGATCGTAGCCGCCTGTGGCTGCCACTTTGTGCAATGTGCCGGTCTTGCCGCCGACAGAGTAGCCATCAATCATGGCGCGCTTACCGGTCCCTTGATCGCTGGCCGCAGTTTCCAACATTGTACGAATCAAACCGGTTAGTTTGGGGTCGATCACAGCAACGCTCTCTGGCGCGTCGTCGAGCGCAACCATGCTCACTTCCTTACGAAACCCATTACTGGCCAAAATGGAGTAAGCCCGCGCAAGCTGCAAGGCAGAAGCGCTAATACCGTAGCCAAATGAGAAAGTCGATTGAGTGACGGGGTCCCACTTGCGGTAACTGGGCAAGCTGCCAGAAGTTTCGCCGGGGAAGCCGCTGCCAATGCTCTCACCAAAACCCATGCGCTCAAACAGCTCGCGGGTGGTGTCCGGATTGAGCTGCAGTGCAAGCTTTGTGGTGCCGACTTGGCTGGACTTAGTCAAAATACCCGCAAGATCGAGACGGCCATAATCGTGCGGGTCAACAAAGGTTTTATAGGACACTTTAATGCGGCCAGGACTGGTGTTAATCACCGATTCCGGCTTAAATTTTCCACTCTCCAAGGCTGCCAGCAGGGTAAACGGTTTCACCGTTGAGCCCGGCTCCATCATGTCAGTAACAGCGCGATTGCGGATAGCGTCGAGCTTTACATTGGTGCGGTCATTAGGATTAAACGAGGGCTGGTTAGCCATCGCCAACACTTCGCCAGTCTGCACATCTAACACAATCACCGAGCCAGATTTTGCGCGGTGTTTTTTCACTGCCGCTTTCAACGAGCGATAGGCCGCATACTGCACACGCAAGTCAATACTCAGACGCACGGCATTGCCGGGGCTTGCAGGCTTTACTAGAGAAATATCTTTAATCACTCGACCGGTGAGATCTTTTACCACTTTTTTCGCGCCAGACTCGCCTGTCAGCACTGCATTGTAGGCGAGCTCCATACCCTCTTGGCCATCGTCGTTAATGTCGGTAAAGCCCACCAACTGCGCGGTAACTTCGCCTGCGGGGTAAAAACGCTTGTACTCTTGACGCCCAAACACGCCAGGAATACGCAGATCAAGAATTCGCTCTGCTTGCGCAGAGGGCAACTGGCGTTCGAGGTACATAAAGGATTTATTGCGGTAGCGTTTAAAGCGGCCTTCCAACTGAGCAACAGAAATATTCATCGCCTTGGCCAAGCGCGCGATATGCTCTGGCGTGGCTAACTCCTGCACCCGCTGGGGGTTGGCGATCAGGGTGGTTACGGGCGTGCTGACAGCGAGTGGCTCGCCATTTCGGTCGGTAATCAAGCCGCGGTGGGCTGGAATGGTTTCAGTGCGAATAGACCGCGCATCACCTTGAGTCTGCAGAAAATCAGCACCGTACTCTTCACTGGGCATAATTTGCAATTGAGCAATTTTCGCCAAAACCGCCAAAGGCAGCAGAGCCAAGATCAGCATTACAAAATAGTAACGCCAGCGCGGTATCATTCTTTTTACCGAGTTCTTGGCCACGTTATTGCTTCACCATAATGACGTCTTCGGGCTGTGGGCTGTGCATTTTCAGCTTGTCAGCAGCCATACTTTCTATCCGCTGCAATGACCCCCAAGCACTCTCTTCCAACAAGTACTTGCCATAGGCCACCTGCAACTGATTTTTCTCCCGCTCAAGAGCGGTCAACTGGTCATACTTTTGCCGGCAAAGATGGCTGACAAAGGCAACAGCCAATGCGCTGATCAGGACCAACATCCAAAGCACTGCAATCTGCCATGAGGACGACTGTCGCTGCATGGCACTCACGCAACACGCTCAGAGATTCGCATTACGGCACTGCGCGAGCGAACGTTATCGTCAACTTCCGAGTCATTCGGCATGACCGCCTTGCCAATCTTTTTTAACCTTACGCCGCGCTCAACATCGCGCACCGGCAGATTTCGCGGCAACTGTATGCCGCGCTCTTGATCGCGGATAAAGCGCTTAACCTGACGATCTTCCAAGGAGTGAAAACTAATCACCACCAAGCGACCGCCGACCTGCAATAAATCAATCACCTGCTTGAGCAGCGCATTTAAGTCGTCCAACTCGCGATTGATGAAAATGCGAATCGCCTGAAATGCCTTGGTCGCAGGATGTCTGCCGCGCTCCCACGCCGGGTGCGCCTCAGATAAAATTTTGGCCAACTGAACCGTGCGTGTAATTGGCGCTACAGCGCGCTCACGAACCACGGCAGAAGCCATACGCTTAGCGAAACGCTCCTCACCGTACTCCTTAATCACCTGTGCAATATCTGCTTCAGGGGCAGAGGCGATCCACGCAGCAGCCGATAATCCAGAGCTTGTATCCATTCGCATATCCAGCGGTCCATCACGCATAAAACTAAAGCCGCGCTCAGCCTGATCGAGCTGCGGCGAAGAAACCCCTAGGTCAACCAGCACACCTGTGATCGCTCGACCTTCCACCCATTCGCCCATATCCGCAAAGGAGCCATGGACAATGGTTAGGCGAGAATCATCAGCGAAACGCTGGCGGCCTGCCTCGATAGCCTGAGGGTCTTTATCAATCGCCAGCACACGACCTTTGCTCGACAACCGCGACAGCAATTCCGCCGTGTGCCCGCCGCGACCAAAAGTGCCATCGACGTAAAAACCATCGGGGTCGGTCACAAGGGCATCGATAGCCTCATGCAACAACACCGTTGTATGTTCCGATTTGACAATGTCATTCATGACTAGACCCCTACCAAGAGAGATTTTTCAGTGCATCTGACATGTTTTCTCGATCGAGAAGCATACCCCTGTAATTTTCCTGAGACTTCTGGCGCTCAGCATTCCAGTTATCTTCCGACCAAATCTCTAAGCGTCGCGTGCGACCCACCAGCACCAACTTCTTCTCGAGCTGGGCGTAGTCGCGCAATTCGGGCGGAATAAGAATTCGGCCACTGCCATCAACCTGCAAATCTTTCGCTTGACCCACGACAAATCGACTGAGCATTTCAGCGAGATCATCAAGCGCTGGCAGGGCGGCAACTTTTTCTTCGAATTTCTTCCATTCAGGAAGCGGAGAGAGCGTGAGACAGGTAGACTTCATATCAATTGTGATAACGAGGTCTCCGGAACAGATTTCATCGAGCACGGTGCGGTAGCGGGTCGGAATTGCCATCCGGCCCTTGGCGTCCATATTAATTGGATCACTACCTTTAAACACTTTTAGCCCTTTTATTGTTTGTGGCGGTCATAATTTGCCACTTTTTACCACTTATACCCATATCGCTACACTATTCACAGCGGAGGGTAAAGTCAAGGGCCGGCACAGCCTGAAAAAGTGAATAAAATCAGTAAGTTCGGGCTACCAAGGGTGTTGCAAACGGGGATGCAAAAAGGGTGAGAAATATTACTAATATAAAACATGCGGGTAACGCCAGAAGTTAATGTAACTTCTAGCTTTGCCCTGTTTTAAGAATAATTTTTAATTGATTTGCGCTTCTTTATATCAAAAAAGAATACCGACTCCGATTGGATTTCGGCAGGAATTTAGTGAGTTGACCGATAAGCCGGGTTCTGTCGTGGACAGTCATTCATCTGGGACAAACGTCACCGTTTGCCTCAAGCAACCTACCCGTTTCCAGCGCGGGTCGCGCCAAAGGAAACCTATTTGGTCTTGCTCCGAGTGGGGTTTACCATGCCACTGCTGTTACCAGCAGCGCGGTGCGCTCTTACCGCACCCTTTCACCCTTACCTGTGTTCGCGAACGAACCATCGGCGGTCTGCTCTCTGTTGCACTGGCCGTAGGCTTGCGCCTCCCAGGCGTTACCTGGCACTCTACCCTGTGGAGCCCGGACTTTCCTCTATGCAGCACCCCTTTAAACGCAAGCGAATAACGGAGAAATCAGCACAGCGACTGCCTGGTCAACTCGGGCGAGATAATAACACAGGTCTGTGCTAGCAATGGGTTTGTTTTCCGCGACCGCACAGCGGCGCGATCGCGGGGAAACAGGTTTACAGGAGTGACGAACTCAGTCGGCTATATCAGTCGGCTATATCAGTCGGCAAGTCTAGTCGACAAACTTCCGCGCATTTCTGAAGATACGCATCCACGCACCGTCTTCGCCCCACTCATCGGGATGCCATGAGTTTGTCACCGTGCGGCAGACACGCTCTGGGTGCGGCATCATTAATGTTGCGCGGCCATCGCTGCTCGATACGCCGGTAATGCCGTCTGGGGAGCCATTCGGGTTAGCCGGATAGCGATCGGCAATCGCGCCATTGTTATTGATAAAACGCATAGCAATTTGACCGCTATCGAGAAGACGCGACAAGGCCTTTGCCGATGAGAACTCCGCGCGCCCCTCGCCGTGAGAGACCACGATTGGCATTTGTGAACCGGCCATACCCTGCAGGAAAATCGATGGCGACGCTTCAACCTGCACCATAGAGAATCGCGCCTCGAACTGTTCAGACAAATTGCGCACAAACCGCGGCCACAGCTCTGCGCCTGGAATCAATGTTTTCAGATTGCTGAGCATTTGGCAGCCGTTGCAGACACCGAGGCTAAAGCTGTCAGGACGGTGGAAGAAACGCTGGAACTGATCGCGAACCTGCTCATTAAACAGCACGGTTTTTGCCCAACCTTCCCCCGCGCCCAACACATCGCCGTAAGAAAATCCGCCACAGGCGACCACACCTGCAAAGTCGCTCAACACTTGACGACCCGCCAGCAAGTCACTCATGTGAACGTCTACTGCATTGAAGCCAGCGCGACTAAATGCCGCCGCCATTTCCACATGACTGTTCACGCCCTGCTCGCGTAAAATCGCCACCGCCGGCTTAACGCCTTTGTTAATGTAGGGCGCCGCAATATCCTCTGCCGGGTCATAGGTCAGACTCGCCGAAAGTCCGGGGTCACTAGACTTGATATCGCTAAACTCCTCCCACGCGCACTCTGTGTTATCGCGCAGGGCGGCCATTCGGTAGGAGGTTTCACTCCAGGTGCGCTGTAAATCAACTCTCGGGCGAGAGAAGAAACGTCGCGCATTTTGAGTAATCTCAATCTGCTGCAGATCATTTAAGCCGCCAATCTGATGAACGCTGACGCCGCAGTCAGTAAAGCGCTCAACAACCGCATCAAGGCGGGCCGCAGTCACTTGAATAACCGCACCAAGCTCTTCGTTGAACAGCGCCGCAATTGAGTCACCGCCCAATCCAGCAACATCAACGCTGATACCGACATGCCCGGCAAAGGACATCTCAACCAACGTGGCTAACAGGCCACCGTCTGAACGATCGTGATAAGCGAGAATATCGCCCTGTTCCAGAGACGCTTGCATGGCGTCAAAGAAGCCTTTGATCAGCGCAGGACTATCTAAATCGGGCGCTGTATCGCCCATTTCACAGTTGACCTGCGCGAGAATCGAGCCGCCCATACGCTGCGCGCCAGCGGCGAGATCGAGGAATAGCAACGCAGTATCGCCGCGGTCGGTGCGCAATTGCGGCGTCACTGTTTTGCGCACATCCAAAACTGGCGAAAAAGCAGTAATAATCAGCGACATCGGCGAGGTTACCGCCTTCTCTTCGCCCTGCTGCTGCCACGCCGTGCGCATCGACATCGAATCTTTGCCCACGGGAATGGTGATACCCAGCGCGGGACACAGCTCCATGCCCACCGCCTGCACGGTGCGATAGAGTTTTTCGTCTTCGCCGGGATGACCTGCAGCACTCATCCAGTTGGCGGAAAGCTTAATATCTTTAATATCGCCAATACGCGCTGCGGCAATATTCGTTATCGCCTCACCAATCGCCATACGACCCGATGCAGGCGCATTAATCAGCGCCAGCGGCGTGCGTTCGCCCATGGCCATAGCTTCGCCGGCATTGCTGTCGTAGGTCACTGTCGTGACAGCACAGTCAGCGACCGGAACCTGCCACGGGCCGACCATCTGATCGCGAACCACCATGCCACCGACACTGCGATCGCCAATAGTGATTAAGAATTTCTTGCTGGCCACCGTGGGGTGTCGCAGCACTTGAAACACCGCGTCATCAATATTTAATTTCGCAGTGAGAAAAGGCTTTGTTTCTGCCTCCTGCTTTTCCGCCACGCGGTGCATTTTCGGCGGCTTGCCAAACAGCACTGACATCGGCAGATCAACGGGATCGTTATTAAACACCGTGTCGCTCACGGTGATACGCTTGTCTTCAATGGCCTCACCCACCACCGCAACTGGGCAGCGCTCGCGGTGACAAATATCTAAAAAGCGCGGGAGGTCGCGAGGCAATACTGCCAAAACATAGCGCTCTTGCGCTTCGTTGCACCATATTTCAATAGGCGCCATACCCGGCTCATCATTGGGCACTTTGCGCAACTGAAAGTGGCCGCCAGTACCGCCATCTTTCACCAATTCAGGCAGCGCATTAGAGAGGCCACCTGCGCCAACATCGTGAATAAAGGCAATCGGGTTGTTGTCACCCTGCTGCCAACACTGGTCAATCACTTCCTGACAGCGACGCTCAATTTCTGGGTTTTGACGCTGCACCGAGGCAAAATCAAGGTCTGCAGAGCTGGAACCTGTGGTCATTGACGACGCCGCACCACCCCCCAGACCAATCAACATTGCTGGCCCACCGAGCACAACCAATTGCGCGCCCGGCTCAAATGCTGGCTTGTCGACGTGATTTTCACGAATATTGCCATAGCCACCAGCAATCATAATCGGCTTGTGATAACCGCGGCGCTGACCATCAAAATCCACTTCAAAGGTACGCAGGTAGCCACAGATATTCGGGCGACCAAATTCATTGTTAAACGCAGCACCGCCAATCGGCCCTTCCAACATAATATCGAGGGCTGAAACAATGCGATCAGGCTTGCCGTAACCGTCTTCCCACGACTGTCCATAGTTGGGAATATTCAAGTTAGACACACTAAAACCCACCAATCCGACCTTTGGCTTAGATCCTCTGCCGACAGCGCCCTCGTCGCGAATCTCCCCGCCAGAGCCTGTGCCTGCGCCCGAATAGGGGGAAATTGCCGTAGGGTGATTGTGGGTTTCAACCTTCATTAACAGGTGCACAGGCTCTTGATGGTAGCCATAGAGTTTGGTTACCGGATCGGGGAAAAAGCGCCCGCCCTCACTGCCAACCACCACCGCCGCGTTATCGGAGTAGGCTGACAGCACATTCTCGCCATTGACCTTGTAGGTGTTGCGAATCATGCCAAAGAGCGAGTGCTCTTGAGGCTCACCATCAAGGGTCCAACTCGCGTTAAATATTTTGTGGCGACAGTGTTCGGAGTTTGCTTGCGCGAACATCATCAATTCAACATCGGTTGGATTGCGCTTCAGAGTGTTAAAACTATCTACCAGATAGTCGATCTCATCGTCGGCCAAGGCCAAGCCCAACTCTTTGTTCGCGGTTTTCAGCGCATCCGTGCCACCCGTCAAAGTGTCTACAGTGCGCAGAGGTGCAGGCTGTTGGTGGCTAAATAAAATATCCGCCTGTTGCAGATCATCCAAAACGGTCTCGACCATTCTGTCGTGCAACTCCGCAGCCAAGGCGCGCAGCTGATCGTCAGACAAAATATCGTCGGCATAAATATAGTAGGCAGTGCCGCGCTCGACTCTAACAACGCTCGACAAGCCGCAGTTATGGGCGATGTCTGTCGCCTTGCTCGACCAGGGCGAGATGGTTCCGGGTCGCGGCACAACTAAGACAAGCTGGCCCTTAGTTGCGGTTTTTTCCTCTCGGGGGCCGTAAGTTAACAGCGCTTTCAGCGTCTCTTCAGCATCGGCACTAAGCGGTGCACTAATATCGGCAAAGTGAACATACTCGGCATACACAGAGACCACCGAGGGCACCATTTTTTGCAATGTCGAAAGTAATTTCTTGCGCCGAAAAGCCGAGAGAGAAGGTGCGCCGCTAAGGATAATCATAGAGAGAGTGCTCGCAAAAACATCTGTTTAGAAAGCGCGATATTCTAACGGAAAAATCGGCGTACAGGCAGGCTCAATTTACATAACAATGGACAATTCTCTCGCATACGAAAATAATGGTGCTCATCACGGCAACCAGCAGGGAAAGTTATGGCGGGATTATCCCCAAGAGCAAGGCAAATTCGCGCCCAATTGCTGCTTATTGCCCTGCTGCTGTTCTTTCTCTTTAATTTTGTCGGCGCTGCCCGTATCAGCGATCTCAAGCAAGTTCAAACCAGCGGCGTGCTTCACGTCCTCACCATCGATGGCCCCACTACTTATTTTGAAGATGGTCGCGGCAAAAACGGCTTTGAATATCTTCTAGCTAAAGCCTTTGCCGACAGCCTCGGCGTCGAACTGGTTATGCGCTCCAAACCCACTTTGAAAGCCATGTTGCTCTCTATCGGCGGCCCGGAAGGCAGTTTCGCTGCCGCTAACATTACCAACACCGAAGCTCGTCGCCGCAATCTGCGATTTTCTGACGCCTACCTCGACGTCACGCAACACCTTATTTATCGGCGCGGCAGTGCCCGCCCACGCACCCTTGCGGACGTCGACGGTGTGCTCGCGGTGATCAAAGGCTCCTCCCATAGCGAGCAGCTCCACTACTGGAAGGAAAACTACCCGGAATTAGAGTGGCGGGAAGACGATGACGCGGAAATGAGCGAACTACTGCGCATGGTGCAAGATAAAGAAATCAAATACACGGTCGTTGACTCACTGGCCTACCTAGTGAGCCGCCACATTTACCCCCGCGCGCGGCGTGCCTTTGATATTTCTGAAGCGCAATCTATCGCCTGGGCTTTTCCAAAGCACGGCGACGGAACTCTGTTGCGCGCGGCCAACGAATTTCTCCGCGACTTTGCCGCCAGCGGCAAACTCGATGCATTAAAAGAAGCGCTTTCTTCGCAGAGCGCAAATTTCTCAGCGGCCGACTCACAGCGGCTGGGTAAACTCGTCACTACCCGTTTGCCGGACTTCGAAACACTGTTTAAAGAGGTGGCGGAAAAGTTCAACTGGGACTGGCATATGCTCGCTGCCGTCGCCTACCAAGAGTCCCATTGGGACCCAAAAGCACGCTCGCCAACCGGTGTACGCGGACTGATGATGCTAACGCGCAATACTGCGCGGGAAATGAACGTGAGCAACCGACTCGACCCAGAGCAGAGCCTCATTGGCGGCGCAACCTATTTGGAAAAGCTAAAAGAGCGCTTGCCTGAGCGTATCGCAGAACCCGATCGCACATGGATGGCACTGGCAGCCTACAACGTCGGGCTGGGGCACTTGGAAGACGCTCGCGTGCTAACTCAGCGCCATGGAAAAGATCCCGATCAGTGGATCGATGTGCGCGCCCATCTGCCACTGCTCAGCAAAAAACAATATTATTCAACGGTTAAGTACGGCTACGCCAAAGGCAACGAACCGGTCATATATGTGGATAATATTCAATACTATACCCACTACCTTCAGCTGCATTCCCTATCACAGCAGAATGGCAACAACCCAACCTCTGAACCCACCTTGAAAGAGGAATGGAAAACGAAAGGGCCCGTATCGCTCTAGTTTTTGCCGCGCTTATGACGGAAAAACTGACTGATCAAGTCACCGCACTCTGCCGCCAACACCCCACCCTGCCACTGCATTAAATGGTTATAGTGGGCGTTCTCCATCAACTGTAACTGACTTTGCAAAGCACCCGCCCGCGGCTCAGCGGCACCAAACACAACTCGTCGAATTCGGCCATGGACCATCGCACCGACACACATGGTGCAGGGCTCAATCGTGACATAAAGATCGCAACCACTCAGACGGTAGTTTTGCAGCGCACTGCCGGCACTGCGCAGCGCAATAATTTCGGCATGCCCCGTTGGGTCACAGTTCATAATCGGCTGATTAAACCCTTCACCAATCACCTCGCCGTCTTTGACCACCACAGCACCCACTGGCACTTCACCCAAAGCGCCGGCGCGTTCGGCAAGCGCCAGTGCTCGGCGCATAAACTTCTCATCTTCACTCAATGGAACACCTTCCAAAATGGGCGCTAAAATGGGCGACTAGATAGAGATCCGCTCTACCTACTCAAAACATTTATGTATGCGATGGCACTACACAAACATATGTTTAACGGTTACCAAAAAATAATAACAGAAAATAATCACACTGCTTAAAGCATGACATACCAAACCGTCACCACGGCAATCGCGTCAGCCTGAGAAAATCAATTATCCCAACTCTATTTAACAGCGCGCCAATCACCTCACTGCGGCAACGATGTTATACCCATATTGAACAGCGTGAATGCGTGGATATCGGACACCTGATCAATTAACTTTGAAATCGGTGTTCCAGCGCCATGACCGGCATTGGTTTCGATTCGAATCAGCAGAGGATTTCCCGGGGCAGATTTATTTTGCAGCTCTGCCGCAAACTTAAAGCTGTGGGCCGGAACCACGCGATCATCGTGATCGCCAGTCGTAATCATTGTCGCTGGGTACTTCACACCGGCCTTCACATTATGCACGGGTGAATATTCCCTCAAGTAGTTGAACATCTCCTCGGATTGCTCAGCAGTGCCATAGTCATAGGCCCAGCCAGCGCCCGCAGTAAATGTGTGATAGCGCAGCATATCTAAGACGCCGACGCCTGGAAGCGCAACTTTCATCAAATCTGGACGCTGCGTCATCACCGCGCCCACCAACAATCCACCATTAGAGCGACCACTCACCGCCAATTTCTCACTCGACGTATAGTGGTTGGCAATCAGGTATTCCCCAGCAGCAATAAAATCATCAAACACATTTTGTTTTTTCAGTTGAGTGCCGGCGTCGTGCCACGCTTTGCCGTACTCACCACCGCCGCGCAGATTGGGTACAGCATAGACACCACCCATTTCCATCCACACAAGATTGGATACACTAAAACTAGGCGTCAAACTAATATTAAAACCACCGTAGCCATACAACAGGGTTGGATTGTTGCCGTTCAGCACCAAGCCTTTTTTATGGGTGATAATCATCGGCACCTGAGTGCCATCTTTAGAGGCGTAAAAAACCTGCGTGGACTGATAATCATCCGCATTAAATGCAACCGCGGGCTGATAATAAACTGACGATTCGCCACTTTGCGGATTGAACTTGTAGGTCGTTCTGGGCGTGCTGTAGTTGGTAAAACTGTAGTAGAGATCGGTGTCGGTACTTTTACCGTCGAAGCCATTCGCACTGCCCACGCCGGGCAATTCGATATCGCGCAGGTGTTTACCGGCATAATCGAACTGCTGAACACGGGAAACTGCATCAACCATATAAGTGGCAAACAAGAACCCAGCTCCTCTGCTCACACTCAGGACATTTTCGGCGTGTGGAATAATATCTATCCAGCGGTCTTGCGACGGCGTGTTCATATCCACCGCGATTAAGCGTTGATTGGGCGCGTTAAAATTAGTTTTAAAAAACAGTCTGTCGCCACGGCTGTCAATAAGCTCGTAGTCGGCCGAACCCTCATCGTCAAGCGCAACAAATACGCTGGCAGGATCGCTTAACTTTTTGACGAACAACTTATTGCCCGAGGTTGTATTGGTCGCCGAAACCACAAGATATTGCCCATCGTCAGTGACATCTGCACCCACATAGCGGTGTTTTTCTTCAGCTGAGCCGCCAAAAATCAGCTGATCATCTGCCTGTGCAGTGCCCAACCGATGAAAGTACAACTTGTGTTGATCTGTCTTAGCCGACAGTTCGCTGCCATCAGGTTTGTCATAGCTTGAATAGAAAAATCCTGTATTACCGCGCCACGCTATACCTGAGAATTTCACATCAACTAATTCAGGCTCAAGTTGCTGCTTTGATTCGCTATTAATAATTCTCACTTTGCGCCAATCGCTGCCACCTTCTGAAATGGCATAGGCGGCGATTGAACCATCTTCACTGAACTGCAGTCCCGCCAGAGAGGTTGTCCCGTCGCTGGAAAAGGTATTAGGATCGAGGAACACTTCAGCAGGAAGATCCGCTTTTTGCCGGAACACTACCCACTGATTTTGCAGACCGTCGTTTTTGTAGAAATAGTTGTAATCGCCCTCTTTGCTCGGCGCACTAATTTTCTCGTAATTCCACAGCGCCGTGAGTCGCTGCTTAATATTTTCTCGAAAGCCAATAGTCTCCAAATAGCCAAAGGTCACCTCATTTTGAGCCTTAACCCAATCTGCCGTTTCCGCACTCATATCGTCTTCAAGCCAGCGATAGGGATCGGCCACCTGATAACCAAAGTAGCTATCTACGGTATCGCCTTTCTGAGTAACAACGTAAGTAACTGCCGCCGTCGATGAATCAGGCGTAGGACTACAGGCGACGAACACCGCCAAAAAACTCACTGCAATGATCAAGGTATTTTTCATTATTATTGGAACCCCTAGATAACCTAAATTGTGACTCAAAAATGCGAGAACCGCGGGCGCTTGATGCTACTGGTGAAACCGCGCAACAGCAACAGTTTCTCAGCGCAGCACTGCAATAATAGTATCGATCGCCATCTGCAGGCACTGGCTCACACGCAATGGGGCATGCTCCCTAAACCGCAAAATCACGCACCTTTAACTCTCTCACAGCAGAACTGGGCCTAATAACCTATATCCCCAGTACTACTCCCCTCCTAGACTGCACGCTTAAATTACCCATGGAGTTAACTCGAATGAAACTTACCCCTATTGCTGTCGCCATACTGACAACCAATCTACTTGCGAGCTGCGGTGGTGGCGGAGGATCTCAGGTCGACCAGGACTCACCGATTTCTACCACACCCGACACCTCGACTGGCACCACGCCCCCAGCCATCATTATTAAGACCGGCTTCATAACCGGCTTCGGCAGTATCTATATCGACGGCCAGCGCTATCTCACGGACACATCGACTATTTCGGTCAACAACCAACTCGGCCAAGATGTCAGCAGCCTCAAAGTAGGCATGAAAATTTCTCTCGCGTTTGACGAGACAGCCGAAGGAGAAACACCAGAAGCCAACGAAGTCCATTATGAAAACGATATTGAGGGGGTGATTACCGCCATCGATCGCAACAACAGTCAGCTCCTCATAGCGGGCACTGTCGTTAGCTTTAATGATCTCACCCACTTTATCAATGTATCCGAAGCGGCCCTCAACGTCGGCGACCGTGTTGAGGTCAGTGGTTACTTTGACAGTACTACTCGATTTATCGCGACATACATTGAGCTAGATGACTATTTCGACAATGACAGTTATGAATATACAACGGGTGCCGTCAGCGCCCACGACACAGCGAACAAGTCTTTCTCGCTCGACGGCCTCACGGTCGACTACAGCGGCGCCTCCATCAACGGGCAGATTTCAGATGATGTCTCGGTCACTGTTTCCGGCACACTCTCTGACGATGTACTGATCGCTAACGACATCGAAACACACGAAAAAAGCTACCGTGGTGACTTTAGTCAAGAGGGCGTGGCTCACTACGAAGTAGAAGGCATTATTACCGCCTACGACACCACGGCTAAAACGGTCACCATTAACGGCGTGCGCTATTCACTGGCTGCGAATGTTCAAATCGTGGGCGGCACCACCTTTGCTGTGCAAAGCTTTGTTGAAGTCGCAATTGATTCGACCACGAATGAGATCTACGAGATCGAACTAAAGAATCGACACACCGATTCCGATGGTCGAGTAAAAGGTGTGATCTCCGCAATCGACAGCACCGAGCGCTCAATTACACTGAGCGGCCAGCGTTATTTGTTCACCAACTCAACGCGAGTGGAAGCTGACGACAATCAATATTTTAACTTTGATAGCCTGCAGGCCAATGACCGAGTTGAAATTGTATTTGTCTCTAATAACGGCGTTTTGGAAATCCAGCGCATCGAGAGAGAGAGAGAGCGAGCAAGAATACTCTGAAGAGTGGGAACTGAAAGGCACTGCGTCAGATGTTGATAGCGCAACTCAATCACTCAGAGTCAACGGCATATTAATAAGTCTCACCAGCACTGTGCGCTATCTGGTCGGTGATTTTCTAACGACGGCAGAGGCGTTTTTCACGCAGCTCATCGCCACGCCCACCCTGTATGTGGAAGTCGACGGTTACTACGACAGCAACGGCAATTTTATAGCGACAAAAATTGAACTAAGCCAGTCCCACTCTAGCGAGCAAGAGTCATCAGGCAGCGACAATGACTCAAACTCGAGTGGCGACTCTGACTCTGGCAACGATCACGGCCATGATGTTGGATCCGACAACGACGATAAAGGTGTCGGCTATGTAGAACTCGAAGGCAGAGTCTCTAGCGTGTTGAGCAGCTCTAGTTTTATGCTTAACAATCGCGAAATACGCTTGGATAGTAGCAGTAAACTGGAGATTAATGACAATTACGTTACCCTGGCAGACTTTATGGCACAACTAACGGTCAATACTAAAGTTGAAATAGAAGGCTATTGGACTAACTCAGCCTTTGTCTACGCACTTGAAGCAGAGATTGAGTATTGAGACAGCAGTGATCTAATGTAGTATCCTAAAAAGGCTAACGATGGTATTAGCCTTTTTTTGGTTGGAAAAATGAACAAATCCAAACTTATCTCTGTCGCTCTTGTCATTATTATTTTCTTTGAGCTAGCAGACCTCTATGTAGACTTCACTAGCCAAGGTGAGACACATCATTTGGTCCAAGAGATTATCTTGGTGATACTCTCGTTGAGTCTGTTTATCTATTTGATCCGCGACATTAAGCTCACCACCCGACAAGCCAAGCAACTAACCTCTCAGCTAAAGCAGAGTAAACAACAGGCTGAAAAACTTTCTCAATCAGTGATTGATAGCAAAGATGCCTTCTTTAAAGGTATCAATAACCAGTTTGATGTGTGGCAACTGACACCACGGGAAAGAGAAGTAGCGCTACTACTTATCAAAGGGC
>LIDE01000046.1 GCA_001438605.1 SAR92 bacterium BACL16 MAG-120619-bin48 | reverse complement strand
TTAAAGGTCTGAAGCGCAAAGCCGAGGCATCGACAGATGTCTCGGCTTAGCTGTCAGATAGGGAAGGCAATAAAATAATTGAAGGCCAGTAGTTCAATTGGTAGAGCACCGGTCTCCAAAACCGGCTGTTGGGGGTTCGAGTCCCTCCTGGCCTGCCATTAATTAAGTTGGGACATGCGAATGAGTGTTGTAACAGAAGACAAGCAGTTTCGACTGGACTGGCTTAAGTGGTTGGTTGCGATTTTAGTGCTTGGCGGCGCTATATACGCAAACTGGTACTTCGCAGCTGAGTCAGTTCTCTATCGTGCAGTAGGCATGATTGTCGCGGTCGTTGTGGCTGTAGGGTTTATCTCTCAGACAGAAAAGGGTGTGGCGGTCATTGCGCTAGCGGTTGGCGCGCGGACAGAATGGCGCAAAGTGGTGTGGCCAACGAAGCAAGAGCGCAATCAAACTACATTGATTGTTGTTGCGTTAATTTTATTGATGTCGCTGATTCTCTGGGGAATTGATTCCTTTTTGAGTTGGGGCGCATCGCTGATAATGGGTTAGGAGAGCGGCATGTCGATGCGTTGGTATGTGGTACATGCTTACTCGGGTTACGAGAAAAAGGTTGCAGGAGCTCTGCGCGACAGAGTCGAGCTGCATGGTTTGCAGGAGCGTTTCGGTGACATCTTAGTACCTACCGAGGAAGTGGTAGAGATGAAGGGCGGCGAAAAGCGCACCAGTGAAAGAATGTTTTTCCCCGGTTACGTCTTGGTTCAGATGGTGCTGGATGATGATACTTGGCACCTTGTCAAAGAGACGCCTCGTGTGATGGGCTTCATTGGCGGTAAGGCAGATAAGCCTGCGCCGATCACCGACAAAGAGGCGAGTTTAATTCTGCAGCGTGTGCATGACTCCGAAGAAGCTCCGCGTCCCAAGACGATGTTTGAGCCCGGTGAGTTGGTGCGTGTTACGGAAGGTCCTTTTAACGACTTCAACGGTACGGTAGAAGTGGTTAATTACGAGAAGAGCAAGCTGCGTGTTGCGGTTCTGATCTTCGGTCGATCAACGCCGGTTGAGCTTGATTTTACTCAAGTAGAAAAGGCGTAGTGAGAAAATTGGTAGGTCAGCAATTCCGCTGATCTATCGGGGAGCCGTAGAAGGGTGGCGCTGCAAGCAGCGATTACCTTGAGGCGCAAACACCCATCATTGGAGAGAGAAGATGGCAAAGAAAGTCACGGCTTATATCAAGCTGCAAGTGCCTGCTGGTAAGGCAAACCCAAGTCCGCCTGTAGGCCCTGCTTTGGGTCAGCGCGGCGTCAATATTATGGAATTCTGTAAAGGTTTTAACGCTCAGACTCAAGATCTAGAGCCAGGCGCGCCAGTGCCCGTCGTTATCACCGTTTACGCGGATAAGAGCTTTACCTTCGTCATGAAAACGCCACCGGCGTCTTTCTTGCTGAAGAAAGCAGCTGGCATCACTAGCGGCAGTGGTCGTCCTAACACCAACAAGGTGGGTAAGGTTACGCGCGCGCAGCTCGAAGAAATTGCTCAGCAGAAGAAACCAGATTTAACAGCCGCTGATATGGAAGCTGCTGTGCGCACTATTGCCGGCTCTGCCCGTTCAATGGGCCTTGAAACGGAGGGTGTGTAAATGGCCAAGTTGTCAAAGCGCCGTCGCGCTATAAACGAAAAAGTTGAAGCTGGAAAATTCTACGCGATTGAAGATGCTTTCAATCTGCTAAAAGAGTTATCAGCCGTTAAGTTTAACGAAACCATTGATGTTGCTATCAACCTTGGTATCGATCCACGCAAGTCTGATCAAATTGTTCGCGGTGCGACTACCTTGCCTAATGGCTCAGGTAAAGACGTCCGCGTCTGCGTGTTTGCGCAGGGCGATGCAGCCGAAGCCGCTAAAGCAGCTGGCGCTGAGCTTGTAGGTATGGACGAGCTGGCCGATGAGATCAAAGGCGGCATGATGGATTTTGACGTTGTTATTGCCAGTCCAGACGCGATGCGCGTTGTCGGCTTATTGGGTAAGGTTCTTGGTCCTCGCGGCCTGATGCCTAACCCCAAGTCTGGCACAGTAACTCCTGACGTTGCTACAGCCGTTAGAAATGCCAAAGCGGGTCAGGTGCGATTCCGTGCCGACAAGAACGGCATTATTCACGGTGGTATCGGTGTTTCAACCTTTGCTGCATCTGCATTGAAGGAAAACCTACAGGCATTGATGAGCGATTTGCAGAAGGCAAAACCCGCATCTGCCAAGGGCGTCTACGTGAAGAAAGTTACTGTTTCTTCAACTATGGGTCCAGGATTGGTTATTGATCAGAGCTCCTTGGGGGCTTGATCATCCGGCGGCGCAAGCCGCCAACAGGCTTTGGGGTTCGAGTGGCAGTAAGTATCAGTCACTCGAGTCGTTAAAGACCGTAGGTTCCCGCAAGGGTTTAATGATTTTTCAGCGGTTTCGCTAAAAAGTTGCCTACGCAAACGGTGAACCCAGTACAGATTTATTTGCGCTGGAAGCAATTCGCCGAGGTGGTTGTGACTTTGGTTGCAACTGAAACTCAGGTAAAAGCAGGAGATTTATTGTGGCATTGAATCTCGAAGGCAAGAAAGCGATTGTTGCTGAAGTTAACGAAACAGCAGCCAAAGCTTTGTCTCTAGTGATTGCCGACGCCCGTGGCGTTGATGTGACTAGTATGAATGCGTTGCGTGCTAAAGCGCGTGCGGAAAACGTGGAATTGCGCGTTATCCGTAACACTTTGGCAAAGCGTGCATTCTCCTCCACCGACTACGCTTGCGTAGACAGTGTGTTGGTTGGTCCATCATTGTTTGGTTTCTCTATGGAGGACCCGGGTGCAGCGGCGCGATTATTCAAAGACTTTGCGAAAACAAACAAAGCATTTGAAGTAAAAGCGCTGTCGGTTAGTGGTCAATTACTCGCAAGTGAGCAGATCGACATGCTCGCCAATCTTCCGACCCTTCATCAGGCTCTCGGTATGTTGGCAGCTGTTACGCTGGCTCCAGTTACTAAGTTGGTTAGAACGTTTAACGAAATTCCGACAAAAGTAACGCGTGTTGTGGCTGCGGTTAAAACTCAAAAAGAGGAAGCGGCGTAGTCGCTTTCAGTATAAACAGATAAATTTAGGAGGCCCGAAATGGCTTTATCACGTGAAGATATTTTGAATGCAATCGCTGAAATGAGCGTAATGGATGTTGTTGAGCTTGTAAGTGCGATGGAAGAGAAGTTTGGCGTTTCTGCACAGGCTGCTGTTGCTGTTGCTGCTGGTCCAGCCGCTGCCGCTGCTGACACTGCAGAAGAGAAGACAGAATTCGACGTAGTGTTGAGCGCTGTTGGCGAGAAGAAAGTAAACGTTATTAAAGCAGTTCGTGCAATCACCGGTCTTGGCTTGAAAGAAGCTAAGGACATGGTTGATGGCGCACCTTCTACTGTTAAAGAAGGCGCGAACAAAGCTGACGCTGAAGCCGCTAAGAAAGAGTTGGAAGAAGCTGGCGCCACTGTCGAACTTAAGTAAGTTGGTCGTGCGAGCAGCCTGATTTTTCAGGCAGGGCTGAAGGGTATTTCCCTTCGGCCCTTTTCCGCTTGTAAGTATGGGAATTTACAAGCAGAAATCACTTGAGATTTAACTCAAGAATGATAATTCCCTATTTAAGATAATCCCGAGGAATACAGATGGCTTACTCTTTCACCGAGAAGAAACGTATCCGCAAGAACTTTGGCAAACTGCCAAATGTAATGGACTTGCCCTACTTGCTGGCAATTCAACTTGATTCCTACAAGAATTTTACACAGACAGGTATTAAGGTCGATGACCGTCAAAATACCGGTCTGCACGCTGCGCTGAACTCGATATTCCCGATCGTGGGTTATTCAGGTCACGCAGCCCTCGAGTATGTCGATTATGTGCTGGGTAAAGCAGCCTTCGACGTAGAGGAGTGCAAACTCCGCGGCGCTACTTACTCAGTGCCTCTTCGTGTTCGTGTGCGTCTCGTTATTTATGATAAAGAGTCCACTAACAAAGCGATTAAAGATATTCGTGAGCAGGAAGTTTATCTCGGCGAAATTCCGCTAATGACTGAAAACGGTACCTTTATTATTAATGGTACTGAGCGCGTTATCGTCTCTCAGCTGCACAGATCGCCTGGCGTTATCTTTGATCACGACAAAGGCAAGACGCATTCGTCTGGCAAGCTGCTCTACACCGCCCGCGTGATTCCTTACCGTGGCTCGTGGTTAGATTTTGAGTTCGATCCCAAAGATGTTCTCTACGTGCGTATCGATCGTCGCCGTAAACTGCCAGCGACTATTTTGTTGCGCGCGCTTGGTTACAGCTCTGAAGAGATTCTCGGTATGTTCTTTGATACGAGTATCTTCCATCAGAAGAAAGATGGTTTCACCCTTGAGCTCGATCCAGAAAGATTGCGCGGTGAAATCACTGTTTTCGATATTAAAGATAATAAGGGCGCGGTTGTCGTCGAGAAAGGCCGCCGTGTGACAGCGCGCCACATTCGCGACCTTGAAAAAGGCAAAGTGACGTCTCTTGAAGTGCCGGTCGAGTACTTGATTGGTCGTCGTGTCGCCAAAGATATTGCAGACGCCAAAACGGGCGAATTGCTTTTAGAGTGTAACGCAGAGATTACGGTTGAGAATCTTGAGTTGCTGTCCGAAGCAGGTATTAAGGATATCGAAACGTTGTACACCAACGACCTCGATTGCGGCCCGTTCATCTCCGATACTTTGCGTGCAGACCCAACGCGCACGCAGTTAGAGGCGCTGGTAGAAATTTACCGCATGATGCGTCCCGGCGAGCCACCGACCAAAGAGTCGGCTGAAAACTTGTTCTACAACCTGTTCTTCAATATTGAACGCTATGATCTCTCTGCGGTAGGTCGCATGAAGTTCAATCGTCGTCTCGGTCGTGAAGAAGAAGAGGGCTGTGGTGTGCTTTACGATCAGCGCTACTTCTCGATGCAAAAAACCGACGAAGCGCAAGAGCTGTTCGAGCAGTATGGCGAAGGCTCTGATATTGCAGATGCGATGAAGACGTTGATCAATATTCGCAACGGCAAAGGCTTTGTGGACGATATCGACCACCTCGGCAACCGTCGTATTCGCTCGGTTGGTGAGATGGCAGAAAACCAGTTCCGCGTGGGATTGGTTCGAGTCGAGCGTGCGGTCAAAGAGCGTTTGTCCATGGCCGAGTCAGAAGAGTTGATGCCGCAAGACTTGGTTAACGCCAAGCCAGTTGCCGCAGCGATGAAAGAGTTCTTCGGCTCAAGCCAGCTGTCACAGTTTATGGACCAGAACAATCCATTGTCTGAAGTGACTCACAAGCGTCGCGTTTCGGCCCTCGGCCCAGGCGGTCTGACCCGTGAGCGCGCAGGCTTTGAAGTTCGCGACGTACACCCAACGCATTATGGTCGCGTGTGTCCAATTGAGACGCCAGAAGGACCAAACATTGGTTTGATCAACTCTCTGGCAACCTATGCGCGCACCAACAACTACGGCTTTATTGAAACACCGTATCGCAAAGTGGTGGACAACAAAGTCACCGACCAGATCGAATACCTCTCTGCGATTAACGAATCGCAGTACGTCATCGCTCAGGCATCGGCGAAGTTGAACGACAAGGGCCAGTTTGTCGAAGACGTGGTCAATGTTCGTCACCAAAATGAATTTACCGTTAAGTTGCCAGGCGATGTTGACTATATGGACGTGTCACCACGCCAGGTCGTGTCGGTGGCTGCGTCGTTGATTCCGTTCCTTGAGCACGACGATGCTAACCGTGCACTGATGGGTTCAAACATGCAGCGTCAAGCTGTACCAACGCTGCGCGCAGAGGCGCCTCTCGTAGGTACCGGTATTGAGCGCACAGTGGCGAGTGACTCGGGTGTATGTAAGGTGGCTCGTCGTGGCGGTTTGATCGAAAGCGTTGACGCAGGGCGAATCGTTGTGCGCGTGAGCGACGACGAAGTGGCTGCCGGTGAAGCGGGTGTAGATATTTACAACCTGACCAAGTACACGCGTTCAAACCAGAACACCTGTATCAACCAGCGTCCCATTGTTAAACAAGGCGACTTGGTTGCTCGTGGCGACGTATTGGCCGATGGCCCGTCCGTTGATCTGGGCGAGCTGGCCTTGGGGCAGAACATGCGTATCGCCTTTATGCCTTGGAATGGTTACAACTTCGAAGATTCGATCTTAGTCTCTGAGCGTGTCGTTCAGGAAGATCGCTTCACCACCATTCACATTCAAGAACTGACCTGTGTTGCTCGCGACACTAAGTTGGGCTCGGAAGAGATCACCGCTGACATTCCAAACGTCGGTGAAGTTGCGCTGTCGAGACTTGATGAGTCAGGCATTGTACATATTGGTGCGGAAGTATCTGCCGGCGATATTCTGGTGGGCAAGGTTACGCCAAAGGGTGAAACCCAGCTAACGCCAGAAGAGAAGCTGCTACGTGCAATCTTCGGTGAGAAAGCGTCTGACGTAAAAGACACCTCCCTGCGTGTGCCTACAAGCACCAAAGGTACTGTAATCAACGTTCAGGTGTTTACTCGTGACGGTTTAGAGAAAGATCAGCGCTCGCTCGATATCGAACGCGCTGAATTGAACCAGTTCCGCAAGGATCTTAACGACGAGTACCGCATTGTTGAAAATGCCACGCTAGGTCGCTTGTTCACTGCCCTAGACGGCGCCAAAGTGTTCAAGGCTGAAGGGTTGAAGAAGGGCGAGCCATTAACAGCTGAAGCCGTTGCCAACTACAGCAGTGAAGATTGGTTCAGCATCCGCATGGAAAAAGCGGAACTGAACGATCAGATCGACGCAGCCAAGGCACAGTTGGCCGCTCGTCGCACCAATCTTGATGAGCGTTTTGAAGAGAAGCGCGGCAAGTTGCAGAGCGGCGATGATCTTGCTCCCGGTGTATTGAAAACAGTCAAAGTTTACCTCGCGGTTAAGCGTCGTATTCAGCCTGGTGACAAGATGGCAGGTCGGCACGGTAACAAAGGTGTTATCTCGGTTATCAAGCCAATTGAAGACATGCCTTACGACGAGAACGGCGAGCCGGTTGATATCGTGTTGAACCCTCTGGGTGTTCCATCGCGAATGAACGTTGGTCAGATTCTCGAAACCCATATGGGTATGGCTGCGAAAGGTCTTGGCGTGAAAATTGACGCTATGATCAAGCAGCAGGCAAAAGTTGCAGAGATCCGCAAGTTCCTTCAGGAAATCTACGATGTCGGTGACACAGTGTACGGCACAGACCTCAAAGAACTGAGCGATGTAGAAGTTCTCGAGTTAGCGAGCAATTTGCGCAAAGGTGTACCAATTGCTACGCCGGTATTTGACGGTGCTAACGAAGTTGAACTGAAACAGCTTCTCGAGTTGGCAGGGCTTCACGAAAGTGGTCAAACGGCGCTTTTCGATGGCCGCACTGGTGATAAATTTGACCGTCCTGTAACCGTTGGTTACATGTACATGCTCAAGTTGAACCACCTTGTCGACGACAAGATGCACGCTCGTTCAACGGGTTCATACAGTCTCGTTACTCAGCAGCCGCTGGGTGGTAAGGCGCAGTTTGGTGGGCAGCGATTTGGTGAGATGGAAGTGTGGGCGTTGGAGGCATATGGTGCCGCCTATACGCTGCAGGAAATGCTTACCGTCAAGTCTGATGACGTTGCAGGTCGAACCAAGATGTATAAAAACATCGTGGATGGCGATCACCGAATGGAGCCTGGCATGCCAGAGTCATTCAACGTGTTGGTGAAGGAAGTTCGTTCACTCGGTATCAACATGGAGTTGGAAAACGAATAAGCGCTGTATTGCTTACTGATCGCCGGGGCGAACACTCGCCTCGGCAAACCCAGTTACTGGAGGAAAAGCCTTGAAAGACTTAGTCAATCTACTCAAGCAACAGGAACAAAATACCGAATTCGATAACATTCGCATCGGTCTAGCATCACCAGAAATGATTCGCTCATGGTCCTTTGGCGAAGTTAAGAAGCCAGAGACCATTAACTACAGAACGTTCAAGCCTGAGCGTGAAGGTCTTTTTTGCGCCAAGATTTTTGGCCCAGTCAAGGATTACGAGTGTCTGTGCGGCAAGTACAAGCGCATGAAGCACCGCGGCATTGTCTGCGAAAAGTGTGGCGTTGAAGTTACCCTGACAAAAGTGCGCCGCGAACGTATGGGCCACATTGAGCTGGCGTGTCCAGTTGCACATATCTGGTTCTTGAAGTCGCTGCCATCGCGCATTGGTTTGATGTTGGATATGACACTGCGTGAAATCGAGCGTGTGCTGTATTTCGAATCATACGTCGTGACCGATCCAGGTCTTACCACGCTTGAAAAGGGCCAGTTGCTGACCGACGAAGAATACTTCGAGTCTCTTGAAGAGTTCGGCGACGAATTCACCGCCACTATGGGTGCTGAAGCCATTCAAGCACTACTTAAAGAGATTGTGCTCGAAGAAGAGATTGCGGATATTCGTGAAGAAATGCCGAATACCAAGTCTGAGACAAAAATTAAGAAGTTCTCCAAGCGCCTGAAGTTGCTTGAAGCATTCCACGGATCTGGCAACAAGCCAGAGTGGATGGTGCTGCAAGCGCTGCCTGTGTTGCCGCCGGACTTGCGTCCATTGGTTCCGCTTGATGGCGGACGTTTCGCAACGTCTGACCTGAACGACCTCTACCGCCGCGTGATCAACCGCAACAATCGTCTCAAGCGTCTGCTCGAGTTGAATGCGCCGGACATTATCGTGCGCAACGAAAAGCGCATGCTGCAAGAATCTGTTGATGCGCTGCTCGACAACGGTCGTCGTGGTCGCGCCATTACAGGTTCGAACAAGCGTCCGCTGAAATCGTTGGCTGACATGATCAAGGGTAAGCAGGGTCGTTTCCGTCAGAACCTTCTCGGAAAGCGGGTTGATTACTCTGGACGATCTGTGATCGTTGTGGGTCCAACCCTGCGTCTGCATCAATGTGGTCTGCCCAAGCGTATGGCGCTAGAGCTGTTTAAGCCATTCATCTTCAGCAAGCTGGAGTTGCGCGGCTTGGCGACAACGATTAAAGCCGCCAAGAAAATGGTAGAGCGAGAAGAGCCCGTTGTTTGGGATATCCTCGAAGACGTTATTCGCGAGCATCCAGTTCTGTTGAACCGTGCACCGACCCTTCACCGCCTTGGTATTCAGGCGTTTGAGCCCGTTCTGATCGAAGGTAAAGCAATTCAATTGCACCCCTTAGTCTGTGCGGCCTACAACGCTGACTTCGACGGTGACCAGATGGCTGTCCACGTGCCGCTGACTATTGAAGCGCAAATGGAATCGCGCGCATTAATGATGTCGACGAACAATATTCTCTCGCCAGCCTCTGGAGAGCCAATTATTGTGCCGTCTCAGGACGTTGTTTTGGGTCTCTATTACATGACTCGCCACAAGGTCAACGGTCGCGGCGAAGGCATGGTATTTGCCGATGGCAAAGAAGTCTCGCGGGCGTACCATTCAGGCAAAGTTGAGTTGCAGTCACGGGTAAAGGTTCGCGTTAAAGAATCTTTAGTTGATGAAGTGACCGGTGAGCGCACAGATACAACTAAGATTATTGACACGACCGTAGGTCGCGCCCTGCTGTGGGAAGTGGTTCCTGCAGGTCTGCCGTTTAGTCTCGTCAACAAACCAATGGTTAAAAAGGCAATCTCGTTGATCATCAACGAGTGCTACCGTCGCGTTGGTTTGAAAGACACCGTGATCTTTGCTGACCAGCTGATGTACACCGGTTTTGAATTCTCCACACGCTCTGGCGCGTCTATTGGTGTTAACGACTTCGTTATCCCCGATGACAAGCAGGACATTATTAGTGCGGCTGATGACCAAGTGCGTGAGATCGAAGGGCAGTTTGCGTCCGGTCTTGTGACTCAGGGTGAGAAATACAACAAAGTTATCGACATTTGGTCTCAGGCAAATGACCGCGTAGCCAAATCGATGATGAAAGGAATCAGCACCGAGTCTGTGATCAACCGCGATGGCGTCGAAGAACAGCAAGACTCGTTCAACTCTGTCTTTATCATGGCCGATTCAGGCGCGCGAGGCTCGCCAGCGCAGATTCGCCAGCTTGCGGGTATGCGTGGCTTGATGGCCCGTCCAGACGGCTCGATCATCGAAACGCCCATTACTGCAAACTTCCGCGAAGGCTTGAACGTCCTCCAGTACTTTATTTCGACGCACGGTGCCCGTAAAGGTTTGGCGGACACGGCACTTAAAACGGCTAACTCTGGTTACCTGACCCGTCGCCTCGTTGACGTTGCACAAGACGTCGTAGTCACTGAAGTTGATTGTGGTACCACTGAAGGTCTGTTGATGACACCAGTGATTGAAGGCGGCGATATTATTGCATCCCTCGGTGACCGTATTCTTGGCCGTATTGTCGCGAAAGACGTCAATAAGCCAGGCAGTGATGAAATTGCTGTTCCAGCAGGCACCATGATCGACGAGCAGTGGGTACTGCGCATCGAGAAGCTGAGCATCGACGAAGTTACCGTGCGCTCACCCATCACCTGTGAAGTGACTCACGGCATCTGTTCAAGCTGTTACGGTCGCGACCTTGCTCGTGGCCACCGCGTCAACCAAGGCGAGGCGGTAGGTGTTATCGCTGCTCAGTCGATTGGTGAACCAGGTACACAGCTAACCATGCGTACATTCCACATCGGTGGTGCTGCATCGCGCGCGTCTGCTGTTGACAGCGTAAAAGTGAAGCAAGACGGTGTTGTCCGCCTGATTAACTTGAAGACAGTTGAGAACAAGTCTGGTTACTTGGTCGCAGTGTCTCGTTCGGGAGAATTGGCGATTGCCGATGAAAACGGCCGTGAGCGCGAGCGCTACAAGCTGCCATACGGCGCCTTGATCAAGACTAAAGACGGTTCAAAAGTGTCTGCAGGCGACGTCGTTGCCAACTGGGATCCGCACACCCATCCCATCGTCAGTGAAGTGGCGGGTAAGGTTGCATTCTCAGGCATGGAAGAAGGCCTCAGCGTTCGTCAGCAAACTGACGATATGACCGGTCTGACCAGCATCTCTGTTATCGATCCTAACGAGCGTCCAGCGGCAGGTAAAGATATTCGTCCAATGATCTCGTTGACGGATAGCAAAGGCAAAGAGTTGATTTTCCCCAACTCAACAGTGCCTGCGCACTACCCGCTACCGGCTAACGCGACCATTAACATCGCTGACGGCGACACCATTGATATCGGTGAGATTATTGCGCGAATTCCGCAAGAGTCTGGCGGTACAAAGGATATTACCGGTGGTCTGCCACGCGTAGCTGACCTGTTTGAAGCGCGTCGACCCAAAGATCCAGCCATCTTGGCTGAGATCACAGGTACCGTCACCCTGGGTAAAGAAACCAAAGGCAAGCGTCGTTTGGTTATTACCCCCGACGACGGACAGCCACTACCGAATGGTAAGTTGCAGTACGAAGAACTGATACCGAAGTGGCGCACCCTTGGTGTGTTTGAAGGTGAGCACGTTGAGAAGGGCGAAGTGATCTCTGACGGTCCTCCGACGCCACACGACATTCTGCGACTGAAAGGAATCAGTGAGTTGGCCAAGTACATCGTCAACGAAATCCAGGAAGTCTATCGTCTGCAGGGCGTGAAAATTAACGACAAGCACGTCGAAGTGATTATTCGTCAGATGCTGCGCAAAGTTGAGATCACCGATATGGGTGACTCTACAACCTTGATCCGCGGTGAACAGATTGAATATCGTCGCGTTCTTGAAGAAAACGTGCGCTTGCGTCAAGAAGGTTTGCAGCCAGCGCAGTTTGATCGCCAGTTGTTAGGTATCACCAAAGCATCGCTTGCGACAGAAAGCTTTATCTCTGCAGCGTCGTTCCAGGAGACCACGCGAGTGCTCACCGAAGCGGCCGTGACAGGAAAAGCAGATCCATTGCGCGGACTGAAAGAAAACGTTGTGGTAGGCCGTCTGATACCTGCGGGTACAGGATTGGCGTATCACGCACTGCGACGCAAAACGCGCGCAATGTCTGACACCGTTGAATCCTCTATGACGGCAGAAGACGTTGAAGCAGCATTGAGCGAAGCGTTGAGCGCGGACTTTTCAGAAGATTAGGGAAGATAGAAGGCATTCCTAAGCTGTAATAGGAATGCCTGCTTGACTCCCGTTAGTGCGGTAATTAGAATGCCGCTCCCTTTTGTATCTTGCAGCTGTCATGGCTATGGATACAAGGAACAGTAGGGCCTTTGTTAAGAAGGCGTTTTTTAAATTTGGAGAAAATTGCATGGCAACGATCAACCAGTTGGTTCGTAAGCCGAGACAACGCAAAGTCACTAAGAGTGACGTACCAGCACTTCAGGCCTGCCCGCAGCGCCGTGGTGTATGTACCCGCGTTTACACAACAACTCCGAAGAAGCCAAACTCTGCATTGCGTAAAGTATGTCGTGTTCGCTTGACCAGTGGTTATGAAGTCACTTCATACATTGGTGGTGAAGGCCACAACTTGCAAGAGCACAGTGTTGTGCTGATTCGTGGCGGTCGTGTAAAGGATCTTCCAGGTGTTCGCTACCACACGGTACGCGGAACATTGGATACAGCGGGTGTGAACGGCCGTACTCAGCGTCGTTCAAAATATGGTACCAAGCGGCCTAAAGGCTAATTGCGTAGTAATCGGTTAACAATCAAGTAAGGCTGGGGCCACTCCCCAGACAAACCTGAAGAGAAGGGCAAAACGATGCCAAGAAGAAGAGTAGCGGCAAAGCGGGACGTACTACCAGATCCAAAATTTGGTAACGTCGTACTCGCTAAATTTATGAACCACGTAATGGTCAGCGGCAAGAAGTCTGTTGCTGAGCGGATTGTTTATGGCGCCTTAGACATAGTCGAACAGCGTCTTAAAAGAGATCCAGTGGAAGTGTTTGAAGAAGCGTTGAACAACGTAGCACCGATGGTCGAAGTAAAATCTCGCCGTGTTGGTGGTGCCACGTATCAAGTGCCAGTTGAAGTTCGTCCATCGCGTCGCACTGCATTGGCAATGCGCTGGTTGGTAGACTACGCCCGCAACCGCGGTGAAAAGTCTATGCCTCAGCGACTTGCTGGTGAACTGCTTGACGCAGTTCAGAGCAAAGGCGGCGCGGTTAAAAAGCGTGAAGATGTGCATCGCATGGCTGAAGCCAACAAGGCGTTCTCGCACTTCCGTTTCTAAGAGAAAGGGCAAAAACTGCGACAATTATTCAGTTTTTGCTCAGTCCTCTACGACTCGATACAGATGTAATGCTTGCGCAAAAGGTGGCTTTTTAAAAGCTGCCTTTTTCTGTTGGAAAATTTTAAATAAAGGGGAAACATTGTGGCCCGCAAAACGCCCATCAGTCGCTATCGCAATATAGGCATTGTCGCCCACGTCGATGCAGGAAAGACCACCACGACCGAGCGCGTGCTTTTCTATACCGGTGTTTCCCATAAAATGGGTGAAGTCCACGACGGCGCAGCCACCATGGATTGGATGGAGCAAGAGCAAGAGCGCGGCATTACGATAACCTCTGCCGCGACCACTTGCTTCTGGAGCGGCATGTCCGGCCAGTTTTCCGATCACCGCATTAATATTATTGATACCCCGGGCCACGTAGACTTCACCATTGAAGTTGAGCGGTCGCTGCGCGTGTTAGACGGCGCTGTGGTTGTGCTCTGTGGCTCCTCCGGTGTCCAGCCACAGACTGAAACCGTCTGGCGGCAGGCAAACAAATACCAAGTTCCCAGAGTTGTTTTCGTCAATAAAATGGACCGAGCGGGCGCAGACTTTGACATGGTGGTAAAGCAGTTGAAAGAGCGGCTTGGCGCAAACCCTGTTCCCCTGCAGATGACCATAGGCTCAGAAGATGCCTTTAAAGGGATGGTTGACCTTATCAAAATGAAGGCGATCTATTGGAACGAAAGCGATCAAGGGATGACCTTTGACTATGCTGAAATCCCAGCAGATATGCTCGACGAATGCCAAGAGATGCATGATTACATCGTCGAAGTCGCGGCAGAAGCCAGTGACGAGTTCATGGACAAATACCTTAATGAAGAGCCTCTCACAGAGGAGGAGATTAAAAAGGGCCTGCGAATTCGCACCCTCGCCAACCAAGTAGTCCCAGTTTTTGGTGGAAGCGCGTTTAAAAACAAAGGTGTTCAAGCCGTTCTCGATGCCGTGATTGAGTACCTACCATCTCCGACGGAAGTCAAAGCTATTGAAGGTGAGCTAGAAAATGGCGAGCGCGCTCTTTGCCTTGCTGACGATCAAGAGCCCTTTGCCGCCTTGGCCTTTAAAATTGCCACCGATCCCTTTGTGGGCACTCTCACCTTTATTCGCGTCTATTCAGGCCGACTCGAAGGCGGCACCGCAGTTTATAACTCGGTAAAAATGAAACGCGAGCGTGTCGGCCGTATGGTGCAGATGCACGCAAACAGCCGTGAAGAAATTAAAGAAGTCCTCGCGGGCGACATCGCCGCAGCGATTGGGCTTAAAGATACGACCACCGGCGACACCCTCTGCGCCGACAATCGTCGCATCGTGCTCGAGCGCATGGACTTCCCAGAGCCTGTTATCTCAGTAGCGGTAGAGCCTCGCACGGTAGCCGATCAAGACAAAATGGCGATAGCGCTGGGTAAATTGGCGCAAGAAGATCCCTCTTTCAGAGTTCGAACAGACCCCGAGAGCGGGCAGACTATTATCTCCGGTATGGGTGAGTTGCATCTCGAGATTCTGGTTGACCGTATGCGCCGAGAGTTTAGCGTCGAAGCCAATATCGGTCAGCCTCAAGTCGCCTACCGCGAAGCAATCAAGACTCGCTGTGAGATTGAAGGTAAATTTATTCGGCAGTCTGGCGGCCGCGGTCAATACGGCCATGTCTGGGTGCGCTTCGAGCCAGCTGAGGATAGTGCCGCAGAGGGTTTAGAGTTTGTCAGTGAGATTGCCGGCGGCACAGTGCCGCGCGAATTTATTCCCGCAGTCGCCAAAGGTATTGAAGAGCAAATGCAGAACGGCGTGCTCGCGGGTTATCCGCTACTTGGCCTCAAAGCTACTCTGTTCGATGGTTCTTTCCACGACGTAGACTCCTCAGAGTTAGCATTTAAAATTGCGGCCTCGATGGCGACCAAAGAGCTGGCGGAAAAAGGTGGTGCAGTGCTCCTTGAGCCCACCATGAAAATTGAAGTAGTAACACCCGAAGACAATATGGGCGATGTGGTGGGAGATTTAAACCGCCGCAGAGGCATGATTATTGGCATGGATGAGAGCCCCATGGGCAAAATTATTAAAGCAGAAGTGCCACTGGCCGAAATGTTTGGTTACGCCACTGACCTGCGTTCAGCGACCCAAGGCCGGGCAACATTTGCCATGGAATTCGAGCGCTACTCTGAAGCGCCAAAGCATATCGCCGACGCAGTGATCAGCAAAAATAGGGGATAAGGCTAGAGTTCGTCTGAGCAAGACCAAGCACAACTGGAGATATCACTGATAACGCAACGAAAACAAGCATAAAAAACCCCCAGAGGTCTGCACCGCTGGGGGTTTTGTTTTTACAGCGTTTGAAGCATTACTTCTCAGCTTTGCGCGCTTTGGCAGCGGCAATAACTTCGTCGGCAATGTTCTTTGGACAAGGCATGTAGTGTGAGAACTCCATGGAGAACTGTCCGCGACCTGATGTCATTGTGCGCAGATGGCCGATGTAACCGAACATTTCAGATAGCGGAACGTCTGCTTTGACACGAACACCGGTTGCGCCGGGCTCTTGGTCTCGGATCATACCGCGACGACGGTTGAGGTCGCCGATGACATCACCCACATGATCTTCAGGGGTGTAAACGTCCACTTTCATAATGGGTTCAATCAGCTGTGGGCCGGCTTTTGGCATTGACTGACGGAAGGCGCCTTTTGCGGCAATTTCGAACGCGATTGCCGAGGAGTCAACGGCGTGGTAGCCACCGTCTGTTAGTTCAACTTCAACGTCCAGAACGGGGTAGCCCGCCAGTGGGCCTTCATTCATCATGCCAGCAAAACCTTTCTGGATTGCGGGGAAGAATTCCTTGGGAACGTTACCGCCGACTACAGAAGAGGTAAACACAAAGCCGGTGCCTGGCTCGCCTGGTTTAATGCGGTAATCGATCTTACCGTACTGACCAGAACCACCTGACTGCTTCTTGTGGGTGTAGCTGTCTTCGATGCCCTGAGTAATCGTTTCGCGGTAAGCTACCTGAGGTGCCCCAACGATAAGCTCTACACCGTAGGTACGGTTCAGGATATCCACCTTAATATCAAGGTGCAGCTCGCCCATGCCTTTAAGGATTGTTTCGCCAGAGTCTTCGTCTGTCTCAACGCGGAACGATGGGTCCTCAGCAATCATTTTGCCGATTGCGATACCCATCTTCTCGGAGCCGCCTTTGTCTTTAGGCTTAACAGCGATAGAAATAACCGGATCAGGGAAAATCATCGGCTCAAGTGTCACTGGGTGCTTAACGTCACACAGAGTGTGGCCGGTCTGCACATTCTTCATGCCGACAATCGCGATAATATCGCCAGCCTGAGCGCGATCAATTTCGTTGCGCTCGTTAGCGTGCATCTCAACCATGCGGCCAATGCGCTCAGTCTTGCCGGTGAATGAGTTGAGGATGGTGTCACCCTTCTCAATAACACCTGAGTAGATGCGAACAAACGTCAAGGCACCGAAGCGGTCATCCATAATTTTGAATGCGAGGGCTTTCAATGGCTCAGTAACAGAAACAATCGCAAAATCGCCAGTCTCAACACCAGCTTCATCCGTTAACGGTTGTGGTTTAACGTCAGTTGGGCATGGCAGATAATCGACCACAGCGTCCAACACCATTTGCACGCCTTTGTTCTTAAAGGCGGAACCGCAGAATGTTGGGAAGAAGTCGAGAGCGATGGTGCCCTTGCGGATGCAGCGCTTGATGTCTTCTACAGACGGCTCTTCACCTTCCATATAGGCCATCATGATGTCGTCGTCTTGCTCAACGGCAGTTTCGATCAACTGCTCGCGGTATTCTTCGACGAGCTCAACCATATCGGCTGGAACGTCAGTAACGGTGTAATTTTCTGGAAGGCCCGAGTTGTCCCAAACGTATGCTTGGCGAGTCAGCAGATCGACGATACCGACAAAATTTTCTTCTACACCAATCGGCAAAACCATGACCAATGGGTTGGCACCCAATACAGCTTTAACCTGCTTTACAACGCGCAAGAAGTCTGCACCCATGCGGTCGAGCTTGTTCACGAAAATGACTCGCGCAACTTCTGATTCGTTCGCGTAGCGCCAGTTTGTCTCCGACTGCGGCTCAACACCGCCTGATCCACAAAATACGCCCACGCCGCCGTCCAATACTTTCAGCGAACGGTAAACTTCAATGGTGAAGTCAACGTGTCCGGGCGTGTCGATAATGTTGAAGCGGTGGTCTTTCCAGTAACACGTGGTTGCGGCTGACTGGATAGTAATGCCGCGCTCCTGTTCCTGGGTCATAAAGTCAGTGGTGGCTGCGCCATCGTGCACTTCACCGACCTTGTGAATCTTGCCGGTGAGCTTGAGAATGCGTTCCGTAGTAGTTGTCTTACCCGCGTCAACGTGGGCGAAGATACCAATATTTCTGTAGCGTGATAAATCTGTCATTGGGCTGCTCGGTTATAAAAAAGTGTCAAGTTTCTGGGGTCTAAAAACGCGCGCGAGTATACAGGATATTGGGCGCGGTGCAGAGAAAAAACTCAAGCTAAAAGATAATTATTGGAAACAAAGGCGCTAAATCCTCAATAATGAACGAAAAACAGCGAAAATTACCTGAGAAAAACAAAAAAAGACCTATTTACACTTAAAGAAAGTTGACTCTGGCGAATCGCAGTATAAGATGGCGCACCTTACGCACCGAAGCTGTCGACCGGCAGGTTTGCGTCCAAGTTAAAAAGTTAATCGATAA
>LIDE01000045.1 GCA_001438605.1 SAR92 bacterium BACL16 MAG-120619-bin48 | reverse complement strand
TTAGGCCAGGGTGCTGAATTCGTCTGTCGATTGCCGCTGCAAAACCAAGAATCGCCAGCGGAGTAGTCGCTAGATCGCCCTAGTTATCGCTCGAACTTAGCTCGCGCAGCGAAACTGATAGTGCAAGAAGTAGTCTCCCTCAGTATTGGCATCTGGCTCCGACCACTCGCCCTCAATGCGCCACCCCTTTGCACAATAGTGTGCCATTTCGACATGCAAGCGTTGAATGGCGATGGTTACAGACTGTTCAAATTTGGCGTCTGGACGCAAAGAGTAGCTTTGTCGCGCGACGAAGCTTTTATTGGCGCTGTGGTTTAACGAACCTGCCGCAACAATTGGCCGTTCAGCCATTCCGGACACTGGATCAACCGTGCCATCACCATAGAGTTTCGTGGCGGGAGTCTGTGCTGCTGATGGTTTTTGATCCTTATTGCTGGGTGGCTTAGCATTTTTTTCGCAGGCTAAAATTTTTGCCATAAAATCTGGCGAGTCAGCGTCATCCGTATCGAAATCGCAGTCCCCAGTTGCCGCCGCCGAAAATAGCCACAGAACGGCCACGGCCCAAAAATGTGGAAAGGTAAACGTTCGCGATTTTGTGATCATTGGCTCTGCCCATTTTAGTGGATTAGTGTGTAGTCTTATGGGCTATTCTAGCCACGCTGATTAGTCCTGTCTGCACTGGAGTGGAATTTACTTTTCATGACGAAACCCTGCCCTCGAGTACATTGAAAAAGCTTCCCCAAGCGCACTACAGGTGCGCTACACTTCGCTAGACTGTTTGCCGCGAGAGCACTGAACAGGCCAAAAAAAGAGGCGATGCTGCGCCTGCGCGCATTGCGGTCTTGCGCTGAGCGAGGAAAGGGTTAGTGTTTGGTATTGCCGATTTAGGACTATTTATTGTTTCGGGCTTTGCGTTGAATATGCTGCCTGGGCCAGATTCATTACTTATTGTTCGCTACAGTGCCGCACAGGGTTTCCGTGCGGGATCTGTCGCTTGCTTCGGTGTTGGCGCGGGTATTTGCTTTCATGTGATTGCGGCGGCATTTGGCTTGTCCGCTATTCTTGCCACATCGGCCGCAGCGTTTACCGCAGTGAAAATTGTCGGTTGCGTCTATTTACTCTATCTCGGCGCGATGCTTTTGATCAGCAGAGAAAGTGGCGCTCCTGAGCGACCACTGACAACCCCCGCTGTGCCGCTACTCACTATTTTCTATCAGGGATTTTTGACCAATATTTTAAATCCGAAGGTGGCGTTATTTTTTCTGGCTTTTGTGCCGCAGTTTATTGCCGCGGATGCGCCAAACAAGCCCTTCGCTTTTTTGCTTTTGGGGTTGATCTTCAATATTAATGGCATGCTGTGGTGCCATTTTTTAGCCTGGTCATCCTCGTCCGTGGGTGGCCAATTAAAACAGAATAAAAAGTTGGTGAACTATTTGTCCAAGGCTACCGGAGTCTTATTTTTGTACTTTGGCGTGCGATTGGCGCTGAGTCGGCAGGTTTAACAAGACGGCTGTCAATGCGTCCATTGACGGTGAAAGAAACAACAACAGAGAAGTGAGCGCATATGTTCGAATGGATTGTCAGCCCTGAAGCTTGGATTGCTTTAATAACCTTGATTGGGCTGGAGGTTGTCTTAGGTGTCGATAATATAATTTTTATCTCTATTTTAGTGGCAAAACTGCCTGAGCATGAACGCCACAAAGCGCGCCAGATTGGTTTAATTTTAGCCATGCTGTCGAGGCTAGTGCTGCTATTTTGCATCGTTTGGGTGATGGGGTTGATCGAGCCATGGTTTTATCTTTTTGACAATGAGTTCTCGGGGCGAGATGTTATTTTGATTCTTGGGGGGCTGTTTCTTTTCGGCAAGTCTACTCTGGAGATTCATGACAGCTTGCAGGTCGCGCAGCATGGCCAGCAATCGATTGTCGCCAGTTCATTTTTAATGGTTCTGGGACAGATCACGGTGTTGGATATTGTCTTCTCTCTGGATTCTGTCATCACAGCTGTTGGGCTGGTGCAGTATCTCTCGATTATGGTGATAGCGGTGGTTGCATCCGTGTTGGTGATGCTGTTTTCTGCGAAATCCATCGGTGAGTTTGTTGATCAAAATCCCACTATAAAAATGTTGGCACTTTCTTTCTTGATTCTGATAGGCGTCACGTTGATTGCCGAGGGCTTCGATAATCATATTCCAAAGGGCTATATTTATTTTGCCATGGCGTTTTCAGTGGCGGTCGAAATGCTCAATATCAAAATTCGACGAGGCGGCCAAAAAGAAAGCATTGTTTTAAGCAAGCGCATTGAGTAGCGCAGCCAGGCAAGTGTCTTGAGTGTCAGATTTTGGCGTAAAAAAAGGCGAATCTTCTTCAGATTCGCCTTTTTCGTTTTTATCGCATTGGTCAAGGGAGCTTGACCGGCAGTGATCTGTGCTTAGAACTTGTGTTCCATACCGACACCAAATGAAGTGTCGTCAACATCGGCTGAGCCAACAGAAGAGTCTGTATTGTCAGTGTAGAATACGAATGCTTTAGTGTTTTTTGCCAGCTTGTAATCCGCGCCGATCGACAGAGTTTCTTCTTCGTCGCCATCAACGTCGTCTTCGATTGCACCGTACTGCACTTTCAGCGTGGTCTTGTCGATTTTGTAGGCGGCACTCAAGAAGTAGCCGGACTCATCAAAGTTGCCGAGATTGGCTTCGTTTTGCTGATACATCATACCTAGCTGCAACGCATCCATTTGATACTGAACAACAAAGCGCATGAGATCTTGCTTGTCGACATCCTGATCGCCTGCAATCGCAACATAGAGGTTATCTTTGGTGTAGCTAACGGAGTAAGACATACCGTCAGTCAGACCATTGTCCGCCTGACCGTCCTGGTCGACATCGCTGCCTTCCGCTGGAACCATCGCCACAGTGGCAGAGAAGCCATTCATGTCAGGCGTGGTGTAGGCGACGATATTAGAGATGCGGTTTTCGCCTTCAAAGGTGTTCTTGATGTCACCTTCAAGGTCGTTAAACAGGTCAATTTTGTCCTGTATAAGCTTGGTGGGTGTGTCGTGGTGGCCGGCCCAGAGTGTACCGAAGTTGCCTGCGATACCGCCCATAATATTGCGCTGGGTAAACGTCTGGCCATTTTTAACATCGCCATCATCTACTGCGATTTCAAATTCAGCTTTGTAGATAGCGTATAGGCCGTCAGAGATCTGAGTTTTGCCGTTCACACCAATGCGTGATGCATTGCTGTTGAGTTTCCAGGTGTCGGTAGAACCGTTGTCTGCGTTGACAACAGAAACATTAATTTTGCCGTAAATAGTCCCGTCAATTGGGCCCTCTGCATAACCATAGGAGGCGCAGGTTAAGCCTGAGGCGATGGCAACTGAAAGTAGCGCTTTTTTCATTATAAATCCCCGAAAATGTAAGTCAGTGGAGTGTTAATCCGATAATGCTCAGACTGTTCCATTACAGTCCTGTGGCAAATATATGTAACAAGTGTGACAAAAATATGACAGTCATTGGATCCCCGAAAATGTAAGTTAGTGGAGTGTTAATTCGATACTGGTCAGACTGTTCCATTACAGTCCTGTGGCAAATATATGAAACAAGTGTGACAAAAATATAACAGTCATTAAAATTTCATAAATTTATCATATTCCGGTTTAAAGGGATTGACTGTCATATTTTTGTCACACAAATTAAATATGGTGACGGTGTTACTTAACGTAATTTAATCATAAGCATGAAACGTACTTTTTATGGAGGTTATCATGACCCAGCGTAATATAATTCCAGCCATTCTATTAGGATTGACTTCGCTCGCAGCGACTTCTGTTGTAAGTGCGCGCGAAACCATCGAGGTAGTGGGTTCTTCAACAGTTTATCCTTTTTCAACAGTGGTTGCGGAGCGCTATGGTAGAGCGAGCGGCAAGCCAACGCCGAAAATTGAGTCAACCGGCTCAGGCGGCGGCATGAAGCTGTTTTGCTCGGGTGTGGGTAGCAACTATCCCGATATCACAAATTCTTCTCGTCGCATGAAAGCATCAGAATTCAGCCTGTGCCAGAGCAATGGCGTCAAAGATGTGATCGAAGTGCAGATTGGTTTTGACGGTATTGTTATCGCTAACTCTGTTGCGGTTGATCCTCTGCCGTTGAGCCGAAAAGATATCTTTTTGGCACTGGCCGCTAAGGTTCCAGGCGCAAAAGACGGCGAGTTGATTGACAACCCCTATATAACGTGGCGCGATGTTAATGCTGCGCTGCCCAATGTTGCCATTGAAGTGCTCGGCCCACCGCCAACATCAGGTACACGCGATGCGTTTTCTGAACTGGCGATGGAAGGCGGCTGCAAGCAGTTTGCTTGGATTGCCGCGCTGAGCAAGACCAATGAATCTGCCTTTAAGGAAATTTGTCACACAGTTCGCGAAGACGGTCGATACATTGAAGCCGGCGAAAATGACAACTTACTCGTGCAGAAGCTGGAAGCTAACAAAGCTGCCGTGGGTGTGTTTGGATTCAGCTTCCTTGATCAAAATGCTGACAAGGTACAGGGTTCTCTCATTGAGTCTGTAGAGCCAACATTTGATTCCATTGCGGATAAAACCTACCCAATTTCTCGCCCACTGTACTTTTATGTTAAGAAGGCGCACATCGGTGTTGTGCCGGGTATTGAAGGTTTCCTGAGAGAATTCACCAGCGAAAAAGCCTGGGGTGAAGAGGGGTACTTGGCTGAAAAAGGTATGATCCCACTGCCCGCAGATGTTCGCGAGCAGACGGCGAAAGATACTAAAGCGTTAGTAGTAATGACTGGCGACGGGTTAAAATAACCGTCACTGGTTGCAGTAGTGCAACGGCCCGGTTTAACGACTGGGCTGTTTTTTTATTTCAGGGGGCGTCGCCAGTATCATGGCTGTGACAAATATTCTTATTTTGGTATTCGGGTTGGGTGTTTTTGCCTTTTACTTGGGCCGTGCTCGCTCTCTTGCTATTGCTAAACCCTTAGGGGGCATTCGTTATTTACACTCCCTTCCCTCCTATTATGGGTTTCATTCGGCACTCTGGTGCGCGCTTCCCGCGCTCTTATTGCTGGCACTCTGGGTGGTCTTTGACGATCCTTTGATTAACAGTATTGTCGCCGATTCTGTAACCGGTAGTCAGGCTGCTGGCGACACGGCTTCATACAATCTACTGATGAATAAAATCAGTAATGTTTCCGCCGGTATTCTGCCGCGCGATGGCCGAGATCCCGAGATTCTGGCTGCTGCCGATCTGATGACGCGATTGCAAACCCTATCGCGCTGGGCGCTAACAGCGCTGATTCTAACTCTGTCTATTACAGGTTTGGCATGGGGTTGGTCGCGCACGTCGCAGGTTTTTAGAGCGCGTCAAGTTGTCGAAAATGTGGTCGAGAAACTGCTTCTTGGCTGCGCCTGTGTTGCTATCTTGACCACCTTGGGCATTGTTTTGTCGGTGCTTTTTGAGTCGATTCAGTTTTTTCGATCCGTGCCTATTTTTGATTTCGTCTTTGGTCTTGAGTGGAGCCCGCAGACGGCTATTCGCGAAGATCAGGTAGGCTCGTCAGGTAGTTTTGGCGCTGTGCCACTGTTTGTCGGTACTCTTCTTGTGTCAGCTGTTGCGATGTTTGTCGCCGTCCCAGTTGGCCTCATGTCTGCCATTTACCTCGCCGAGTATGCGTCAAAAGCAACACGCAGCTACGCCAAACCTGCATTGGAAATTTTGGCGGGTATTCCGACAGTTGTGTACGGATTTTTCGCTGCGTTAACGGTTGCGCCTTTCCTGAGAGATTTGGGTGAGAGCTTTGGTCTGTCTGTTTCGTCAGAAAGTGCGCTGGCAGCTGGTGGCGTGATGGGTGTGATGATTATTCCGTTTATTTCATCGCTCGCTGACGACGTGATTACCGCGGTGCCGCAATCAATGCGCGATGGCTCCTTGGCGATGGGTGCGACTAAGTCAGAGACTGTGCGCAAAGTGATTATCCCCGCTGCACTGCCCGGTATCGTCAGTGGCATTATGTTGGCAATTTCACGCGCCATTGGTGAGACGATGATCGTTGTTATGGCGGCGGGCATGGCGGCGAACTTGACGGCAAACCCGATGGAGTCGGTGACTACTGTGACAGTTCAAATAGTAACACTGCTGACCGGTGATCAAGAGTTTGATAGCCCGAAAACGCTGGCGGCATTTGCCTTGGGGTTGATGCTTTTTACCGTGACCCTCCTCCTCAATATTTTTGCTCTTCAGATTGTTAAGAAGTATCGAGAACAGTATGAATAATAGTATGACCAACTTAGAAAAGATCCGGAAATCTCTGAGCCGTCGCAATCGCGCTGAGGGTCTATTTCGCTGGGCTGGGCGCGTAGCCATTTTTCTTGGTTTGATGGCGGTTGTTGTTCTGTTTGTCGATATTATTGGCAAGGGTCACGGTGCTTTCCGCATTGCGTATATAGAGTTGGATATTGATTACGATCCAGAAAAAATTGGTATTGAGAATCTGTCTGATCCGCAGCAGCTCGCCGGTGCTGACTGGCAGGCGCTGCCGAAAGCTGCGCTGAACAAACAGTTTCCTGGAATAACCAGCCGTGGTGATAAGCGGAGTCTCTATGGGCTGATAAGCAACGGCGCGGGTTACGATTTAAAAGATCGCCTGATGGCTAACCCACTTTTACTGGGTGACCAAGAGCGCGTTTGGATTCTCACCGACGACGATATTGATACCTACTATAAATCTTGGCTGGCCGGTGAGCCCTATGCTGCGAGGCTCTCTGACAAGCAGGTCGAGTGGATCGCCGAGCTACATGAGCACGGTAAAATTCGCCTGCAGTTTAATGCAAACTTTTTTACCCGAGGCGACTCGCGGGAACCCGAGCAGGCAGGTATTCGCGGTGCCTTGGTGGGTTCTCTGTTTACCTTGGCCTTGACACTAATTTTTTCATTTCCGGTTGGTGTTGCGGCGGCAATTTACCTTGAAGAGTTTGCACCCAAAAATGGCTGGACCGATTTTATTGAAGTGAATATTAACAACCTTGCTGCGGTGCCCTCGATTATTTTCGGTCTTCTTGGGCTGGCCATTTTTATCAACTTTTTCCATGTGCCGCGCTCTGTGCCCATCGTCGGCGGGTTAGTTTTAACCCTCATGACACTGCCAACCATTATTATTAGCAGCCGAGCAGCGATTAAGTCGGTGCCGCCCTCGATTCGTGAAGCGGCATTGGGCATGGGTGCATCAAAGTATCAGATGGTGCTGCACCATGTGTTGCCGCTGGCGATGCCGGGTATGTTGACCGGTGCGATTATTGGTATGGCTCAGGCACTGGGTGAGTCGGCGCCGCTTTTAATGATTGGCATGGTTGCCTTTATTGTCGATATTCCCGGCGGCTTCAGTGATCCAGCAACGGTTTTGCCGGTGCAAATATTTCTCTGGGCGGACAGTCCGGAGCGCGCTTTTATTGAAAAAACATCAGCAGCGATTATGGTTCTGTTGAGCTTCTTAATTGTGATGAACGCCTCAGCTGTTTGGCTGCGAAAGCGTTTGGAACGCCGCTGGTAGAAAGGAAATTATTATGAACGTAAAGAGAGAAACTACAGCCAAGCCAGCCGTTATGGATACGCTTGAGATTTCAGAACATCAGGCAACAGTGGGCCATTGCTTTTCAGACAATGCAAAAATGACCATGCGCAACGTCAACGTGTTTTATGGTGAAAAACAAGCCATTTTTGACGTCAACGTGGATATTGCCAAGAACGAAGTGATTGCCATGATCGGTCCATCAGGCTGTGGGAAATCGACCTTTCTTCGCTCGTTGAATCGCATGAATGACACCGTTGAAGGCTGTCGCGTAGAAGGTGATGTGCGCATGGATGGCGAAGACTTGTATGCGCCGAAGCTCGATGTGGTTGAGCTGCGCGCCCGCGTGGGCATGGTTTTTCAAAAGCCAAATCCATTTCCCAAAACGATTTATGACAATGTCGCCTACGGCCCGAAAATTCATGGCCTTGCCGACACCCGAGTTGATCTCGATGAAATTGTTGAAAACAGCTTGCGCAAAGCGAGCCTTTGGGAAGAGGTGAAGGAGCGTTTGCATCAATCGGGCACTGGACTGTCGGGTGGCCAGCAGCAGAGACTCTGCATTGCCAGAGCGATTGCCGTGAGCCCTGAAGTTATTTTGATGGATGAACCCTGTTCAGCTCTTGATCCCATTGCAACTGCAAAGATTGAAGAATTGATTGAGGAATTGAGTGAAAACTTCACCATTGCCATCGTGACTCACTCGATGCAGCAAGCTGCGCGGGTTTCACATCGCACGGCGTATTTTCATCTTGGTCGTCTGATTGAAGTGAATCCGACCGAACAAGTTTTTACCATGCCAGAGCATGATCTGACAGAAGCTTATATAACAGGTCGTTTTGGTTAATAGAGTAGGAGCATCGTTGTTTAACTGGCTTGAGCTAAAGGAGCTGAGCGGAGAATAATATGGATAAAAAGAAGTTTGAAAATCACTACATGAAGCAGTTCGATGAAGAACTAGAAGAAATTCGCACGCGCTTAATGGAGATGGGTGGCAAGGTCGAACAGCAGCTACAAAATGCAATTCGAGCTGTTTCTGAGGCTGACAGCAAGTTGGCCGAGGATGTTATACGAGAAGAGCAGATTGTCGATGACATGGAGTTGGATATTGACGAGGCCTGCATTTTAATTATTGCCCGTCGCCAGCCAGCCGCCAGCGATTTGCGCTTGGTGATGATGGTGACTAAGGCGGTCAATGACTTAGAGCGTATTGGTGACGAAGCGAAAAAAATTGCCAATCATGCGATTATTCTTGCCGGTGAGACTGGCACATCGGAGGGTTACACCGAAGTGCGTCATTTGGGGCAGTCTGTTCTGAAAATGCTCGGTCATGCCCTCGATGCTTTTGCTCGGTTTGACGTCGCTGCCGCGATGATGACCCTCGAAGAAGATAAGCAGATTGACCTTGATTACAAAACAGCTCTGCGCGAATTAGTGACCTACATGATGGAAGATCCGCGAAGTATCAGCCGCGTGATTAATATCCTCTGGGTGGTTCGTTCGCTTGAGCGGATTGGCGATCACGCTAAAAATCTCTGCGAACAGATTGTCTTTGTTGTTCACGGTAAAGATATCCGTCACCGATAGTTTTTTTTGCCAAAAAAGAAGCTGTCTAGAGGATATTCTATCTCTAGACAGCGGCACGTCTTAGTCGTTATAAACAGTAATTAGATTGTCATATTAGCGCAATTTAATTGTCATACAAAATTCATCTGCCTGTCATTTTACGCTGTTAACTTAAGCACGCATTAATGGAGTGCGCCGCGCTTCTCTGCTATTAGCCGATTTTTTTGGCTTTTAATAAGTAACCGTGAGAGGGTACGTTGAAAATGACCAAGAATTGGTTATTAAGTGTAAGTTTTCTATCGTCTTTTTTTGCGCCAAGCATATTGGCCGAGGACGCATTTGTTCTTGTTTTTCTTGATGATTCTCCCCTGCAGAATATATCAGTTGTCCTTGACGGTGATGACGTTGGTAAGACTGATGCAAACGGCATCATTAAAGTGTCTGCCCTACCTGGGGCACATACTCTCGCTCTCCTCGGCAACAACCTTGAGTTTCCAATCGAGTTCGCACTTCCAGCTAATCAGGAGGGGGAGATTTCAATTGTGTTCTATGAAGAGGCGGGTATGTCGCCACTCGTTAGTACACGATTTTTCGATCCTGAAGATAAGACGCTTGGCTTTGTAACAGGTGTCGTCACCTCCGCATCAGGAGTTCCCATTGAGGGTGCCTTGGTGGAAGTTCCAGTGGCTAAGGTTTCGGCTATAACTGATCTTGAGGGCGTTTATTCACTTGCATTGCCTCGCGGCCTGCACGATGTGTCTGTTTCCAGTGATGGTTTCCGCGACTCGGGTGTCGATGGTGTGCGGGTCTTTGCCGATTTTGGTGTGAATGCTCGATTTAAGCTGTTAAAGGCACTCCCGAAGGGCGTTATTAACGCACCCACACCGAACCTCGAAGAAGTGGTGATTCTTGGAGTTTTCAACCCGACAGAGGGCGCGGAAAATATCCAGCGGTATGCGTCATCGATTGTCAGTGCTATGGATGCTGACCAAATTTCGAGGTTTGGCGATAGTGATGTTGCGCTGGCGATCGGTCGAATTGTTGGGCTCAGTGTGACTGAGGGCAAGTATGCGAATGTTCGCGGTCTTGATGGGCGTTACATTGCAACAAATTTTAATGGCATCTTAATGCCAAGCACTGACCCGATGAGAAGGGATATTCAGCTAGATCTTTTTCCTGCAAATATCGTTGAGAGCATTGCCGTTCAAAAGTCTTTCTCAGCTGATCAGCTGGCCACAACCACTGGTGGCTCAATAAGCGTAAAGACCAAAGGGCTTCCGCAAGAGCGAGTGGGTGGCGCATCTGTCTCTACTGGCTTTAATACCAATGTCACTTTCAATGATGTTCAAGGTTACCGAGACTCTACCACCGAGTGGCTAGGCTTTGACGGTGGCCTGCGCGATATACACAGTGGCGTTTTAGAAGCTACTGATGGTGGAGTCTCACTAACAATTTGCGATCCAGACGTGGCTGATATTTGTACTCGGCCCGAAGTCGCAATGGCATATGCGCTTACCTTTAAGCCTGATTATGACTTGAGAGCCATCAGTAGCGTCCCAGATGTTGGTTTTGATCTGGACTTAGGTGACAGATTTGAGTTTGCCGATGGTGAAATCGGTTACTACGCAGCGGTTTCTTATGGTCGCTCAACCGGCTATAGGGGTGAGGCAACCTTAAGTAACCCAATTAATCTCAATGGTAATTATCAGCGCACTCAAGACACTGTTGCGGTGAGTTCTTATGGGGTTTTGGGGTACGAGTTTGATCGTGGTGAGATTCTGTCAAAGACGACGCTGTTGCGATCAACTGACGATACATCACGCAGTACCATTGCAACTAATACAGAGGGTGTCGATATCGAAAAGACCGTTCTGGAGTATGTGCAAAGACAGCTTTTTTCACAAAGTTTTAATGGCGTATTAGATTTTGATTTGATGAGTCTGGAAAGTAAGATTGATTGGCGTGTTGGTTATGCTGAAACGGATAGGCTTGAGCCGGATCGCCGTCAGTATTACCTGCAGAACGGGAGTTTGGCAACCTCGTCTTTAGAGCGTCGCTGGTCTGATCTTAATGAAGTAAGCAACGACATTGGCTTTGATTACACCGGAATTTTCGATTGGGGCGATAATAACCAAACCTCGATCGTAGTAGGTGCGCTGTTATCGGACAAAAATCGCACCGTCGATCTCTACCGGTTTGGCATTCGGCTAGGCGACTCTCCTGTGGCATTGACCATTGTTAACGGTGTTGATGAACTGCTGTCCATCGCCAATTTCGCGGCAGATGCATTTCGACTGCGACCAGCAACAGCCTTGACTGATAGTTATACCTCGGCAGAGCGAACTGAAGGCTACTACGTAAAGTTACTCAACGAGTTAGGCAGCGATTGGACTGCAGAACTTGGCGCTCGTTTTGAAAGTTTTAGCCAAGAAATTTTATATCCCCGCACCGTCGTTGTTAGTAACAACACGCTTGACCATGAAGCCTGGTACCCGTCTTTTAATCTGTCATGGCGTGCGACTGAAGAGCTGCAATTTAGAGTTGGCTATAGTCAAACGGTCTCCTATCCAGGGCTGATTGAACGTTCAAAGTCGCAGTCTTATGATCCTGCAACGGATGATCCAATTTTCGGTACTCCTGCACTGGTAGTGTCTGAGATAGATAATATTGATTTCCGTGTTGAATATTATTTTGGCGACAGCAACAGTATTTCGCTGGCGTTCTTTAATAAAGATATCGCGAATCCTGTGGAGCGTGCGATTCCCGATGCCTCCGGTTCTGCCGCAGACGGCACGACATTTCGAAATCAGGAAAAAGCCGCTCTCGATGGCGTTGAGCTCGACTTCAACACCATTTTAGTGGAAGACGCTGACTACTCGATTTTTGTAAACGGCAACATTACTTTCATTGATTCGTCAGTGACCTTAGCTGCCAAGTCTCTTCAGCTAGAAGGTGCTGGTTCAAGCGGACGCCAGCTACAAGGGCAGTCGGAGTATTTGGGCAATCTGCAAATGGGTTATGACCATTTCCCATCAGGACAAAAACTCACTCTGTTGTTGAATTATTTCGATGATCGTATTTTTCGCACTGCTCGCGGTGCGGCTTTGGGGCCTTTGGTTGAAGTAGCCCGCACCGTTGTTGACTTGAATTATGAAAAATCCTTTGGCGAGGACTGGGCTATCAAGCTCCAGGTAAAAAATCTAACTGATGAGCCTGTCGCATACAGCCAGAACCAGAACGTGATCGAAAGCTATGAAGTGGGCACATCACTGAGCCTGTCACTAAGTTATCGATTGTAATTTACAAACTTGTGAGTAGTTACGACCAAATTTGATATTGGGAAAAACGTAAATAAACATTGAACAGGAAACCAGAGATGAAAACTAAATTATATGCAGGTTGCCTGCTTGCGTCTTTGACGTTGGCTGGGTGCAACGGAAACAGTGAAAGCATGGGTGATATTACTGTCAACGTTGAAGGTGATGTTATTGATAACAGTGTGACTACTTCAACGCCTGTTGTTGAAACTCCAAGTGTTGCTCAAGGTCTGTGCGCGCAGGTCACAGAAGCCACATTTGTTTCTTTCAACGCAGATTGCTCACAGGGAACAGTTAAGGGAGACATTAATCAAGATTACACCTTTATACAAGAAGTCGAATATCTTCTTAGCGGTGTTGTAAAGGTCGGCAACGGCAATATTGCGATAGCGAGCAAGGCTGAATACGATGCAGTTGTCGCTGGCGGAGTCAGTCTGACCATCGAGGCTGGCACGTCAATTAAAAGCGCAGCCGATGGTGTGTTAATTGTAACTCGCGGCTCAAAACTAATTGCTGATGGCTCATCTTCTAAGCCAATTACGTTCAGTAGCCTTGATGAGGGATTCAATGGATACGGAGAGTGGGGCGGGGTGGTTATTCAAGGGTTCGCGCCGCAGTATGGGAAAGGTGACACGGGTGCCTGTTTTAACAGCGGAGAAGTGTGGTGCAACGTTCTCGGTGAAGGTGGCGATTTTGTCAAGGAATATGGAGGCAATATTGCAGGTGACGACAGCGGTATTGTTAGGTATGTCCGTATCGCAGAGGGTGGTCTGATTGCGGGGCCAAATAATGAAATTAATGGTCTGACCTTGCAGGGCGTTGGCTATGGCACGGTGATTGATTATATTCAAATCCATGGAAACCAAGACGATGGTATCGAGTGGTTTGGTGGCACAGTGAATGTTACTCATGCTGTGCTGACTAATAACGATGACGATGATATCGATTTTGACGAAGGTTATATGGGGAACATTCAGTATGCGCTGATTATTAAGAACCAGACTCTCGGCGCTGTTCCCATCGGGTCAAACGATCCGCGCGGTATTGAGCTAAATTCGTCTGATGCAGAGTACGTTCCCCAGACTGCGGGCGTCATCGCTAACGTCACTATTATTGGCGGTGACGCGGCAAATTCTAAAGGCGAGTTCGGTATGCGCCTTCGCGGTTCGGTTACTGCTGCAATCCACAATACTGCAGTAACTGGATACGACGTGACGTGTGCACGGATTGACGATTCAGACAACGACGGTAATTCAGCAACCGCGAAGATTGATACTCCGATCACAATGAAGAACTTCCTGTGCGACACTGTTGGAGTTGCCTTCAATAAGGAAAAGCCAATTGCAGGCTCAACAACTATCGAAGAAGGTATTAGTTTTGATGGTAATCTCGCAATTGTAAATACGTCAGCACAACTGGCGGCCCCGCATGTGATTGCAGCTGAAGATAACGGATCGGGGTTTGTTTTTGACTCGACCAATTATATTGGTGCTGTAGATCCTAATGCGTCGTCTGCCTGGTGGAATGATTGGACTATACCCGGTTCTGTCGCTTATCAAGAGGCTGTTCAAGAAGAGAGCTTCGCTTCGTGCAATACCTCAAAAACTGTATGTACATTGTCAGGAACAGTTGACAAAGATTACACCATGGTCGCTGGTGTTGAGTACCGATTAGAAGGTGTTGTTAAGGTTGGTAACGGTAACATCCCGATTTCTACTCAAGCAGAATATGACGCAGTTAAAGCTGCTGGTGTGACGCTAACTGCCCGCGCAGGGGTAGACATTAGGGCGTTTTCTGACGGTGTGTTGCTCGTGACTCGCGGCTCAAAACTAATTGCTAATGGATCGTCAACAAGTCCAATCACATTTAGCAGTTTGGACACTGGCTATGATGGTTACGGCGAGTGGGGCGGTGTTATTCTACAAGGCTTTGCTCCACAGTATGGTAAGGGTGGCACTGGTGCCTGCTTTAATGCTGGTGAAGTATGGTGCAATGTATTGGGTGAAGGTGGAAGTTTTGTTAAAGAGTACGGAGGTAATGTCCCTAACGATGATAGCGGTTTGTTGCGCTACGTTCGTATCGCAGAGGGCGGTTTGATCGCAGGGCCAAATAATGAGATCAATGGTTTAACGCTACAAGGCGTTGGACATGGCACTTTGATTGATTATGTTCAGGTACATGGTAATCAGGACGACGGTATTGAGTGGTTCGGTGGTACGGTGAATGTCACGCACGCCGTCCTCACTAATAATGACGATGACGATATTGATTTCGATGAAGGCTATATGGGGAATATTCAGTATGCGCTTATTGTTAAAAATCAGACTACGGGCGCAGTCCCTGTCGGTTCCAACGATCCGCGTGGTATTGAACTCAATTCCTCTGATGCAGAGTATGTTCCTGAAACTGCGGGAGTGATCGCCAACGTGACAATCATTGGTGGCGACGCTGCCAATTCAATCAACGAGTCTGGCATGCGTCTTCGCGGCTCAGTTACTGCATCGGTGTACAATACCGCCGTCACTGGCTACAACACAACGTGTGCGCGTATTGATGATTCGGATAACGATGGAATGTCAGCTACAGCCAAGATTGACACACCAATTATGCTGACCAACTTTTTATGTGACACCTCTGGTACTGCGTTTAGCAAGGAGCAGCCGCTTGCTGGGTCAACAGTAATTCAAGAGGTCGCTGTTCTAGACAGCAACTACGCGGTAACTAATGCTAACGCGGCTGTTCCTGCAACCGCGATCACTCCGCAAAACAATGGATCTGGGTTCACCTTTGACGCAACCGATTTCATAGGTGCGGTTAAGCCAGGAACTGTGCCATGGTTTGCAGAGTGGGTTATAGAAGGATCACTCTAAACCAGTAAGTTTTCAGTAAAATAGTTAAAAGGCCCCAAGAATGGGGCCTTTTTTCGACGATGTCCCGTTCTGAAGTAAGCTGTCGCTATGGTGGATTATAGATGGATCACTGTAACCGGCAATTCGGAAGCGCACTCAGCGAGATTAGATCTTGGCTTTAAAACTGTCTGTTATCAAACAAGTTAAAAAAGGCGAATTCACCTAAAAGCAGGTGCAAAAACACGGCGAACCAGCCTTGTCGTGCAGCGTAGCTGCCATCAGTATGGTCTTATTCAGTTTTGTAAGCAGATCTCGTTAGCTCCTTAAAACCTATGCCGCTGGCCGTCCGCCACAGTCCGTTAACTCTTAGCGACTTTATCGGCGTTGGTTGAAATATGACTCCGGCACATCTCACCTCACCTCACGTCCTTCTGTCGCAGTCAGAAAGCGTTTTGACGCAGAATACTTTCATCGCCATCTAATTGCTGTCACTTTGGATAGCTGAATTCGTACTGAGTAAAATTACGTCTAAAAAATACGTCTAAAAAATACGTCATTAGGCCAACAATAAAAGTGTGAGGGGTAAGTTGTGAGCATCGGAAAAATAATATCTTTGTCTTGGGTGCTATTAGCACTTGGATTACAAGCTTGTGGTGGCGGCGGTGGCGGAACAACGCCCGACGTTCCAGTTACACCTCCGGTCGACACGACGAAACCGGTTATTACACTCAATGGTTCAGCGACAGTAAACCATGAGCAAGGTACCAGCTACAGTGATGCTGGAGCCACGGCCACCGATGCTGTTGACGGTTCAGTGACAGTGACGACATCAGGCACGGTGGGAACTGCGGCAGGCACATACGCCCTCGAATACAGCGCGACAGACAAAGCGGGCAATAAAGCGACCGCTACGCGCACGGTAATTGTTGCCGATACGACCAGCCCGGTCGTTACCCTTGTTGGTGAGGCTGCGATTTCCCTGGTTGAGGGTACTACTTACACTGAAGCAGGCACGGTGGCGACTGATACCGTCGATACCGATGTAACTGTCACGGTGAGTGGCTCGGTGGGAGCAACGGCAGGCACCTATGTGCTGACCTACACCGCTACCGATGATGCTGGCAACACTGCAACGGTTACCAGAACAGTGACCGTGACAGAGGCCACCAATCCGGTAACAGAGACTGATACTTTTATTCTGTTAGACGGTGTTGTTGATGATATTTGGGGCGGCAGTGCTGCGCTGTCGTTTTTTGACGAGAAAAATAATTATGGCGACTGTACTGACGAAGCGAATGGCACAGAAACCTGTGGCAGCGTCGACTGGGAAATTGTCTCCGATGCAGTTCATGGCGATGTCTTGCAGGTCAGCTACAACGCATCGGCGGGTCACGCTGGTCTGGTTGTTGGGCCCTCGGGCGCGGTTGATTTAAGTGACTATGCGACGGGCACATTTTCCTTCGATATCAAAATTATTAATGCTGGAACAGCCCTGTCAGACGGTATGTATTTGAAAGTTGAGAGTGGCTCGGCAAACTCTGGAGAATTAAAGGTTCCTGGAATTACTGCCAGTAGTGAATGGCAGTCTATTGATTTCCCAGTGAGTTCGTTAACCGCAAATGGTCAGATTACGTTGTCCAGTATTACTGCGCCGATGGTGTTTTTCCCCGCTTATCAGACGGGTGCCAATCTAGTCTATCTGATCGACAATGTTCGCTTTACCGGTCTTAGTGACGGCGGCACGCCCCCCACCGGTGGCACTGGCGGAACTGATCCCAATAATCCGGCTACCTATGAAATTATTCCCTACGGTGCAGGCAGTATCGCCGATGTTATTAATCCAGCCAGTTATCGCTGTGCGGTTGATTACGGCAACTGGATTTACAACGCAGGTGTTGTACAGCCCGCGATTGCAGCCTGTAATGCGTCCACTCGAATTCCAACTGGAACACCGACGCCGCTTCATCCCCAGCTGACAGGCGCAGCACTCGATCGTCCAGTGCCGACCCACAAGTGGTGGGGTTCAATTCCATTCGTGGGTGAAATGACCGTTGGCGATGCTAACGACGCTGCGTACATTACGCCGGACCCTATTCGTGCGCGCATTAGCAATAAGGGCGCCCGTATTAGCAGTATTCCAAGTGGTTACAAGGTGATCGGCAACTTCCCGCGCTTTGACGGCCCGGAGCCTTTCCTTGAGGTGTTTGATGGTATTGCGGTTGCCAACTCTGCGCATCCCGAACTCAATGCCTATCTGAAAGACAACAGCGACGGTTCTGTGACCGTGCAGTGGAAAGACGGCACTGTTGCTGTGATGGACGCCACCTTTGTTCACGGGTCTCCTTATGTCTACTTTAAAGCCTACGACGGTGACCTGATTTTGCGTACTCAGGGAGCTGATAGCAGTGGCGCCAAAGGAACGTTTTTCAACCAAAACAACAGTCTCGGTATTTGGACAGATATTTCCGGTGTGCGTAATAATTTCCTCGTGACCGGTGAAGGCACAACGACCTTTACCAATATCACTAGCAATCAAATTACCGTAAGCAACGCCACCAAAGAGATGACGCTAACCTACCTGCCTGTGGCCAGTGGACTGCCCGCGGACAGCCTAACGAGCTTCTTTGCGGCGACTGCGCGTAATGTTGTAGCGGCAGTAAACATAAACTATGCGGTGGATCAGAGCACTAACACAGTGACCGTGAGCCACAACTATGTTGACGACCAAGGTGTAGCGATTGAAACCGTGGCAGGTATGCATCCGCTGCATTGGAAAAACTCTGCGCAGCTAACTACCGACTATAAAATTCGCAGTGCGCGTGGTGTCGTAAAGTTTGCCAAGACCAGCCAGTTCAGTTATGACCTGCCTTTTGTTGGCGTACTTCCAACCCTACCTTCGATTGCCGGCACCTATGATGCTGCGACCTTACAGGCCCTGGTAACAGAC
>LIDE01000044.1 GCA_001438605.1 SAR92 bacterium BACL16 MAG-120619-bin48 | reverse complement strand
ATGTGGACTAGATGCTCCCTCAAAAGGGCTGACGGCATTTCACGATTGTATGGGTAAACTAAAAGCCTTCACGTTTAAGGCTGAAACCAAAGATGGGAAGAGGCTCATTAAGAGCACTTTCAGGAGAATGTCGCCCGATAAAGACCCGATAACCATCCGACAACTGTCCGATAAAGCCCCGATAATATCTCCCGATAAGAAAAGTGATGAAATACAGGCAGGGAGCGACTTTGAAACGATATTCACTACGTGTGAAATTAACCACGGTATAAGTAAACACGGTAAAACGATACCAAGTGCACCTATAGCGGCAAGGAATACATCAGACAAGGATATTAATGCGTGGTCATCTGAGTGTGATGAGTTCTTCTAGGCATATAAAGCACCCGTCGCGGCTAGAATCAAGGTTTCTTAGTGAGACTGTGAAGTGTCTACTGAACTAGTGGCGATTCAAGGGGTGTTTGTAAAGGGCCGGAGAAAAACTGTCATGCTCAAATAGCGGGCGTAGCGATCTATAAACTCGACTTATCGATTAAAAATCGACAGGACGTGATCAGACGGCTAGCTTGGGGCGCAAAAATAATAGTTCTGTTTTAATTAAAAAAGCCCTTTGCTGTTCTGGCAAAGGGCTTTCATTTTTCATGTACAGGCTTTACATTATTTAGAATGAGTAGCTGACGCTCGCCGTCACGATTCGTGGATGACCCAGGGTGCCGATTGCAATCCTTGCAGGCTCACCGCCACCAGTCAGACCGTTAAAACTATAGTTATCAAATGGCTCAAGATCAGTGTAATACTCTTCGTCAGTCAGGTTGTCGATATTAAGCATCAACTCCCACCGGTCGTTTTGCACGCCGACTTGAAGATCCATCACTTTGAAACTGTCGTTGGTTAAGACATCCCAGGGGGCACCACCGCCCTGCTCACCTCTATGACTTACCTGAAGGTCCGCGATAAACTCTAGTCCATTGTTCAGTGGGCGATTGTAGTTAGCTGAAAGGTTCCAGCTTTCTGTCACCACGTTGGATGTGTCTTTGCCACTAAGATCGATATCGCCAGCCATTACTCCGTCGTCCCAAGTGGCATCGATCAGCCCGAGGGAGCCGCTTAGCTGAAGGAACTCACTCGCTTGAATACTGGCCTCTAGCTCAATACCTTTTTGTGTGGAGTCACCCACATTCAGCAGTGCTTCTACAAGTGTTCCACTTCCGTCAGGGTTGGGCACTACATATTGATAGATGCGATCACTGTAGCTGCTATAGAAAATTGCGGCGGTAAGACTACCGCGTCCGTCCATAAATGAACCTTTCCACCCTAGCTCGTATTGGATTAGCTCCTCAGCGTCTATTCTACGTAGCGTTTTTTCGCCATTGGGCCCAAACACTGGTGGTTCACCATCCGCAATACCGTTCCACTGGCCGGGCTCATAGCCCTGAGCAACAGAAAAATAGCCAATTGCGTCATCGGAAAGAGTTTTAGTCACGGAGAAATTACCTAGAATCTGAGTATCTGATTGAGACGCCCTATGGCCTATATCAACAGCTTCTCGCTCAGCTTTCCACCGATCCAAGCGTAGGCCAAGGGCCATCTCCCATTCACCCATTTCAATAGTGACATTACCAAAGCCCGCTAACTTACTGTCCTGTTGGTCACTGGTTTCAAATGGCACTGCAAAGTTGGTGAATTCTTCTGCTCCCAGAATTAGCCAACCGAGGTCGAGCGTTGAGCGCATGGATGTTTTTGCGTCACTCATGTATAGGCCAGCCATCCACTGCGTATTGCTGTCGTTATTTGAACTAAAACGGATTTCTTGAGTGGTAAATCTGTAGCTCTCAGGACGGTTAGTGTAAATAAACCACAGCTGTGTGCCGTCGACATCTGTCATTCTCAAGCTATCTGTGTCGGAATAAGAAGTGATAGAGCTGATGTCGTAGCCGTCTTTATCCCAAACCATTTCTAGCGAGGCACCAACCGTTTCACGTTCGTGTTTGGGTAAATTATTAACGTCCAATATCTTCGAATATGCCATATTAGCCGGTACCTTACCGGTATTGGAATTCGCTGCACCATCAATTAATTCGCGCGACCAGTTGTTTGCTGGACCGTCGTATTTACTGTATCGAGCGGTGGCATAGATCGAGAATGTATCGCTGACATTACCCGCCAACGAAAGTCTCAATGCGCTCTCATCATATTGGGTTATATTTCTTGGGTGGTTGGAGATTTCTCCAAATACCGGTGATGGCGAATTTGGATTGGTCATAAAGCCATCGTCAGTCCGCGCATAGCCAAATACTCTCATTGCCCAATCGTTATTTAGTGGAAGATTCAGGCTAACCTCACCGTCCATGACGCCTTGCTCGCCGGCTAGTAATTTGACTTTTCCGGAGCGTTCCTCAGCCGTAGGACGTGTGGTGACGTACTTTATTGCACCACCAATGTTGCTGCCGCCGTACATGGTGCCCTGAGGCCCTTTGAGAACCTCGATGCGCTCAATGTCACCGAATCTTGATGATGCATCGCCTTTGTAAATTTGCACATCATCGACATGGAAGCCGACACCTTGCGTAAGACCGAAGGCACCTACACCTCTAATCGAGACGTTAGGGTAGCTGTCAGCTCGCATGGAGAGATTCACATTTGGAACAGCCAAACCAATTTTATTAAGTCCTTTAATATTCTGTCTGGCGACTAGTTCGCCAGTAATCATTTTTATTGAGTCAGGTATTTCCATCATGCTTTCGCTGCGTTTCCGCGCGGTTACAACGACCTCTTCTAGCTGCAGCAAGGTCTCATCGGCCAATGTGGCGCTAGAACCCCCCCCGATGGCGAAAGCCACGGCCGTCATTGACCAAATACTTGATTGTTTAAAGATCTTATTCATGTCAGTTTCCCCATTATTGATGCTACACTAATTTTTAGTTTTAAACGCAGGACCAAACCCAGGTGGGTTGATTTAGTGTGAGCGCAGACTTTTCAGCCACTTTATTTTTTTGAGGCCCTGTGTCGCGACCTAGATTTGAAATCCTAGGTCTGGATAACCGAAGTCCCTAGGTAATCGTAGCCATGGATAATCTGAAGTGGGTAGTATGGGGCTACTACTGATAATTGAATTTTGAGAAGTGGCATCTGCAGGGCGGTGCCGGCTTTGCCGGAAAAAGGTCTTATCGGGCAATGTTACGCTGCTAAAGGCTATCTAGGAACTACCCCGACGGACTAAGCAGAAATGGCCGCTAACTGGGTGTTGGGTGGATTAGCCGCCACAGTTTTTTTATGAGTAAGATAGTTTAGGCAGGTAACTCGCAAGATTGAACTGAGGTTGTTGACTTCGCCAGTCTTGATCAACCCTTCGCGATAAAGTTCTGAAATAAACTGCGATAACTTCATATCCTGCTCGCCAGAAATCCGCTCTAGCAGTTCCCAGAAAATGCCTTCGACACAGACGCTGGTGACATGGCCGTCAATGCGAATAGAACGCGACTTTTTCTCGAATAAGGCAGGGTCGCCCCTCAAAAATATTTCACACATGTGCTCAGTCCTCTTTAAGCCAAGTAGTTTTAAAACGATACTAGTCTCAAGTGCTTTGTTATGCAACTCCTCCTGACATGGATAAATTGTCTACCTGGCATGGATAAATTGTACTTGAAAAGTAGCAATCCCTTACTACCACCAGCATTTATGTCGTCGCTATTATTGGACTCCAAACCGGGTGAAATGTGCCGGATGTGCTCGGAGCGCCGGTCGCCTGCAACCTGGTTAAAGTAAGGGCGGAATGCTTCATCTATAGGAGAGTAGGATGAATGACCTTGAAAGTATCCTCAAAAGACTGGATAACTTAGAAACCCATCAGTCTCTTCGTGCGTTGGCTACGGCGTATGCGGTTGCATGCGACGAACATGATATTGATAGATTAGCGGATTTGTTTGCTAGAGATGCAGTTTTTTGCTCACCTAATGGCGCTATGGTTTCTGCTGGTCGCGAATCAATCCGCGAAATGTTTAGTGCCATTTTGAAGACCAGGGGTCCTGGGTTTCACTGGACTCATGATGTTCATGCGGCGATCGATCCCCAAAATTCCGACCGCGCTACTGGCCTTGTCTACAGTCATGCAGAGACGACGCCAAATGGTGTGACAAGTCTTGCGGCAATGAAGTATAAAGATAGCTATATTAGAGAAGATGGCGTGTGGCGCTTTAGTCGCCGGGAGATTAATTTTTTCTACTACGTGCCCGTAACAAAATACCATAAGGGCTTAAATCAGACGAATAGGGTCTTCTTAGAGGGTGTTTGGCATCCTGCAGATTTTCCAGAAAGTCTCGATAGCTGGAAGCGTTTTGAGGCTGGAGAGTAGCGATGAACAGTGTTTTTATGGGTTTAGCTGAGCGGGCGCTTGAGCATTTCGGGAATAAAACCACTGATCAAGCTGAATCAACGATGGAAATCCCTCTCGCCGCCTATCGTGACCTCGATCGTTACGCTGATGAAATAGAGCGCATATTTAAACAGCTACCTCTGGCTGCCGCACTTAGCCTTGAGCTACCCAGTGCCGGGAGTTATCGGGCGATGAATCTGCTGGGAGTACCTCTGTTACTGGTCCGCGGTGAGGACATGCAGGTTAGAGCGATGCTCAATGTCTGTAGCCATCGCGGCGCTCAGTTATGCAAGATAGGTGCAGGGACTCAGAAAATGATCACCTGCCCTTATCATGCGTGGAGCTATGATGACAGAGGTGATCTAATTGGCCGCTATGGTGCCAACACTTTTGGCGATATAGACGCAGCGGACTATGGATTAACGCGGCTTCACTGCGAGGAAAAGGCGGGAATTATCTGGGTCTGCCTGACGGCGGGGAAGGTGTTTGATATCGATACCTGGCTCGGTGACTTTGGTGATGAACTGAATACCCTAGATCTCGATAACTGGCATATGTATGACCAGCGGGATATAGCTGGCCCCGGTTGGAAAGTGACTATGGATGGTTACCTAGAAGCGTACCATCATCAATTGGTGCATCGCGAGACAGTTGGCAAGTACACAGTCGGAAACCTGCTGGTTCTGGATACCTATGGGCCTCATCAAAGGCTCACTTTTGGGCGAAAATCGCTGCGTGAATTGATTGGGCAGCCAGCGGATCAATGGCAGCCCGAGGAACATATCCGCCTGATCCATTCCGGCTTCCCCAATCTGTCTATCTCAGGAATTCTTGGCGACCACTGTCTTGTAAGTCAGGTGTTCCCTGGAGACACACCGGCTACAACCATAACCCGTCAAACTGTCTTGGTGGCTAATAAGCCAGAGACGCCGGATCAGGTTGCAGCTACTGAAGCATTCAGTGCCTTAACGTTAAAGGCGGTCCAAGAAGAAGATTATGGAATTGGATTTTCCATCCAGGCAGGCCTAGATTCAGCGGCGAATGATCATTTTCTGTTAGGTCGCAATGAGCCGGCTGTGCAAAATTACCATACTTGGATCGCCAAATTTATGGATTCCAAAAGTTATGAAATGAAACGCCCAGAGCACCTTTCCTATAAAAAATAACAGCCTATATCCTACTGCTCGACTGCTTAAAATTTAATGAGAACAAAACAATGAATAGTGTTTATCTGATTAACAATGCCAAAGTAATCTCTGCAGGTGTGCAGCGTGTAACCTCCGTGCTTATCCGCAGCGGTCGCATAGTGGGAGTCGGCGAAAAGGCGGTCTCAGGGTCATCCGAGCAAGCCATATTGATCGATGGCTCAGGCTGCTCACTAATTCCGGGGCTGATTGATGCGCACTGCCATATTAGTTTTGACCTTCCCAAGTCCAATGACGAGTTGTTTTTCCATCGTCGCCCCGGTCTCGCCGCTGTTGTCGCCTCGGTGAATGCCCAAAAAGTACTGCGTGCTGGGGTTACCAGTTTCTTCGATGCCGACTGCATATTTGATGTGGGTATTGATCTGAGAGACGCGATAGAAGCCGGCGTTGTGCCAGGTCCGCGTATGGCGACGGGCGGTAATGTCTTAATCACGAGCGTCGGCGGAACGGCTGGCCGATTGCTGCCCAATAGTGGCAAGCTTGGTTATGCGGTAATCGTGCAGACCGCGGAGGAAATTGTTCGTGAAATTCGCAGTCAGGTCAAAGCCGGCTGCGATTGGATCAAGGTGCACGTCAGCGGCCTTCCCGTGCGCAGAACACCAATGCATAACGCTGGTGAAATTCAGGCGTGGACCCTCGATGAGCTGCGACTAGTCTGTGACACTGCCCATGCTTTAGGCGTGCCTGTGGTCGGTCACTGTCGCAATGCATCCAGTACCCGAGATGCTGCACTGGCCGGCTTCGATATGATTTTACATGCATCTTATATGGATGAAGAAGCGTTAGAAGCAGTGATCGACAAGAGGGTCTCTCTAGTCCCCACCTTCACATTCCTAGCCAATTTAATTGATTTTGGCGACAAAGTCGGTTCAGACCCAGCACTTCAAAACATTTTTCGCTCTGAGATTGCGCAGAGCTCGGTCATGATCCGCAGGGCTTATGAGGCGGGTGTACCGCTAATGTGTGGCAGTGAAAGTGGGTTTTCTTTGACGCCGTATGGTGACTGGCACTATCGAGAAATGGAGCTCTTTGTCGACCATCTTGGCCTCACTCCACTTGAAGCAATTATGTGCGCAACAGAAGCGGGGGCGGGTATTTTTGGCCTTCAGAGTGAACTGGGCCGCATCGAAGAAAACTATATTGCTGATCTTGTGTTGGTCGAGGGAGACCTTGAGGCTGATATCAATTTATTGGGACAAAAGGATAATATTCGAGCGGTCTTTAAGGCTGGGCAGCTAGTCAACACTGACCAGCCGCTGCCTGAAGATTGGAACATTCCAGGGTGGAGGACGGGACAGTATTCATCCGACATACTGACCTACGACCTAGCGCATAAAAAGTGAAAATTTATCGCGCCCTTATACCGATTTGGGGGAATTAGCTATGAGCACCGACATCTCGACACAGAGAGTTTTAGTGAGTGCGGGCAGCAATGGTATTGGGAAAGCAATAGCCTGCGCTTTTCAGCTGGCAGGCGCCAAGGTAGCCATCTGTGCGCGCGGACAAGAGCAGCTGCAGGCGGCTCAACAGGAAATGCAGGCGATGACCGGAGAGCCGGTACTGGCCTATATTACAGACCTTAGTCTGGCGCAAGATATCAGCAAAATGATGGATGACTTGCTGGAGAAATGGGGCGCGGTCGATGTGTTGGTCAATAATGCCGGCGGGCCGCCTCCTGGGAATCATGACAGTATTAGCGATGAGCAGTGGTCTACGGCCTTCGATCTGACACTAAGATCCGCGGTGCGCCTGACTAATTGGGTTCTGCCTGGGATGAAAGACACTGGCAGTGGGCGAATCATTAACCTGTCGTCCTATTCGGCCAAGCAACCAATGGATTCTATGTTGCTGTCCAACAGTTTGCGCCTTGGTGCACTGGGATGGGCAAAAACACTGGCCAATGAAGTTGGCAAACATAATATCCTAGTTAACACCATCTGCACGGGTTGGACTCAGACTCAACGGGTCGATCAATTACTCGAAGCGCGTGCACTTGAGCAGGGATTAGACGCACAGGCACTTGCTGACCAGCTGGTTACGAAAATACCTCTTCAGCGTATGGCTCGACCTGAAGAAATAGCCTCCGTGGCACTTTTCCTGGCGTCACCGGCCGCCAGCTATATTACCGGCGCCGCAATACCCGTTGATGGTGGCTGTGTGCAAACGATTTAGGAACGGTCATGACGATTACAATGAACAATGCCAGAACGATCGATGTGCATGCGCATATTGTGCTCGCAGAAAGCATGCATCAGGCGGGGCGGTTTGGCCCAGAAATTGGTTACGACAAGAACAATAAACCCTGGTTCCGTGTTGGAGAATATGTTTTAGAGGGCGTGAAGTATGAGAACAGTGCCTTTATGGATATGGAAATTCGCCTTAAGGCAATGGATGAAGCCGGTATCGATTGCCAGATTCTATCGCCAAACCCGTTGAATTATTTTCATTTTGTCGACGCCAAGGATGCCATTAACTTTTGTCAGCAGCATAACAATGCATTGAAGTCTCGTATTGACGCATACCCCAATCGCTTTCGCGGAATGGCGGCGCTGCCAATGCAGGACATTGCCGCTGCCTGCGATGAGTTAGAGCGAGCGGTAACCGAACTTGGGCTCCTCGGTGGCTATATAGGGACTGATATCGGCCGTCATCTTGATAGCCATCAGCTGGATCCATTTTATGAAAAATTAGTAGCCCTTGATGCACCGCTGTTTATTCATCCGGCGCCGGCGGGCATTGACGGACCTAAGGGAGATAGCAATCTAACCCAGTATGATCTCGATATACTGACCGGTTTCGCAGCCCAGGAGACGCTGGCTATTGCAACCCTTGTCTACGGTGGCGTATTAGAGCGACACCCGGATTTGGATGTTTGTTTTAGTCATGCCGGCGGTGCTATTCCGATGTTGATGGGCCGACTCAATGAGGCTGGCATACGCCGACCGTGGGCCAGTGAAGCGCTGCGCAAAGACGGTGCTTTTGAAACCTATGTGTCGAGGCTATGGTTTGATAATCATGTGCATGATCCTCGGGTTTTAGACTTTGTAATCAAAATGCTGGGTACTGATCGTCTTGTACTGGGGACTAATTTTGCTGGCTGGGATCAACATAGTTTAGAAGGCAGCGACGATTGGAATTTGCTGCTTGCCGACAACGCCAGACGTCTGTTGCGAGTTAAGTGATGGGCCGGATCCAAGCGAGAGGAACAGCTTTATGAGGCGAGCGATTGTAACTGGAGGTGCTAGTGGCCTTGGGGCGGACATGGCCACGGCTTTAGTTGCAGCGGGCTACCAGGTTGGGGTTATGGATCTAGATAGAGAGCGGACCGAGGCTTTCTGCAGTCTGCTGGGTAACTCTGTGCCCCTGGTCGCCAGTGTTAGCGATAGTGTGGCAGTTGAAGCGGCCTTTGCAGAGTTTGGTGAGGCCCCTGATTTACTGATTAATAATGCCGGTATTGTTCGTGTGGGTCCACTCCATGAACAGTCTGTAACGGACTATATTCAGGTGATAAATACCAATTTACTTGGCCCATCCCTGTGCTCACGAGTGGCTGCGAAAGGCATGATCAGCCGAGGTTCGGGACACATCATAAACATCACATCAGTTAATGGAATACATCCTGCGCCTGGGGTGGGTCTATATGCTGCGACTAAGTCTGCGCTGCACTCATTGACCCAGCTGATGTCAATTGAATGGGGTCCGCTGGGTATTCGGGTTAACTCAATCGCCCCTGGATTTATTGATGCAGGAATGTCGAAACCGTTTTTTGAAAATCAAAAAGTGCGTGATAAACGAAGCAGTGGTGTTCCGTTGCGTTCCTTAGGTGAGGCTAGTGATATCACTAATGCGGTGTTATTTTTAGACTCTGAACAGGCTAAGTACATAACAGGCAACGAAATTGTTGTCGATGGAGGGGTAACTAATAGTGTCTTTGCGCATCTTCCGCGAGAGTAGTTAATCGCTGAGTTGATGCCGATTACTTGGCCAATTTTTTGCTGCGCTAGCTTGTAAAAGGTTAATACAGCCTAGGCTAGATAAATAATAAACGGGTGTTAATAATGACCAATCCTAGTACTCAAGATTACAAGCTAACTCAAACGATGCTGAGAATCAAAGATCCAGCCATAGCGATACCTTTTTACCGCGATGTGTTGGGGATGATTTTACTCGATCAATATGACTTCAAAAGTATGGGCTTTTCACTCTATTTTCTGGCCTATGAAGACGCCTTGATTGGCGAGCCTCCGGCACCTGGCCCGGATCGGGTCGCCTGGGTATTCGGTCAGGTTGCGAGCATTGAATTGACCCATAACTGGGGTACGGAATCAGACGAAAGTTTTACCGGCTATCACTCAGGTAATAGTGAACCCAAGGGATTCGGGCATATTGGTATCACGGTGCCAGATGTCTACGCCGCCTGTGCGCGTTTTGATGAACTAGGTGTTGACTATGTTAAGCGGCCTGACGACGGTTCAATGAGAGGGTTAGCCTTTATTAAAGACCCCGATGGATATTGGATAGAGGTACTGTCGACGCAGGGTATTTCAGACATTATCAGCATTTACGCTGCATCTGCTAGAGGCTAGGAAATACAGTCTGGAAAGTCGAATCAGATCGTAGAGTAGTACTCAGGTACTACCTAAAACTTACTACCCTAGTTTACATTTTTAAAATTAAAAATAATCAATCAAATTAAAGCATGCGAGGATTCTATGAGCCCAGCCACAGAACTGTACAACCCAGACTACAACCCCACAGGTATAGAGGGCGGAGTAGATACCAATTTACTGCCATGGATTGCGCTAGATGAGGTTCCTGGTATGTATTTAAAGCCCATGCGGGCGAGTGCCGAAACCGGCGCCTATTCAGTGATTGTAAAACTCAATGCTGGGGCAAATATCCCCACAACTGTTTACCTAAGCGGCCTCGATTTAACCGTATTATCGGGTCAAATTATCTATAAAGAGGGCACTGAGGAAAGCCACTTAAAGCCGGGAACCTGGGGATATATTTCAGCTAACTCGAAAGTTGCGGAAATGGTTGCTGTCGAAGACTCAGAATTTCTTGCTAATTTTTATGGAGCTGCTGCTTTTTTAGATGAGCAAGGTTCTATCGCCAGTATTCTCACCAGCCTCGATATTATGCGTTTGGCAAAACAGCATGCCATTACACTGGTTCCCAGCACTCTATCGGGATGCATGCAAGGTCGCGCAGAGGCATTTACAAATGAGCCTGAGCCTTTGGCTATTAACGGTCAAGATGCGCAACAGCTAGTGGACCCTGCCCTCCAAGGAAGTGACCATTCAGGCGATTACAATCATCCCCACTTTGTTGACACGCGACAGGTTCCTTGGCTAGTTAATCCAGATTTACCTGATATCGGTTTGAAAATTTTACGGGTTAGTGAGGACAACGGGATGGTCTCATTGATTGTCCGTCAGAATGGTGTTGCCTCAGCACATACTCACCTTGGGTCTAGTGATTTTTTGATTCTCAATGGCCGTATTGGCTATCGGGCAGGCCCTCCGGAGGGCTATGGTCCCGGGGTATGGTTTTTTGAGCCCTCGGGAGCGCGCCACGACGCAACGCAGCGGGTGACTGATGAAGACCTTATCTATACGGCGAATGTCTATGGGCCGCTTATTTTTGATGAAGGCAAAGGAACGCCGGTCTCAGCGGTACTGTCATGGATAGAATACAAAGCATTGGCGGCAGCCTTTGATGTGCCTCTAATTCCAAGCAATAATCCTAATGATTCAACTCTGCTAGCCTCAGCCATCTTGAAAAGCCACTAGTATTTTGATCGATGCCGCTGGCGAGTTGGCGGTATCGACAATTGCTGTCAGCGAGCAGTTACCTTTTGAGACAATCAATGTCCATCCAACATATAGTGTGGCTAAAGAAAAAAGAATCCTGCACGGATCTTCATATGCAAAGCCTTTTGGCTGAGGTTGCGAAGCTGACAGATTTAATCCCTAACATAGAGAATATCAGCTGTGGTAGAAACCTAACTGATCGAGCCAATGGCTTTACTCATGGAATTATTGTAACCCTGACCTGTCAGGACGCGCTAGCATGCTACATCAATCATCCCGCACATGTGAGTGTAGGCAAAAAACTCAACGAAAATGCCAATATTCTAGCGATGGATTACGAGACCTAGCCACACTGCAATGCTCTATTTGTCAACTTCCAGTCTCTGTTGATACCGTTTTTTCTGTATCGTGCCCCGACCGGTCAGTGATATTTATAATCAATATTTTGGTACCGTCCTTATGAATATTTTGATTGAAAAGCTCTCTGCTATTTTAGACCATTCAACGCTGCTTTTGGGCTCGGATATTAGCGACAAGTATCATGCCGACTGGAGCGGAGCCGACCCCTGTGCACCGCCGGTTTTATTGCGGCCTAAGACAACTGTTCAGCTGTCTCAAATCATGGCACTGTGCTTTGAGCAGGATCAGCCTGTGGTTATTCAGGGAGGGTTAACCGGACTCGCCGGTGGTGCAACTCCCCTAAACGGTGAAATAGCGATTTCCCTGGAGAGAATGCAAGGCATTGAAAGCATTGATACTATTGGGATGACAGTTACTGTTCTAGCAGGAACACCACTGCAGGTTATACAAGAAGCTGCTGGCGACCATGAGCTTTCACTACCACTAGATTTGGGCGCTCGAGGAAGCTGCCAAATCGGTGGTAATGTGTCTACTAATGCTGGTGGTACCGAGGTTATTCGCTATGGCATGACGCGCGCCCTTGTGTTAGGCCTCGAGGTGGTCTTGGCCGATGGTACCGTAGTAAGCGCAATGAATAAATTAATTAAAAATAACTCCGGGTATGACCTTAAGCACCTGTTTATTGGCTCAGAGGGAACCCTTGGGATCGTAACACGTGTGGTATTGCAGCTGCAGCCAAAACCGCGAAGCACCCACACCGCCCTCTGTGCAGTGAAAGATTACGAATCGGTTATTAAATTATTGGTCGAGTTGAAGCGCGGTCTTGGATCTGGACTGACAGGGTTCGAGCTTATGTGGCAGAGCTATTACGACAAAGTTCTAGAGGTAAGTCCGGGCTTATTGAGCCCCTTTGATAGCCAATTTCCATTTTATTTATTGGTTGAATATATCGACAATGATCGAGAATTGGGTGCGGATCGCTTTGAATCTGTGCTTTATCGGCAGCTGGAATCGGGTCTTTTAGAGGATGCAGTGGTCGCAAAAGCCTTACAGGATGCTGAGAGATTCTGGAAAATACGCGATGGTATCGGAGAATTACTTCAAGTTTTGGGGCCGGTATCCAATCAGGATGTCAGTCTGCCAATTGCCGAGATTGGGGTGTTTGCCACAGACCTAGAGCAGCGGTTAAAGGCTAAGTATCCTGATATTACCATTTTATTATTTGGTCATATTGGCGATAACAATATGCACGTATGCGCTTATACGGGACGCGACGAAGATAAAATAAATATAAGTCATGACATTATGCAATTGATTGGTGACTACTCCGGTGCAATTACGGCAGAGCATGGCGTAGGGGTCTTGAAGCGCGACTATCTGGCGCTCTCTAAAAGCCCTGCTGAAATAGCGCTTATGAAAACGTTAAAAGAAGCTATTGATCCCAAGGCCATTCTTAATCGCGGCCGAGTGTTTGAATAATCAATCTCTGATGGTTTAACCAATACTGATGGAAACTCTAAAGAATAGAGATATTGAAATAAGTATATCAACGAGAAAAGTGTGACAATTATTGCCGGTGCTCTAAGAGTAGATACGCGCATACTTATCGATTAGGGACCCCAAATGACAGTCACGGATATCGACCAAGAACTCGGGACAGCGCTGGCCTGGGGTGATAGAGCAGACTATCGAGCCGGTGAAACGCGGCAAAAGGCACTTAGCTTGTCAAGGAAGTAATTGTCGCGCTATTCAATTTATTTTTGGGCCAACACCTATCACGACGTAAATACAGCTCTTTGACAAAAGCTCTCAGTGAGGAGATACATAATGCAAGCGATTGATGGATACTCGGTGTTAATAACTGGTGGAGGTTCTGGCCTTGGTCGTGGAATAGCGAGGTATCTCGCGGCGCGCGGTGCCAAGGTAACCATATCGGGGCGAACAGCAGAAAAACTGCGGCTGGTAGCCGAAGAACTTGGTCCGCTCTGCTCGTTTGTGGTGGGTGATATAAGGGATGAAGTAGACCGTCAGCTCATGGTAGCGGCTGCCGTCGAGCATGGTGGCGGTCTGCAAGGGCTGGTAAACAACGCGGGCAATATGTTGCGTGGACCCATTACGGAGCTTGCAGCTGAGGAAATTCTCGATCTTTTTAATGTCAACGTGGTAGCCGGGATGCGCTTGACGGGTTTGGCCGTAAGGCACTTGGAGATGCAGGGCGGTGCCGTTGTCTTTGTGGGCTCAGTCCACACACGGCGAGCCTTCTTAGGAGCTTCTCCGTATGCAGCGTCCAAGGGGGCTGTTGAGGTGCTGACTAAGATTCTCGCTGCCGAACTTGGTCCACGCAAGATCCGGGTCAATTGCGTAGTGCCGGGCGCTGTTCCCACAGAACTCAATATTCGCGCTGGAGTTGCAGTGGATGCCGAGGCAAATGAATCGCGTCTCCAATCAATGCAAAAAGATCATCCTCTGGGACGTATCGGCACGCCAGAAGAGGCAGCCGAGGCCGTTGATTATCTGCTGCGAGCTGAGTGGACAACTGGCACATCCGTCGTCGTCGATGGTGGACTGGCGCTCGGCGCCTCCTACGAGTAACGTTACCTGCATAGCCCGTTTTCGTATTACCTGTATCCCGTCAGCACCAGTTGGACTAAACTCGCCATTTGATTAAGATATGGTTTTGTTCATCAGGATCGTTTCTAAAATGCTGTCTTGCAGTATTACTTAAGCAAAGCGAGTACTGACTGTGCCTGTTGGTTAGCCTGTGCCAACATAGCGGCAAGGAATACATCAGACAAGGATATTAATGCGTGGTCATCTGAGTGTGATGAGTTCTTCTAGGCATATAAAGCACCCGTCGCGGCTAGAATCAAGGTTTCCTAGTGAGACTGTGAAGTGTCTACTTGCATCCCGTCAGCACCAGCTGGACTAAATTCGCCATTTGATTAAGAGAGGGTTTTGGTTCATTGGTTACTCGCAGAGGAACTGACGATGACTAGAAAATCCAGTTTATGCAGCAGACCGCTTGGCTCTTTGACCAATTGACTCGGAAATGCCCAATATCTGAGCGGTCTTAGCTTTAGAGTTACCTTGTCCGACTAACTGCAACTCTGTCTTTACCATATGCTCGGTCAAGCTCTAACATCCTACACTCGATTTCTCGGATCACAGGGACGCTGACTGAATTGCCGAATTGCTTATACACTTGCGCCTACGAGACAGCATCTACTATGAAATCTTCAGGGAAACCTTGCAGGCGGGCACATTCTAGCGGTGTCAGCTTTCGTGGCAATAAACCCTTGTCGGATTGATCAATGAGTATTTCACTTCCATCTTTATAATAACGAGCACTCAATGTGTTAGTGTACCTATCAGTAGGCTCAAAGACTGAAAAACCAAATCGATTTTATGTCTACGGTGAGGGTGAATGCTAGCACCTCTCCTGTGAGCTACTCGTAGACTTAATGAAAAAGGGCGTTTATTCTTTTTATACCCTGATCGATCGATGTTAGGAAACTTACTTCGTTATTTTGATTTTTACTTTGACCATCACATTTTTTATTGGTCTACTCAGCCTTTGTATATCTTTGCAGCTTTATTCGTTCTGCAATTCCCCTACTGCTAATTTTTTGGAGAACTTTCCATGTACACGTCGCGCAATAAACGATCTGCAGTTATTATTTTCGGACTGGCAAGCCTGTCAGCATGCTCCAATGGGGAGGATAGTCCTTCAGAGTTGGCCGCTAATATCGAAACAGCCGAGGGTATGATTGATGCATTTTATTCGTTTGACGCGAGCAAGTTGCAGCCATTTTTAAGCGCAGCGGGCGATGCAGAGGTTTCAATCCTTGGCTACCAAGCTTGGGCCGAGGGTGGCAATTACATTGTTATGGAGCGCGTGCCTTGTATTAGCGAATCAGAAAATGTAATCGCATGTGGCATTACTGTTCAGGACGATCCGGTCGTAGCACTGGAGACTGGCTTTAATGTAACGGACACTTTCCACATAACTTTCACGGATTCAACCATAACCGATGTTGATACTAGTTCTAACGATCAGCCTATTTATTACGAGGCGAGTCGCTGGGTCGAGGCGAACCTTCCTGAGGTAATAGAAGGTCCTTGTAAGCGCACAGACGGCATACGGGAAACCCCTGGCGATTGTGCCAGAGCCATGACGGACGGCTACAAGCAATTCATGGCCGTTAAGTTTAAATGATGTTTTGGACTCAAGTAGAAACCTGAAAGAAGTAGTAGAACTACGACGTGATATAGTCAAAGGACGACGTAACTACGCAGCCTACCTTGCACACCCTGAGCTTCGCAAAGCTCTGATTTCTTATCTCGCAGAGCGCCCTGAAACAGACGTACAGAATCTTTTTGTGAGTCAGAAGAACACAGGCTTCAGCGCCAATGGACTCACTCATAAGATCCTCAAACTATACCGTGACGCTGGCTTTGATGGTGCTTCCAGCCACTCAGGTCGGAGATCATTTGCGACAAACTGTATCCGGGCTGGCGTCGATATCGTGAGCTTAAAGACACTCATGAACCACTCGAACATTCAGCAAACCAGCGAGTATGTCGCAACAAACGAGGAAGCTTTGTTAAAAGCAGTAATGGCTGTTTAGCCCGCTCACTAGGTAAGTAATTTGGCCGATAGATAAGAGGGTAGTGATGTGGATGGCGGATTTTCCAGTGGTTTTTGACTATGCAGGATCAGCTGGCATTTTCAGAATGGGCGGTTGATGCTCCTTATACTCGGACTAGGTTACTGAAAGTGCTTCGCCGGAGAGGGGCGCTCCAGCGAACAGCAGACTTCGTCCAGTCGCCGACGACTGACAGGCACTTCATCGCCATTGCTCATTCCAACCACAGCCTGGCGGCCAACTCGAGTGATATGGGTCACCTGACCAAGCGCAATCCAGTAGGAGCGGTGGGTCTGTAGTCCGGGGATCATTCCCAGTTCGCCAATGGCGTCGCGCAGGTTGTAAAGAATTAAGCTTCGCCCCTGATCAGTCACAACAGCGAGGTAATGAAGCTCAGCTTGTAAATAAATTATCTGGCCACGCATTTTGGGTGCAACCAGCATCATGAACTTAGGGATATTGTTCAGATCACCCACATCATTAGTTGAGGATTCTGCAGAGGATTCCTGAGGGCTTGGTGTCGATATGGCGGCAGCCTTTGCGGAAGGTTGCTCTCCGCGTAAACGCAGACCAAGGACAAACGGTGCATTGATCGCAAGCCAAGTAAGCGTTACTGGGGGCCATAGATTACCGAGCTCCCCTGCCACCCCACCAAGGGATAAGGTCTCCCCGGTACCCATGAGCACCACATCTAGAATCAGTGCTAGTGGAGAGAACAAGACTGATCCAGCACTACCGGAGATCAGCAACTGCGTCCATGGACCCTTGGCCTCAAACCATCGAAAATGAGACCCAGCTATGTGGGAGCCCAACAAAAGAGCCATGGGCAAACAGCTTTGAAACTGCCAGAGAAGTAAATTCCGCCACCAGTTACCCGTTCCCTCAGCATCGCCACTGGTAAATCCGAATAACAGACCTAGCACGACTGCGATGGTAAAAAAGTATCGCCTCGGGGAAATGTCTCCAATATCCTTCAGTTTCGACACAGTTCGCTCATTCGCCTCGTACACTTAACAGACCGTTCATGCAGACCCTGCCCGTCCATACAAAAACTCTGCCCGCTCATACAAAACCCGATATTTCATATTGCTACGCGTAAGTTGGGCCTGTACTTTTTGACAGCCAGCGCACCGTATGTTGCTGCTCAAAACCCTACTGAGGAGACCCGCAAATGACAGTCCGAGCTTACGCTATACCCATATCTTTCGCTCTTGCCGTGCTAGCTCAAGATAGTCTAGCTCAAAGTCCGAGCTCTGAACACTGGGTGACCCGCGTCTGGGGTGGGTACAGCAGTTTGGCGGACACCGCTGGAGAGGTAAATGGGTTCCAAGGCACCTTGGATGGCGAGCTCATTGATGTTACCACCAGCGCTGGATTCACAGCCGGTGCCGGCGTGGGGTACCGATATAATCAGCGATTAGCCGTGGAATTTGCCTGGGAGTATCGAACCAACGATTCCGAGACCAGCTTTAATGCAGGCCCTTCGTTCAGCGACGGGAATTACGCCTCAAATACATTTTTTTTTAATGGTTACTACTTTCTCGACACCTATGGGGCTTGGGAGCCCTATCTGGGTGCTGGTCTGGCGTGGATCCAGGAAGTGGATATCGATCTGGAAGGAAACGGGCCGGAGCAGTCCTTCTCGGGAGATGGTGATACAGGCCTACAGGTAATCATTGGAAGCAACTACCGCCTCAGCAATCATTGGTCGGCTCACGGCGAGCTACGCTATGGCTCGATCACCGGAATTGATCTTGAGAATGAATCCGGTGAGGGCTCCTTTCAACGTTTTGACTATGAGCCGTTTACACTGCAAATCGGTGTGACCTATAAATTCTGAAGCAGGTCGTTTCGCTGTTCAGGAGCCCGCCTCGTCCGCGGCTACAGATCGCGTTAGAGACCTAAAGGAGCTGGTATCACCGGATGCTTACTATCTTCTGGAGACAAATCTTTATCATTTAATAGCTTTGCGCAATCATTTTGTTCGCGTCTGGATTGCGAACTGCTCGTTGATTACGCTTTGATATCTGGTACCGTGCCGCCCATTCTGCCGTTAGGTACAGCGGCAAACATTTCCTTTCTTTGTCTAGAAGGGCCTTCCTGGTTGTTCAGGAGGGCCCTTTCTTCTGTGGCGGCTCGCCTGACGGGATGCTGACAGGCAGCTAAATAGATAACAAGCTGGCCATTAATAACGAGTGCTTTAAGTCTAAAACTGGTTTAGTGAGGCGCGCGCTAGCGGTATAATTCCGTGCGAAATAGTTTATTCAACTATTAAAAAATAAAAACATTTTTGGAGAATCAAATGAGTCAAAAATTATTGGCCGCATTGTTAATGCTCACCTTAGTAGGCTGTGGCAATAAGGCCCAACAAAGCATGCCTGAAGTTGTCGCGGATACGGTTGAAATCGTCTCAGAAACCGATCGGCTTAACGAATGGTTTGAAACCAAGTACGAAGAAGAAGTGATGATGAGCCCGATTAGCTTAACCTTCTTGGGCCGTAAAGAGCGTTACAACGAAATTGACGACATGAGCGAAGCTGCTGAAGACAGGCAGCTAGAGTGGAAGCGCAACACTGTTGAAGAGCTTAAGTCATCGTTTGATTATGACGCACTTAGCGACGACGCTAAGTTGTCATATGACCTATGGGTGTATCAATATGAAGATGATCTGGCTGACATGGAGTTTCGTCGCAACGGATACATTTTCAATCAGATGCAGGGCATTCATACTTTTCTGCCAACTCTAATGCTGAGCTTTCACAAGGTAGAGTCGCTGTCTGATTTAGAGGCTTTCAACTCGCGATTGAGTGCCATGGGCAGAGCCATGAATCAATTGCTTGCACGCGCAAAATTGCATGCAGAGGGTGGTGTTCGACCACCACGTTTTGCCTACGAAATTGTTATGAAACAAGCTGCTGACATAATTTCTGGAGCGCCGTTTGATGACAGCGAACAAGCATCTTCACTCTGGACTGGCGCAACCGGCCATGTTGCAAGCTTGCAAGCAGCCGGTGAGATTGATGAAGCCAAGGCTGAAGCATTATTGGCTGCAGCGAAAACCGCCTTGCTTGAAGAAGTGAAACCAGCATACGAAGCGCTAATCAGCTTTATGGAAGCGGACATAAAAAACACCACAGAGATAGCGCAAGGAGCCTCTTATCTTGCTAATGGCGAGGCTTACTACGCGCGCCAATTGGCTTCAATTACAACCACAGCTATCACTCCATCTGAAGTTCATGAGCTAGGTTTAAGCGAAGTCGCAAGATTGCGCGCAGAGATGGAAACGCTCAAAGAGAAAGCCGGTTTTGAAGGAACACTCCAAGAATACTTTGCGTATATCCGAGATAACAAGGACAGCGAAGAGCATTACTACCCTAATACAGATGAAGGTCGTCAGGGGTATATTGACGATGCAACCGCGGCGATTGAAAACATCAAGTCTGAGTTGCCCAACTATTTTGGCATATTGCCAAAGGCTGACGTAGTGGTGAAAAGAGTAGAACCGTTTCGTGAGCAAGATGGTGCGCCGCAACACTATTACCCCAGCACACCAGATGGTTCGCGCCCCGGTATTTATTATGCCCACCTTTCTGACATGGCCACCATGCCGAAAAATGAGCTAGAAGTTATCGCCTATCATGAGGGCTTGCCGGGCCACCATATGCAGATTGCGATTGCCTTAGAGTTGACTGGTATTCCTACTTTTAGAACACGTGCAGGTTTCACCGCATACTCAGAGGGCTGGGGTTTATACAGCGAAAAACTAGCCAAAGAGATGCCTTCAACGTTCGTGACTATAAATAGTGATTTTGGTCGCTTGGGCAGTGAAATTTGGCGAGCGATTAGATTAGTGGTCGACAGCGGAATGCACAGTAAGCAATGGACTGAGCAGCAAGCAATAGACTATTTCTCTGCTAACTCACCCGCACCTTTGGAGACAATTCGCACCGAAGTTCAGCGTTACTTGGTGTGGCCTGGCCAAGCGACTGCGTACAAAATTGGCATGATCAAAATGCAAGAACTGCGCAAAATTTCAGAAGATGCGCTCGGCGAGAAATTTGATATTCGTGACTTTCACGATCAAATACTCGGCGGTGGTGCCCTGCCACTTAGCATGCTTGAAGCGAAGATTAATCGTTGGATCGAGTCGGTTAAGGCGCAAGCTTAATCAGTAGGCTCTGCAAAGGATTAAGTGTAAACCTCCCCTAATTAGTGACGTGCATAAATAGAGTTTCCTGAGGTTCATGTTTAGCCAGATATTCCCAGGGCGTAAGATCTTTTAGGGAGTCATGTGGCCGTTCTTCATTGTATTCGCGGACCCAGGTTTGGGATTGGTGGAAAAACAAAAAAATTGTGCAGGTTTTTAGGTAATTTGGACGATAGATAAGAGGCTAGTGATGTGGATAGAGGATTTTCCAGTGGTTTTTGACTATGCAGGATCAGCTGGCATTTTCAGAATAGGCGGTTTATGCCTCTGATATTTATGTCGGGCGGCACCGATTTCCAGAAAAAGAGGGAAACATGAAAAAATATATCCTCGGTCTTGTTTCCTGCCTCGTATTCTCGGCGGCTCTGGCTCACCCGCAAGACGGGATGACGCCGGAGGGGCTGATGCACTACTACGTGAAGATATTCAATGAAGAAAACTTACCGGCACTTCAAGACATCTTTCATTCCCCACACGTTCGTTTGATCAGTGGCAAGCTGGTCAAGTTTGAAGACAAGTCAATACCCGTGATCGATTTCGACGAACTGAAGCAATCCGGCTGGAAGTACTCGAAGATCAATCAGGTCAAGGTATTGGCCGAAGGCAGCAATGCCGCGCTGGTCGAGCTGAACTTCTCGCGCTTCGATGCAAACGGCAAGGAATTCCTCAAGCAGACCACCTTCTACAACCTGACCCGCAACAATGGCTACTGGCAGATCATGAGTATTCAGTCGATGGGACAGCTGGCTGGCGTGAAAGGGAAATGACCGGACGGCGTGCGACGGGCTGAGGATACCCACTCATCACAAGCATTGGCACTGCCTGTTTCGCTCATTTCCAATGAAGATGCAGCTTGCGGTGCGACGCGGCGCAATCACCGATGGCATACAAAAAAACTCGCTTACCGAGCTGCACGGACATTCCACCGAAAACATCAATCACCTTTTACTCACACGAGCACACGCTGTCGAATTGATGGAGCTAAAACTCGCTCGGAGAAAATCTAGGCCTTATCTATCAACTAGGCAAGAAGTAATCGCAAAATTCGCGACTGGCTTACGAGGTCGCTTGCCTTTAAATTGGAAGCGGGACGGTATACCTCATCCGAAGAGGAAAGCCGAATAGGCCCCGACCCGGCTCCTCAAGAGGTAAGATCGGTAAAACCAGAGTCATTGGTGCGACAAAGGTTCCCAAGGACTTTGATACTCTTGTGAACACCCTTGCCAAGCTCCAGGAGCAACACGGTAAGCATGATCATGGGGCCGTTAAAAAAGCTTTTAGGCCAATTAGGACTCAGGTCTCGGCAAGGAATACATCAGACAAGGATATTAATGCGTGGTCATCTGAGTGTGATGAGTTCTTCTAGGCATATAAAGCACCCGTCGCGGCTAGAATCAAGGTTTCCTAGTGAGACTGTGAAGTGTCTACTGAACTAGTGGCGATTCACTGTCGCATCTTTTTTAACACCAATTTCTAAAGAGTCCTTGGGCTCGCTCTTATTATGCTTCAGTGTAGTTAGTGAATAACCTTATATTTCTTTAATGCATCGACAAGTTTGTCATGCGGGATAGCATATGACGTATTTCCATTATTGCCAGTCATCGTTTCAGCTGCAACCATCGC
>LIDE01000043.1 GCA_001438605.1 SAR92 bacterium BACL16 MAG-120619-bin48 | reverse complement strand
TGCGTCTCTATTCAATCGCCATTCACTTTACAGACTGAGAAATACCCATCATGCAATGCAAAATCGGCTTATTTTATGGTAGCTCGACCTGCTACACCGAAATGGCTGGCGAAAAAATAGCAGCCTGTATTAATGCCATGCCGGCAGATATACAGGTTAATCTGCACAATATCGCCTCTGCACCGATAAGTCTGATGGCCGAATACTCTTATTTGATTTTAGGCATCCCCACGTGGGACTACGGCGAACTGCAGGAAGACTGGGAGAGCCATTGGGACAGCCTCGACGCCATTGATTTTTCCGATAAAAAAGTCGCCGTCTACGGACTCGGCGATCAAATTGGCTACCCCGAGTGGTTTCAAGACGCCCTCGGCTACCTCTGGGCAAAAGTAAAAAATCAAGGCGGAACAATGGTTGGCGCGTGGCCAAACGAAGGCTACGAATTCGACAATTCGCAAGCGCTGACCCCCGACCGCACGCAGTTTGTCGGGCTGGCATTGGACGATGAAAACCAAATTGATCTCACCGACCCCTACATCGACCGCTGGTGTCAGCAAATTATTCGCGAGTTTAACCTCCACCCATGACACACAAGAGGGCGCAGCGCCCCGCCAACGGCGAGTCATCATTGCCTGATATGCCCTGGTATCTGCCAAAACAGCCTGCCCTGCGAAAAACCAACCAGGCCGTCGTTATTGGTGCAGGTATCGCCGGCTGTACCGCAGCGGTTGCTCTCAAGCAGCGCGGCTTTCAGGTTCAGGTGATTGATCGCCACGCCACTGCGGGCATGGAAGCCTCTGGAAACGCACAAGGCATCGTCTACCCAAAATTATCGGCGCGGGACGATTTTTTACCCCGCATCAATCTTGCAGCCATAGATTTTTCCAGCAACTACTACAAACCCTTCTGGCAGCAGGGACTGGGTCAGCAGTGCGGCGTACTGGTGGTGCCCGAAAATCAAAAAATGGCCGACGATTTTGTGCTAATTGGCGAGCGCTTTGCCAATCGTCCAGAGATGGTACAAGTGGTTCAGCAATCGCAACTGCACGCGCTGTCAGGCATCTCACTCGAAGCGAAAACTGCACTCCATTTTCCCAATCTCGGCTGGTTGCCTCCGGCGCGCCTTTGCCAACAGCTATTAAACGACAGTGCGATCGCACTGCAGCAAGGCCATGTTGCAGCCCTTCGATACCACAGCGAAAGTGGTAACTGGACGCTCTATGATGAGAATGGCCAAGCGCTCCTGACAAGCGAAACCGTGGTTATTGCCAGCGCTTACGACTGTAAAACTCTGCCCCAAACGGCCTACCTACCGCTGCGGCGAATACGCGGTCAAATCACGCAATTACCAAGCACCCCTGAAAGCGAAAAACTCAAACTGGTCGTCTGCGGCGAAGGGTACTTCACCCCCGCGGAGCGCGGGCTGCACAGCTGCGGAGCCACCTATAACCTCAAACATTTTTCCACCGAGGTGCGCGCCGAAGATCATCTCGCCAATCTCGCGCAAATTGGCGAGACCGACAGCGGATTGGCCGCCATTATCGGCAACCCTGAGCTCACTCACCTCCTTGGACGGGCCAACTTTCGCTGCACAACACCGGACTACTTGCCCATTGTCGGCGCCGTGCCCAATCTGCAAGCCATGCTTGACGACTTTGCCCCCTTGCGGCGCGACGCGAAAACCATTCTTTCGGCTCGCGGTAGCTATCTTCCCAATCTCTATGTGAACTGCGGCATGGGTTCCCGCGGACTGAGCTATGCCCCGTTAACGGCAGAAATTTTGGCCGCCGAGATCGCTGGCGAACAGCCGTCCCTGCCGCGCGAACTGCTAAATGCACTGCACCCAGCGCGTTTTATTATTCGCGACTTAAAAAGAAACCGTATATAGGCCAGAGCTGTTATTATTTTTGGCCGCTGTATTCGTGAACAGAATGACTGAGAGAACAACACAATGAAATACATAGGAGCACATGTCAGTGCCTCGGGCGGCATTGAAAACGCACCGCTCAACGCCCAACAAATTGGTGCCACCGCCTTTGCTTTTTTCACCAAAAACCAGCGTCAGTGGACCGCCAAGCCACTCACTGAGGAGAGCATTGCAGCGTTTAAGGCAAACTGCGCACGGCACAATTTCTCCCCAGAACAAATCCTTCCCCACGACAGCTATCTGATTAACCTCGGTCATCCCGAGCAGGACGGCTTGGAAAAATCCCGCGACGCGTTTATTGATGAGATGCAGCGCTGCGAGCAGTTGGAACTCAAATACCTCAACTTTCACCCGGGCAGCCATCTGCGCAAAATCTCGGAGGATGCCTGTATTAAGCGTATTTCTGAGTCCATCAATATTGCCCTAGAGGCAACCCGCGGTGTGACTGCGGTGATTGAAAATACCGCCGGACAGGGCAGTAATTTGGGCTTTAGCTTCGAACAATTAGCCGCAATCATCGATGGCGTTGAGGATAAAAGTCGCGTGGGCATTTGCTACGACACATGCCACGCCTTCGCTGCGGGTTACGACATGCGCAGCACCGATGGCTGTGAAAAGGTTTTTGCAGACTTTGAACGAATTGTTGGCTTTAACTATCTCTGCGGCATGCATCTGAACGACTCCCGCTCAGAATATTCGAGCAAAGTAGACCGTCACCACAGCTTAGGCCAGGGCCATCTCGGCATGAATGTCTTTCAGTTTATTATGCAAGATCCGCGCTTTGACGGCATACCGCTGATACTAGAGACAATTGATCCGTCAATTTGGGCGGACGAAATTGATTTACTGCGCAGTTTTCAACAGGCCGTTTGATGATCGCGACGCAAGCGCCTACCCGGCGCCTGCCAAACGCCTACCTACAAAGAGGCGGCGTTGCGCTCTTCCAGCTCGAACAATAATCCACGGCGATAAGTATCGGCACTGGCGCGGGTTTCGCCCATGTGCTCAAGTACCCCTGCCAAACCGACATAGGCCTGGACTGACGGCCGCAGCTTAATGGCTTGGGATAAATAGTCTCGAGCCTTCCCGAAAAGCTTGGCGCGATCGCAGATCAGACCCAGCGCTAAAATAAGATCTGCGTCTTTTGGGTGCAGCACAAGCCATTTTTCAGCGGTCGCCACTTGCTTTTCAGGCGTCTTAGAGGCCAACAGACCAAACTGTCTTACCAACTCGCTATCCCATTGATTATTCAACGCTTTTATCAACACCGCTTGCGTCTTATCTGGGGCACCCACCTGACTCAGTCCTGCAACGTAACCCGCGATAATGTCAGGGTGTTTGTGGAGTTTTTTCGGCGTGTTGTACCAAAGTTCTTCTAATTGATCTCGCTGCTCGCCGAGCGACAGCGACGAATCGGGGGTAAATTCGTCCAGCAAACTACCGTAAACGTCGCACTCAAGCTGCAACAGCGCATCTTCACCGATGGCTTTGTAACGTTTTAAATCACGCAATATTTTTTGTAATTTGCGCCAATTCTCGGCCATGTAATAGGCGTCGGCCAGCAAGCGCAGCAAGCCTCTGTCTGTGGGCTTTTCCGCGTAGAGTGACTGAAGCAACAAAATAGCCTCGCGGGGTTTGCGCTCCAACAGAAGCAATTCCGCCAAGCCTTTGTCTGCCTGAAAATGGGCTTTCGGATAACTTGTTTTCAGTCGCTTGTAGGTCTGTCTGGCCTGATTAATTTGATTATTTTCCGCCGCAGAACGGGCGGCAAACAGCAAATTCACCACAGGCATTGCAGATTTGTCGGCAGACTGCGACAGCAGATCAGTCGCGTGCTGCCAATCTGCATCGGCAAAGCGCTGCAGGCCCTCAGAGGTCAGATTACTGCTGCGCGCGGCCCTGCGTCGACGCCACCACAGCCGCAGGCCGCCAACGCCAGCGACCCAGCGCAGAGTTAACAGGAGCCAACAGAGAAAAGCAGTTGCCAAGAGGTAGATCAAAAGGCCCGTCCAGACACTCATCTCAACGGTAAAACTGTCGAAGCTGAATAAGATATAGCCGGTGCCAAACTGCAAAATCCAGACTAGCCCAGCGCCAATTAAGAGGGCTGAGACAACAAACAAAAGCAGCTTTCTCACTTTGCCTGCTCCCCGCGCGCGATGGCTTGCCGACGAACAGTTAAGAGCGTCGACAAGGCTTTTTGCGACCCTGTAATATCCGGCAGCGCCGCCACAACCGAGCGACTTTGCAGCGTTTTCACGCGCGCAACCCAAATATCCGACTGCTCATTATGGAGAAAGTAGCGCTCTAACAAACCCACCGCTTTATCTAAACTGGCGCTATAAATTGACTGTTCTTCCCTCAAGACCGCGCTCTGCGCCTGATCGAGTAGCAGCGCAATATTTTGTCGAACCACAGCCTGCTCATCTCCACTCAGTAACGGTTCAATTTTTTGCTGGCGCTGCTGCACAACAACCAGCTGGGAAAATTTTGCACGCAAACGATCAACTCTGTCTTGCCATGTCAGTGTCTGCGCTGCGGCCTCTTCCGTGACTGCAGGTTCAGCGCGGTCGGGAAGCGGTAGAATCTCTAATTGATCAACCGCAGCAGAAATTGCCTGAAGCTCTAAATAAATACCTTCGCGATCAATTTTATTGACGCGTCTCAACGCAGCGATATCGTTGGCCAACGCTCTGCGCGCCGGCACTAACTGCGAATCATCCAACTGGGCAATAATAGCGTCGGCATTTTCCAGCATTGCCAGAGCAGTCTCAGCCCTGCGCTCGACCTGCAAACGCTGGTTAGCGAAGCGCATCAGGTAGCTCGCTTCAGTCAAAATCCAGTCACCTTGGCTGGCGCTGTTCAGTTGCAGCAACTGCTCGCCTTGGGCGTTCAAGCGCAGATACATTGTATAAAGCTGCTCCTGAAGCTCTTTTATTGACTGCGCATGCTGCTGTTCCGATTGATTTCGAGCACCCTGCACTTGGGCAAGCTGTTGTTCGATAGCAGCCAGACGTTGCTCGCCTGCGCTCGCCTGCACGCTCTGCCGCTGATACTCAAGCCAACCTAGCCATCCACCGTAGCCAAGAGCTGCGAGCAATATCAACCACAGCACTTTTTTCGGCCACCCCCAACCTTTCTTAGCTGGCTTCGGCGAGACTTTACCTGCCGCTGCCGTTTGGGATTTACCGGATTGATCGCTTTTATCGCCTGCCTTTGGCAGCACTGGTTTGTTTTCCGACACCATAATTCCTCTTAAATATCAGGGCTGAAGCACTTCTTTAAGCACCCCGAGTGGCTCGCCTAATGGGTAGCCCTAGATAGGGCTGACATGCAATAAATTAACAGATTTTACCCGGGCGAGACTTAATCGCCCTCGCCAAATACCCCAGCGATGGCATCAAACATTGCCTCTGGCAACGGGTTTTCGGCACTGACGACAGTCTTGTAGCCGAGCTTTTGAGCAATTTCCGCAACCCGATCGCTGGGCACCACAACGGGAATATCAGCCAATTCACTGGCTCCAACATCCCCCAGCGCAGTAATAAGTTCACCACTGTGGGCGACAAGGCATTCACTTTCATAAAGCTGCTCGCGCGCCAGCTGCACTTGTTGGGCGTCGATCTGACGCTGATAAAGCTCACAGTAGTCAACCCGCGCACCGCGCGCCATCAATGTGTCCGCCAGCAACTCGCGACCACCGCAGCCACGGAAGATAATCACCCGCTGCTGGGTCAAATCTTGCAGTTCGGGCAGGGCTAAGAGGGCTTCGCTGTTTTGCCGTCCGGCGGCCACCTTAGCCTGAATATCAAACCGGCTGAGAATGTCTGCGGTCTGTTGTCCAATGGCAAAAAAATCGATACCGACCGGCATCATAGGCCAGTATTTATCCAACCAATCAATGGCCAATTCAGCGGCATTGCCACTGACCACGATTGCTTTACTAAAATTATCCAGCTCAAAAATCAGGTCTTTGATTCGCTGGTGATCGTTTGCGGGAACAATCGACATGACAGGAATATGGCTCACCTGAGCACCCGCATCGACAAGCCTGTCTTGCAGGCTGTCCTGATGGCGCACAGGCCTAATCAACAGAATAGACCGTCGACTCAGTGCAGTATTTACGCTGTCGTCGTTAAGCTGCATGGTTTAGTTCTCTCTCGTCAAGGGCGGCAATTCTGAGCTCCGTGTATTTACACGCGCTAAAGTTACGCGCCGTAGACCTCCGCTAAAATCGCCCCTGCGCCCGCCGCTAAAAGGCGATTGGCCAGCTCAATACCCAACTGTTCGGCAGCAGCTCTCGGCCCACGTATTTCATCGCGCAGAATTGTTGCACCATCGACACTGCCGACCAATCCACGCAGCCACAGCTGTTCGCCGGACGCATCCAATTCGCTGTAACAGGCGATTGGCACCTGACAGCCACCCTGTAGCTGTCGATTCAGTGCGCGCTCAGCAGAGACTCGCGCTGCAGTGTCCGGATCATTTAAGGCGGCCAACAGTGTCAGTGTCGCGGTATCATCGGTGCGGCATTCAATGCCCACCGCACCCTGCCCGCCAGCGGGCAGCGAGATCTCTGTTGATAGGCGCGACGCAATTCGATGTTCCATGCACAACCGAATCAGACCGGCGCTGGCGAGAATAATAGCGTCGTATTCGCCCGCATCTAATTTTGCCAACCGCGTATTCACGTTGCCGCGTAAATCTTTAATGATCAATTTAGGGAATTGGGCTCTGATTTGGCACTGGCGGCGCAAGCTCGAGGTGCCCACAACGGCCCCATCGGGAAGCTCCGCAAGGGTTTGGTAGTGATTGGAGACAAAGGCATCGAGGGGGTCTTCGCGCTCGCAGACCACCGCCAAACCCAGTCCTGGGGGGAACTCCATCGGCACATCTTTCATGGAGTGCACTGCGATATCTGCACGGTTGTCCAACATAGCCACTTCGAGCTCTTTAACAAACAACCCTTTTCCGCCCACTTTCGCTAAAGGCGTGTCCAACAGAACATCACCGCGGGTTGTCATGGCAACGAGTTGCACATCAAGATTGGGCGTCTTTTCAAGCAGTTTAGCTTTTACAAACTCAGCCTGCCACAGCGCCAATGGGCTTTTGCGAGTAGCAATTCGAATAGTCTGGGACACTGAAATACCAACAGGGGTTGTTAACAAGTGCGCCATTATCGACCATTTAACCGCTGTTGGGCAGGGCTAAAAGGGGTGAAATGCGATTCTCGGGGAAATTTTATAGCTTGGATATTTACAGCTCGGTCAAAAGCTGCCGCCACTTTGACTCCTGACGACGGCTAACCACTGGACGCTGATTGAGACCGTGGACAATCACCGCAGAGCGCCCCGCTTTTTTAACCAATCCGTCAACGGCTGCGCGGGCCACTAGCACGCTGCGATTGACGCGTATAAATAACGTGCCAAACTCAGCCTCCAGCTCTTTCAACGTCTCCGACAGAATAGCTTGACGATCAGCCAATACAGCGGTGACATATTTTTCCTCCGCTTGAAACAAAATAACCTTGTCCACTTCAATCAAGTTAACGCCCTGATGCGTTCGGCAGCACAAGTGGCGCCTGCCACCGGCGCTTGAGTGGTTTAGCTGAGCGCGGGTGAGCCGCGCGGCACGCTTAATAGCCTGCGCCAACTCCTCTGCATTTAAAGGCTTCAATAAATAGGCGCTGGCTTGAGCATCAAATGCCCGGAGGGCGAAATCATCAAACGCTGTGCAAAAAATAACGGCTGGCGGTGGCGTCATGGCAGAAATTCGCTCTGCGGCTTGAATACCGTCCAGCACCGGCATACGAATATCCATAAGCACGATGTCGGGCAAGCACTCGCCCGCGAGTGCCACTGCATCGGCACCGTTAGCCGCTTGACCCACGACCTCCACACCTTCGATTTTTTTCCAAGAGCCTTTGCAAGCGGATGCGCGCCAGTGACTCATCATCGACAATTAGCACCCTAATCAACGTCAACCCTCCAATGGTTTAAATAAAATCCTTGTTCGATACTCGCTGTTAATAATTTGCTGCTGCAGTTCGGCTCGACCCTGAAAAAAGGCGTCCAAGCGATGGCGTAAATTCGTCAGCGCAAGATTATTCCCCGCCACCCGCGCCGTTTTTGGCGCAGCAATGTCCATGCTATTCACCACCTCGATGCAGACCCAGCCATCTTGCTCGCCAATTGATACCCTTAAATAACCACCATCGCGGGCAGGCTGAATACCATGAAATACCGCGTTCTCGACCAGCGGTTGCAAGATCAGCGCAGGAACCCGTATTTTTCCCATATCTACGCTGATAATCCACTCCGACTTTAGCCGCTCCTCAAGCCGCAATGCCTCAATATCCAAATATTGCTGACAGGCTTGTACCTCCTGCTGCAAGCTAACTCCGCCAGAGGTGTCGTGGAGCGCGTAGCGAAACAAACCACACAGATTCTCTACGGTTTTTTCAGCTTTGTCGGCATCCACGCGAATAAGACTGGCCAGGCTATTCATACTATTAAAGAGAAAGTGGGGGCGAATTCTGGCCTGCAACGCATCAAAGCGCGCTTCAAGATTGGCGCTCTGCTGCTGACGCATGCGGTGCTGCAAGTAAAAAAACCGCAAAACTGCCCCCGCAGGAATCGCCGCGATCAGCAGTGTGTCCGCAATCGTCAGGGGATCGGCACGCCAATCCCCCGTCGTTGAAAATCCGTGCCAAACCTCCGCCAGCCATGCGCAGATGGCGGTCGCCAGCAGAACCAACACGTAATTGATAATTGCGATATGCGCAAGTGAGAGGGGCTGGGAAAAGGCTGAGTCCGCGCTGGAAGGCCGACGCGGCGCGGTGAGATAGTGCCGCGCGCAGCAAAGAAAGAGCGCGCTCAGCAGGGTAATCCAAAAGACCTCTAGCGCAATTTTGCCTAACAACACAAAATCGAAATGCTCAAGGCCGCTCAGAATAAGCGCTATCATTAACGACATCAGCGCGGCCATGAGCAGTAAACCGAACAACCCTTCGCCGCGACAGAGATTGGGAATAAAATAATCGTTAAATTCGGCCAGTTTTTGCCTTGAATCACTCATTCAAGTTATTGCTCATCCCTGTGATTAGTTATAATCCTAGTCGCGATATAACCACTGAGCAAATAAGTCGATGAGCAATTCCGAAAAGCCCGCCAATAGCGACACACCCGCAGCCAAAACCAATCAGGCGTGGGGAGGCCGTTTTAATGAACCAGTGGACGCCTTTGTCGAACGTTTTACCGCCTCAGTCAATTTTGATAAACGGCTCTATCGTCAAGATATTCAAGGTTCTATCGCCCACGCCAGAATGCTCGCTGAAGCGCAGGTCTTAACCGCGCAAGAGCGCGATCAAATCATTGCTGGACTAACAGACATCGAAGCGCAAATTGACGCGGGCCAATTCGTTTGGTCTGTACCGCTCGAAGATGTCCACATGAATATTGAAGCGGCGCTGACGCAGAAGATCGGCATTGTGGGCAAAAAGCTCCACACCGGACGCTCGCGCAACGATCAAGTGGCAACCGATATTAAACTCTGGCTGCGAGACCAAATAGACCAAATAGCCCCGATTTTAACCCGTCTCCAGCGCGGCATGATTGAGCTCGCGGCAAAAGAGGCCAGCACGATTATGCCTGGGTTCACGCACCTGCAAACCGCCCAGCCCGTGACGTTTGGCCACCATCTACTGGCGTGGAATGAAATGCTAGAGCGCGACTACAGCCGCCTTCAAGACTGCCGCAAGCGCCTCAATCAAAGCCCTCTCGGCGCGGCCGCACTGGCGGGAACCACTTACCCAATCAATCGCCAATTCACCGCCGAAGCGCTGTTCTTTGATCGCCCGACCGAAAACTCGCTGGACTCTGTGAGCGATCGTGATTTTGCGATTGAATTTTGCGCCTTTGCCAGCATGCTGATGACTCACCTCTCGCGTATGTCGGAAGAGTTGGTGCTGTGGACCTCCGCGCAGTTTCAGTTTATTCATTTGCCAGACCGTTTCTGCACTGGCTCGTCGATTATGCCGCAGAAGAAAAACCCTGACGTGCCCGAGCTGGTGCGCGGAAAAACGGGCCGCGTTAACGGCCATTTGGTCGCTCTGCTGACCCTGATGAAAAGCCAGCCCTTGGCCTACAACAAAGACAATCAAGAAGATAAAGAGCCGCTATTCGACGCGGTGGACACAGTGAGTGACTGCTTGCGCGCTTTCGCTGACATGATTCCAGCCATTGAGTCGCGCAAAGAAATTATGTTTGAAGCGGCACGCCGGGGTTTTTCAACGGCAACCGATCTCGCCGACTACTTAGTCCGAAAAGGCATCGCCTTCCGCGACTCGCATGAAATCGTCGGTAAATCTGTTGCCTATGGCATCGCACAAAATAAAGATCTGTCCGAGATGACGTTGGAAGAGTTGCAGCAATTCTCACCGGAGATTACCGCCGATGTGTTCAATGTCCTAACACTAGAAGGCTCTGTTGCCGCGCGCAATCACCTCGGCGGTACCGCGCCTGCCCAGGTAAGTGCCGCAGCAGGCCGAGCGCTGGCAAGACTAGCCGAACGCAATTAAAAATCAAACTCAATCTTCTGCCCCGCCTGCGCCATGCAGGCGTCGGCTAGCATACTACTCAACGGCTCACCGCTGACCGTGTTGCACCACTTCCCCGCAACAAGCCTGAAATGAAAGCCGCCCGCCTTCACCGCCAGCCACACTTCACCCACCGCCGCTTGGCGCGACAAGATGATCTGCGAGCCGTTATCTTCGCAGGTTAGCGTCAACATTCCAGCGCCATTTTCGTAGTCGATATCAGCGCCACTGTCCTCGATACTCTCCTCAATGGAAAACATCAGCTCGTCCACCAACTGATTAAACTGTGCTTCATTTAAGGTGTTTTTTACATCGCTCATTAATTACCGCTCCGGTGGGATGACGCGTGGTTTGCCGCTGACAAAGTATAATTGTTTGAGTGTCGTCCGCCACTGCCGCTATACTTGTGCTCTTGAGTTATCGACCTCTATCCAAGGCAGGAATTATAAACCATGTACCATCCATTATTGCGCCAATCGCCGCGAAAAATTGCGCTTCTTAGCGCCGCACTGATTCTTCTCGTCAGCATGACTGGCTGCGGAAATAAAGGCGATCTTTTCTTGCCACCGGATACGGCAGCCACTCTCAGCGCAGCACCAACCAACAGCGAAATTTGAGACCTTATGCACCATGCTACTAGTGCCCAGAATGGGACATTATCAATTGAGGGCGTAACTCTCGAAACCATTGCCACACAATTTGGTACACCTTGCTACGTGTATAGCAAAGCGGCCATTAGCGCCAACTTTCTGGCTTATCAGGCCGCTCTGGCAAAGAAAAACCATCTGATCTGCTACGCTGTCAAAGCCAACTCCAATCTCGCTGTGCTGCAAACGCTAGCCCAGTTAGGCGCAGGCTTCGATATTGTTTCTGTGGGTGAACTAGAACGCGTGTTGCGCGCCGGTGGCGACCCTGCGAAAGTCGTCTTTTCAGGCGTGGCAAAAACCGCTAGCGATATTACGCGAGCCCTTGAGCTTGGCATTCACTGCTTCAACGTTGAATCACAGGCTGAACTTGTACTGCTTAATAGTGTGGCTCAAGCCTGTGGAAAAACAGCGCCGGTATCCCTGCGCGTCAATCCCGACGTAGACGCCCAGACACACCCTTACATTTCGACAGGCCTTAAAGAAAACAAATTTGGCATCGACATCAACTTGGCATCAACGGTTTATCAGCAGGCCGCCGGTATGAGTCATATCGAGGTTGTCGGTGTTGATTGTCACATTGGCTCGCAACTGGTGACCATTGAACCTTTTGTGGCGGCCCTCGAGCGCCTGCTCATTTTGGTCGACCAGCTCGCCGACATGGGTATAACCCTCAAGCACATTGATATTGGCGGCGGCTTAGGAGTTCGCTACGACAGCGAGCAACCACCCACAGCCGAACAGTATATGTCTGCCATTTTACCGCTACTCGCCAACCGCAGCGAAACGCTCCTGCTCGAACCGGGGCGCTCGATTGTCGCCAATGCCGGAGTGCTATTAACCCAAGTGCAGTTCACTAAAAGTAATGGCGACAAGCATTTCGCCATTGTCGATGCGGCCATGAACGATATGATCCGCCCCGCCCTCTATCAAGCATGGATGGATATTCAACCAGTGCAACCAAGTCATGCAGAGACATTGACCTACGATGTCGTAGGGCCGGTGTGTGAAACCGGTGATTTTTTAGCCAAAGATCGGGCATTGGCTATCAGCGCCGGCGATTACCTCTGCCTGTTCTCGGCAGGCGCGTACGGGTTTGTGATGAGCTCAAACTACAACAGCCGCACACGAGCCCCAGAGATCATGGTAGACGGTGAAAAACTGCACTTGATTCGCCAGCGAGAAACATTCGATGATCTGGTTCGCGGCGAACACCTATTGCCGGCAGTGTCATCATGTTAATTAAATTTACGAAAATGCACGGTTTAGGCAATGACTTTATCGTGATCGACGCTGTGACACAAAATGTTCGTCTCACTCCGGCGATTGTGCGACGCCTCGCCGACCGAAAAACAGGTATAGGCTGTGATCAACTGCTGGTAGTCGAACCGCCGACCCAGCCCGATATCGACTTCAGCTACCGTATTTACAACAGCAACGGCGACGAAGTTGAGCAATGTGGCAATGGCGCGCGCTGTTTGGCGCGATTTATTCACGACCGAAAGCTCACTGGGAAAAACCCAATCCGCGTCAAAACCTCGAATCGCGTGATGGAACTGAAAGTCGTTGATAAAAATACCGTTGCCGTCGATATGGGCATCCCCGAACTAGACCCAACCGCCATTCCATTTCAAGCGGCCCAACAGGCCTTGCACTACAGCATCGACGTGGACGGCGAGACACAGCAGATTTCTGCCATTTCAATGGGTAACCCCCACGCCGTTCTGATCACAGACGATGTAGCCAACGCGCCTGTGGCGGATCTCGGTGCGAAACTGGAGCGTCACCCACGCTTCCCTAATCGCGTGAATGTCGGCTTTATGCAAATCGAAAGCCGCGATACCATCAAGCTTCGAGTGTTTGAGCGCGGTGTTGGCGAAACTCAGGCTTGCGGTTCAGGAGCCTGCGCCGCTGCTGTCGCTGCACTGCAGCAAAACTTAGTCAATTCTCCGGTTACCGTTCAGCTAACGCGGGGAACTTTGCAAATAGACTGGAAAGGTGAAGGTCATCCACTGATAATGACTGGCCCCGCCGCGACAGTTTTCCACGGACGAGTACGCATATGACCACACCGACAAAAACCGATCCGACTGAAAAAATGGTGCGCGAATATCTGCGCAACAACCCAACCTTTCTCGATGACAATGCGGATATTCTCGAGTCCATTGTGGTATCTCACGACAGCGGCTCGGCTATCTCTCTTGTTGAGCGCCAAGTCGGTATTCTGCGCGATCGCAATAAAGAAATGCGTGGACGCTTGGATAACATGCTGCAAACAGCTCATGAAAATGACCTCTTGTTTGAGAAAACCAAACGCCTTGTGCTGAATCTACTTGAAGGGAAGAACTTGTCGTCTCTGGTGGAAGCGGTATATGACAGCCTCGGCAAGGATTATGGCATCGAGTTTTATAGCCTGACCTTGCTCGGCGACGAGAAAAAATTGCCTCGCACCATGGCGCGCACATCAACCATGGAAAAAGCGAACGAAAAAGTGGGCACGCTGCTCGGCGCGAATCGCGCGGTTTGCGGCATCCTTCGAGAAGAGGAAATGCTGTTTTTGTTCGGTGATCAAGGCAGCAAAGTCGGCTCAGTGGCCGCAGTCCCGCTGCGTTATGACAATCTTTACGGAATTCTCGCCATCGGCAACAGCGATCCTAACTTCTACAAAAGCAGCATGGGCACATTATTCCTCAGTTATATCGCCGAGATTTTAAATCGCCTGATACCGCACTACCTTAAGTAAAACGGCCCAGAGCACAGGGCCGCTACCTCGTTTAACGGACTGGCGACTTTAACGAGTCGGTGATTTTTTGCGGGCCGGACCGTTTAATTTCTTAGGCGCAGCGCTCTTTTTCGCACCACCTCCCGCTCTTTTACTGACGCCAGCGCCTGCAGGCTTGGCGGCATTGCGGCGCCTCTTGGCCGGTTTAACGCCCTCTTTAGCACTGCCCGCACCAAACTTTCGCGCCTTTCCACTCTTTGCTTTGCGCTTTTCTTCGTGATCTTTCGCCAGCGCAGCCGCTTTAGCTGAGACCTTGATGGGCTTGCGGCCTCCCGGGTGCGAAGCTGACTTGGACTGTTCTACCAATTCAAAATCAATCTTTCGCTCATCCAAATTAACACTGACAACCCGAACCCTTAAACTATCACCAAGCCTAAATACCCGCCCAGTGCGCTCTCCGACCATGCGATGCTGAGCCGCTTCATGGTAGTAGTAATCTTTTGGCAGCCCAGTGACATGAATGAGCCCTTCAACGTACAGCTCATCCAACATCACAAATAAGCCAAAGCCAGTCACTGCGCTGACAACACCGGAATACTCCTCACCAACACGGTCCATAAGATATTCGCATTTCAGCCAATTCACGACATCGCGAGTTGCCTCGTCCGCACGGCGCTCGGTAACAGACAAGTGAACGCCAGTCTCAGCCAGACGTGACAACTCATATGGGTAAATAGCCTGTTTAGCAATCTCGGTCGCGCCCTGAACCCTAACCACCCCCGCCACTTTCTTGCTGCTTCGAATCAAGCTGCGAATGGCGCGGTGCACGAGCAAATCGGAGTAACGTCGAATAGGTGAGGTGAAATGCGTGTAGGCGTCAAACGCCAGACCAAAATGGCCAAGATTCTCTGGTTGATAGACCGCCTGACGCATGGAACGCAGCATAACCGTCTGAATCACAGAGGCATCGTCGCGATTTTTAATGGCCCGCAAGACGCGCTGATAATCGCTGGGCTCAGGATCATCGCCGCCGCCCAAACCAATCCCCAGTTCGCCGAGAAAGTCACGCAGCGACGACAATCGATCTTCACTGGGACCTTCATGAACGCGATACAACGCAGGAATATTAGCCTTCTCAAGGAACTGCGCTGTGCAAACATTGGCCGCCAACATGCACTCTTCGATCAAACGGTGTGCTTCAGTGCGCTTTACGGGAATAATCTGGCTAATTTTGCGCTGCCCATCGAATAAAATACGCGTTTCCTGAGTATCAAAATCGATCGCCCCGCGCTGGCTGCGTCTCTGGTGCAATTTAGTGTAAAGCGCGTAGAGCGCATCCAGCTGAGGCAGTACAGCGGCAAATTGGTGCCCTGAATCGACTCTCTCGCCGGAGTTTTTCTCTTCAATTATTTGTGCAACTTGGGTGTAGGTAAGCCGCGCGTGGGAATGCATCACCCCTTCATAAAACTGATATTTGGTGACATCACCCTCGACGCTGACCTGCATCTCACAAACCATGCAAAGACGATCTTCTGCGGGATTCAGAGAACAGAGACCATTGGATAACTTTTCCGGCAACATGGGCACAACATGGTTGGGGAAATAAACCGAGTTGCCTCGTTCAAACGCTTCTTTGTCGAGCGCGCTCCCCGGATGAACATAGTGCGAAACGTCGGCAATCGCGACAATCAGCTTCCAGCCTCCCCGCGCTTTTGGCTCACAGTACACTGCGTCATCAAAGTCACGGGCATCTTCGCCATCAATGGTGACCAGCGGCAGAGCGCGTAAATCGACACGAAACTCCTTGTCAGTCACGTAGTCTGGAATGCGATCAGTCTCAGCCTCGACTTCGGAATTCCACTGGTGCGGAATACCGTAGTTGTGAATCGACATTTCAATCTCTAAGCCAGGGGCAAGGTGATCACCCAACACTTGGCTTATTTTTCCCGCGGGTGGACTGTTGCGCGATGGCGCATCGGTAATATCAACCACCACGATCTGCCCCGGCTTGGCACCACACAGCTGGTCAGCAGGAATCAGGATATCTTGGCTAATACGGGGATTGTCTGGACGTAAAAAATGGATGCCGCTCTCGCAAAAGTAGCGTCCGACAAGCTGCGTGGTCCTGCGCTCAACGATGTCAACCAGGGTCCCCTCTGGGCGGCCACGGCGATCCATACCTGCGATTCTGACCAGTACAATATCGCCATCAAACACACGGCGCATCTGCCGGCTGGAAAGATAAATATCTTGCTCGCCGCCAAGGAGTGGTGCGACAAAACCATAACCTTCAGGATGGCCGATCACGCGGCCTTTCACTAGATTAAGCTTGTTCAGGGTGCCATATCCATCCGCGCGATTGCGGGCAATTTGCCCATCGCGCTCCATCGCCCGAAGACGTCTTCGCATGGCTTCGATTTGCTCATCATCCACCAAATTCAACCCTGAACAAATTTCATCGAGGGTCAACGGACCAACGCTTTCATGTAAATAATCGAGGACAAATTCCCTGCTGGGCACCGGCCGCTCGTACTTTTCTGCTTCACGAGTGGCGTAAGGATCAATTGTTTTGCTTTTTCGGGCCATAAGATTATTTTCGCGGTATTAAAAAGTATCACTCTACTGCGCGTTTTCTGCGCGTAAAGACTGGAAGTGTCTGGGCAGTCTATGTCTTATAAGGAGTTGAGTAAAAGAAATTATGAACATAAAAAAAACTCGAGGGCTGCGACCTGACGCAAACCTCGAGTTTTTGGACGGCATTGGCTGGATAGTAAAAAAGTAGTAACTAAAACAACCGCTGCCAAGGGAAAAAACTGACTAAGTACAACTCAATAAAACGTACAATTCAATAAAACGTACAACTCAATAAAACTCACCACAACTAACGAGCAAACTAACCAGCACAACTACTAACCAACCTAAATTGACTCGCACCGTCCATGGTGCACGACTTCCTAGTCGCCATCTGTTTCACAAACCACTGCGTTTTTCACAGCATCTCGATCGAGCGTCTGTCCTTTGTAGCCAACTCCCTGTCAGCTATGCTCTATTGCGTCCTGCTTATCGATGCTGCGGATTAAATAGTAGTGTAGGCACTACTCAATCACTCGTGGTATCCCTTTGTACGCTTCATGCCCGGGAGCCAATACAGGGTCGTATTCTACTGAGATAACTGGCATTAAGGTATTACACTGACGGACTAGTTCTGCGAGTCATTAGGCGCGGGTGTAATCATGACACAAGAAATTCTTCGATATGGCGCCGTATCTGCTGCACACGCTCAATGTTTGCTTCAGCATCGAGGGATCCATAGTCTGATTTAAACGTCACCACCATCGCACGCAGCTCTGACATGCCATAAAGTCCCGCAAGCCCGAGCAAATCATGAATAATTTCTCGTAGACTTGCCTTATCGTCGGTTTGCAGTTGGATTTCGAGCTTGCTGAGACTGCTATAAAGGGCACTTTTAAGCTCATCAACTGGTACCACCGACGATAAAAGTCCTCCGGGCGCGAAGCTTAATGTTGCGTTGCTGCGCGTCACAAGCGACATCAGCCCCTCTATCAACTCCTCCTCATTCAGCGGCTTAAGTAATATTAACGCGGCGCCCGCCTTGATAATTCGCTCGCGCTCGGCGAGCGTGACATCGGCGGTTAGTGCAATTATCGGCGGACTTTCACCTGGTTGCTGCACAATTGTTTCGCAGGCGGTTATGCCATCGATCACGGGCATGTGAATATCCATTAAAATGGCGTCAACATGTAACCGTTTGGCAATATCGATTGCCTCCAGTCCGTTGTCAGCAATCAGACATTCCGCCCCGTAGCTATTAAGTAGACGAACAATAAAGCGTTGATTGAACAAATTGTCCTCAGCGACAAGCACCGTTAAACCTTCAAGCGCTTCTGATTTGTGCGTCTTGTGTACTGCAGTCTCGGTAAAACCCGTTAACGCAGAGTCATCAGTGGCGCGCAAATGGTAGGTAAAGGTAAACACCGAGCCCACACCCACTTCACTGTGCACTTTAATGTCGCCGCCCATCGCCTGAACAAGGCTTTTACAGATCGACAGGCCCAGCCCGGTGCCACCAAAGCGACGATTAATTGACGTGTCTTCTTGCGTAAACGGATCGAACAACCTGGGGATTTTTGTCTCATCAATACCCTTCCCCGAATCTGATACCGAGCACTCCAAAACAACATTGCCCTCAACTATAGATTGGCAACCGATAAGGACCTCGATTCCGCCGGTCTCGGTAAATTTCACAGCATTGCTGAGTAGATTGCTGATCACCTGAATAAATCGCACTGGATCCCCAATCAGTGCCGCCGGCAAGTCTTCGCTGATTGTGAAAGTTAACGATAACCCTTTCTTTTCAGCAGCCGGCAGATGGATGGCAATCAGATCCTCCAGCCAAGGTTGAACACTAAAAGGAATATTTTCTAAAGTAAAACCACCCACTTTGGCTTTAGAAAACTCCAAAATATCATCGATCATTGTCAGTAACATGTTTGACGACATACTCACAATGCGCAGATGCTCCTCGCGTTTCACTGCATCGGTCTCGATTGCGATCAGTTTTGAAAACCCAATTACGGCGGTTAATGGTGTCCGCAACTCATGACTCATTCGCGCTAGAAACTGCTCCTGCGCTTCCATGGCATCTTCGAGTTCAATTAATGTTATCTGCAATTGGGCGGTGGCTCTGGCGACCTCACTCTGCATGCGGACATTGGATTGGCGAACGCTAGCGGCTAATTGGTTGACGCCGGAGGCCAGTTTACGGATTTCCGTTGGGCCATCTTCTTCTGCGACATAGTTAAGATTACCCGCCTCCATTGACTCAACCATCTCGGTCAAATGTTCGACGGGCTTAGAAATACTGCGGCCAATTCGCATAGACAACCACGCTGCGATAAGAAAACCCATACTTGAGACGACTAAGACGGCAAAAATACCGTTGCGATTCTCTTCAATCAGCATCTCATCGCTAACGGCGATCAAAAACCAACCCAATATCTCCGTTGCCGGCAACGCCTCCTCATCGTAGTCCTGGACCATGGAAATTTCTTTTATGATATCGGCATAAAAATACCAATGATGATCGTAAAAATAGGGCCGAAGGGGTGTCTTAACGGAGAGAAGATCAAGGGCTCTTTCATCAAAGGTGCCAACATTGACCAAAGTCTTCTGGCTGTTATTGTAAAAAACGATACCGCTAACCATAGGAATATCGAGTACTGACTCACCCAGTTTAGTGAGCGCCTCCTCATTGTTCGAATACATCGAAAACTCTGCATTGCCCGCGATTTGCTGCGTAACAACAACACCATTGCGGAGCAAATTACCCTCCAACACCGAACGCTGCTCAGTAATCATGTAACTCGCCAACACCGCACACAGTAAAATCAGCGGCAGCAAAGATGTAATCAACATCCTCGAATGAATCGACGCAAATTGTTTTTTCGGTGTCACGCTATGTCCCCCCGGCTATAGCTTTTCAGCGTAGAAGCTCGTATCTTCTAACGTAATGCCCAAATGGGCCGCGACTGAGTAGTTAAAATTAATCGAAAAGTAGGTCGGCGAAAAAAGGCGTCCTGAGCGGTTATTTTGCTCTTCACCGGAAAACCAATCGACACTTTGCATAGCGACGTTTTCGGGTGATGAGTAAATAGCGGTGAGAGCACCCGCTCTAAGGTAGGCTTTTGAGAAAGCAATTACCGGCACTTTGTAACGGTAGCTGAGGTGCAGTATCCATTTTGCAGTCGCAACATTAATCAATCGGCTGTCTGGCAGCGGAACAAACACATCACATTGTCTAAATACCGGCTCGAGTTTATTAATCGGATTGTCATTTTGACCAATACCAACAAAGTTCGGCGACAGTTCGTGCTCAACAATTTTGTCGTTTAAATCACTGCGCACGGAAAGAGAGGCTGGGCCCAACATCACCCCTATGGTTTCAGCACTAGGCACCAGTAGTTTGACTAATTTAATGCTGCGCAGCGTGGGCTGATTAAGGCTGATAGCAGATACTTTTTGACTGAATGCATTTTCGACTGATCCATAATACTTTGTTGCGGCCGAGACAAAAGCACTCTCAGTAATCAGTACGCTTAAAATTGGCACCGCAGGTTGTCGACTATAGGCGGCTTCTGCTGCGGCTGTTCCCACCGTCACAATCACAGATGCATCAAGAAGTTCGGCGCCAACCGTCACTGCTTGATTTTGATAATATTCGGTGAAGTGATACCGGCTTGGAAACTGCGCCTCTAATTGACTTTTAATGGTATCGACAATTTCGACATAGTCAGAAGTCGCTTTACCTGAGAGAAAAAACACATTCTGCTTGTCGGGAGCGCTACTCTCAGCGGCGGCGGGGAAAATAGTAAAACACACCAGACACACAAGTACCTTGCCACGCCACGAATGGATCAAATGAGCAAAATATTGTCGCCAAAAACGGTGATTCAAGAAATCCATTTCACACTCAAACGTTTATCATCTCAGCAGCCATCGGTACGCCGCCCTCAATCCAATCACGGGAATGTTGCCTTGAGACCAAAAATGTACCTTGTCCCAAAAGTATTGAAATCATAAAACTCAATATACGCATCGCCCACACTCTGGACGGTTAGCGACAGGTCAATCACTGACCGCTTCACCTGCCACTGTTTAGCGGCCTTTAAATCAACGCGCGTATGGGCATCTGCATAACTGCCCCGAAAATATTTCATCTTAGATCTATGAGAGATCATCGAACTGATACTAATACCACTACTAAATTTGTAATTCATCAGTAACCCAGCAGTATGCCGAAGCCCGTATTCATCCAAATCCCTTATCTCCAATGTGGGCGGCGCCCGATAGAGTGTCTCGCCATTGATATCAGAATATTCGTAGTGGGCTCGCATCAAGAAATGGCTATCCGGTTTGTAGAGCAACTGTACTTCGGCACCGCGAACATCCAAGAAATCGTTGTTGTCGCGAATATTCACGAAGTTATCTAAATCTGGGAAACTGTTTCGCCGCTCGCCAATCACATCTGTCATTTTTTCATTAAACAGTCTGATATCAAGATTGACTTTATTGCTGTTGAACGTTGCTAAGTAGCCAATTTCGTAACTGTTTAGCTCCTCGTTATCAAGATCGTCAACGGTAATGACTGATGCATCAAGAATAATATTCTCATTGTAGCGAACCAAGGAACGTTGATTGCTTTCAAGCAACGTGGGGGCACGGAAACTGCGATTCATTGCAACACGAAAAATATGATCTGGCCTGTGCTCATAGTTTGCCGCAATGCGATATGAGGCGTAGGTATTGCTTTTATCAGGATTTTCAACGATTAACCCACCGTTCAATACCAAGTCAGGTGACAGAGTCCACTCTAGATTCGTATAGGCACGATAGGACGTTTGAGACAGACTATCCGGCGTATCAAAGAACGCACTATTCTGTACATTGTCGTATCTAATCGCCGCGCCGTTAACCGCCCTTAGGTCGTCGCTAAGTTGTGTGGTGGACCGTAACTCTAGATCCCAACGCTCTGACGTACCCCGCGACGGCTGATCAAAAAACACTTTGTCTGGCAGCCCTGGCAAAGGCCAGTAGGGCGATGTATCAGGCACACCAATAGCATCTGACAGCCGCAGCGGCGCCGCGGGATCGGTGAATTCAAGGTCATTGTGGTAGAGAATCATCTGAACCTTGTTTCCCTTTTGACTGAGATGGCTCCAATTTAGATACTGATATTGATACGCGAGATCGCGATCGGTAAAGGTTTTCTCGCCGATTCCCTGGGAGCTGTTGCTCAACCCTACCTGAAACTCGATATTGTCTTGCGCCGTTGGCGTCCAAAGTCCTCTAAACGTCGCAGAAAAAGTTTCGGAATTATCATCCACGCTGAGAGGTTTCCCCAAATAAAAGGAATCGTCGAATCCGTTATTGCTTGTAAAATTAAGACTCGTGCGATGATTGATAGCGCCGATAGTGCCTGCATATGTGAGAGCTGCATTGCGCGTTTCCGCGCTGCCTAATTGCGACGTAAATGTCCAACCGCTGTCGAGTAACGGCGAGCGAGTGACAATATTGATCGATGCCAAAAACGCGTTGCTGCCGTCAGCAGATGCGTTGGCGCCACGAACGATCTCAATGTACTCAATATCGTCCAGAGAGACACCGATCATAGACCAGTCTACTGACGAAAAGAGCGACTCATAGACCGATCGGCCATCCACTTTCACTTCAAGACGGCGGGGATACTCATCGCCAAGGGCGTGATAAGTCACCCCCATGCGCGCACCGTTCACAAAGTAGGACTGAAATCCTGGAACCATACGAAAGAGGTCTATTAACGCGACAGCGGTGCTTGCTTGAATGGTTTCGCGATCAATAATGGTGACTGAGGCGGGGGTCTGCAGAAGAGTCTGATCCATATGGGTAACACTGGTCACCATCGGAATATCAGTAAGCAGATCATCTTCTGTCACGATCACAGGGGCGCCGGTCGTGTGGACCGCCAGCGCAGCGAGCAAAAATCCGGCAAGCCACTGTACATTTTTTTGTTTTTTACATAGCTGCATAACATATCTCCCCAATCTGTCGTTTGACAACATTAGTGCTGTCCTTCTAATGTGTCGCCCAAACCCAGCTTTTGGCCCAAAATTCCCGCCTGAGTTCGATTAGCTAGCCCGAGCGAGCGAAGCATTGAGCTGACATGTACTTTAATGGTGTTTTCTGACAGCTCCAATTCGCGAGCAATTTGTTTATTGGAAAGGCCCTGAGCAACACGCTGCAAAATATCCATCTGGCGCTTAGTGATGAGTTCAGCAACAACGCTGACATCCACTCCAAAATCCACCTCATCCATTATCTTGGCGACTTGCGGCATGGCATCGCGCAGCGACTCTGGGACATATCGCTCACCGTTCAACGCCCTCTTAATGGCATCAAAAAGAGCATTGCTGGGGGCAGACTTAGTGACAAACCCAATTGCGCCGTAATCTAAGCATTTGCGAATATGCGCAGGATTTTCTGAGGCTGAAAGAACAATGACGGGTAACTCGGGATAGGTGTCACAAAGCAAGGCAATAAAATCAAAGCCACCGCCAGCGCCCGGCATAAACAGATCAGCAATTACCAGATCGATTCCGCCATTTTCAAGCGCAGCCAACGCGGCAGTGCGATTATCCGCAGTCGTTACAGTAACACCTTGGTATTCATCTAGTAATGTGGCCTTTAAACCCACACACACAAAAGCGTGATCATCGACAATAAGAACGTGCATATTTATTTCTTTCCATGTGTTCACGTCCC
>LIDE01000042.1 GCA_001438605.1 SAR92 bacterium BACL16 MAG-120619-bin48 | reverse complement strand
CGTCTCCATACGGCCATGAGCAGAGCATCTAGTACAAGTTCTTTGACCATTCGAGAATCCATTGACCAGCCGATGATCTTTCGCGAGTAAAGGTCTATAACAACGCCCAGGTAGAGCCAGCCCTCATGCGTGCGAATATACGTTATGTCGGTTACCCACGAGTGATTCGGTTTAGAAGGGTTGAACTCACGAGCCAATGTATTGGGAGTAACGACATGCACTTCACCTGATCGCTGACGAGGCTTGCGATAGCCGACCTGCGCCTTAATGCCGTCGTGCCGCATGAGCTTGTGAACACGATTAATACCGCAGCGTTCCCCCAGATCATGAAGATCCCGATGTATCTTGCGATAGCCGTAGACGCAGCCCGATTCGAGCCATGCTTGTTTAATCATTCCTGACAAAGTGTCATCCTTATGCTGACGAGCAGACTTGGGTGCGCGCAGCCAAGCGTAATAACCGCTCGGATGAAGATTGAATAGCCTACACAACGACCTAATCGTGAAGTCACCCGCATGGTCTTTGATAAAGGCGTATCTCACTCGGGGTGGCTCGCGAAGTACGCCGCGGCTTTTTTTAAAAGGTCACGTTCGTCGGTTACCCGCTTCAGCTCCTTCTTTAACCGACGAATCTCGTCTGACTCCTGCGACGCTCTCTTAAAATCGCTGGATTCGGGCCCATATCTCCTGATCCAACTATAAAGACTATTTGTGGTGGTTCCGAGCCGCTCCGCCACATCATAAGCGCTATAGCCGGCTTCCGTAACTTGCTTGACCGCTTCAATCTTGAACTCTTCTGGGTATCTCTTTCTGCTCATAAATCACCTCGCTAATCGCTATTGTGTGCGACTGAAAGGTGTCTAGCAAATTAGTGGCGATTCAATCGTTGCTTTGTGGGATATGTGTTACTGATTCACGCGGTTAGCAAGTTCGAAGGATTGAATGGCTGTTTGCATGGTGATTGAATCACCAGAAAAATGTCACAATGATAAAAACTATTTTCAATAGCCTGAGAGATTCGATTCATGCTGCAAAAACTTCACAGTATAGCCACGCTATCTTTTGCCCTGATATTTTCTGTCTTTAGCACAATATCTGTCGCTGACAGCAATTTACCCATTATCGCTATTACCAAAATAAAAGCGCCAGTAAACGACACCTACCGCAATTATAGAGTCAATGCTAAGGAAGGAAACTTCCAGACTATGCTCGAAACGCAAATGACTCAGGTCGGTCGCTTTAAGATTATTGAGCGCAACAGGGTCGATGAAATTTTGGGTGAGCAGGGATTAAATAACGAGTTCGGTGATGGTAGTACAGCGGGCGGCGGTTTTAACGTAGCCGGGGTAGACTATTTAGTTTATGGCGCAATCACAAAGCTGGGTCAGAGAAAAAGTGCCATTGGCACAGGAAACTTTGTCAGCGCGGCCCTGATTACCGAGTTTAGTGTTGACGTTAAAGTTGTTGATGCTTCTACCGGCGAAGTCCGCAAGGCTGAAACGGTTGCGGTGGAAGCTAAGACTGCGGATGGAATGGCTACCGGCTCATTCGCGACCGTAAAAGGCGAGGGTGATCCCCTGTCGGATGTGCAGCGCATCGCTGCAAAAAAAGTGGCGGCTTTAATTGCGACCAGTATTTTTCCGATCGAAGTGGTGAAAGGCGGAGATGTGGTGTATCTGAATTACGGAAGTGCTATTTTGGACAAAGGCGATATTGTCAGTGCATATCGTCCGGGTGAAGAGCTCATCGATGAGGCAACGGGCATCAGTCTCGGGTCAGAAGAGTCTTTTGAAGGAGAGTTAGAAGTGACAGAAACGACTGCGCAATTCAGCAAGGCTAAACTGCTGAGCGGAGAGACGCCATCAAAAGGTAGTTTGATAAGAATAAAACAGAAATCGTCAGAAAAATCCTCTTCTAACGGCAAGCCTGGCGAAAAGCGCGGGCGAAAAATCTAAAAATAAGGAAAGAAAATGGTCTCTAGAATAATAGGTTTGAATACATTTATCAGCTTTTTGTTTGTCTTGATGTCAGGGCTCGTGGTGGCCGACAGCAATAAGCCGATTGTCGCGGTGGGTACGTTTGAAAGCTCATTTAACGATTACGACACTCGCAATATCCAAACAGCGATTGAAACTGCATTGTCAAAAACACAAAAGTTCTCAATATTTGAGCGGGGCCGTTTGGATCAGCTTTTAAAAGAGCAGGGTATGGCGGCAGCTGGGCTTGTGGGTGGGTCAGGGCAAATCGGTGGTTTTGAGGGCGTCGATTATCTTATCTATGGACGCGTCACGCAGCTCGGTTTAGAAAGTCAAAACCTGCTTATTATGAGTGCCTGTGAGGCCAAATTAGGCATTGATATTCGAGTTGTTGACGTTAAAACCGGTGAGATTCGCTTGAGTGAAACCCTGCAGCAAGATGATCAGGTTAATACGGCCGACTCTAATTCAGATCCTTGCAGAGGAATTACTATATCTGCGTTTGATAATTTAACCGCAAGCACCGCTCGCGAACTCGCTGAAAAGTTGACTCAAAGTCTCTTCCCCGTAAAGCTGGCCAAGGTTTCAGACGGCGAAGTTTACCTAAACTACGGTGAAGGATTTTTAGATAACGGTGAAGTGCTTAAGGTGGTTTCGTTGGGCGAAGGTTTTGAAGATCCTGATACTGGCGAAATTATTGGGGCAGAGGAAGAGCTTCGCGCAGTGATCAAAGTCACCAAGCTCCGTCCTAAATTTTCTATCGCTCAAATTGTGCTGCAAAACGGTAGTTTGAGCGTGGGCGACGTTGCCAATCGATTATCGAAGAAGGCGCAAAAGAATGCTGACAAAATGATTAAATCGTGTCAAAAATCTATGGCCAGCATGGAAAAAACCTGCAAAAAGAGTGGTGATAAATGTGACAAAGCGATTGAAAAGAAAAACGTCGCTTGCACATTGAGTTAGATCTTTTACTCACAGACCGGCCCCTTAGGGCCGGTCGTTACTTTGGATAAACCCTCTCCAAACGCAGAGACTTCTGCGCGTTTCCCATAAGGACGCGCTGGCGTCACTTCACAAGGTTATCTTGACTGCCGTCGCTGATCTCAATGCTTTTGCGCGGGCTTGGTCGGTGTTCAGATCTCTGGCTAGTGCCACGCCCATGCGACGTTTGCCGGCCACTTCAGGCTTTCCAAAAAGACGCAAGTCTGTATCGGGTTCAGCTAGCGCTTGGCTGAGCTGTCCAAACTGTGTTTGAGTCGAGTGTCCATCAACGAGAATTACGGCGGAGGCAGATGGACCACGCTGGCGGATGACAGGGATTGGCAGGCCTAAAAAGGCTCGCGCGTGCAGGTCGAATTCTGAAAGATCTTGCGATATCAGTGTCACCATTCCGGTGTCGTGGGGGCGGGGCGAAACTTCACTGAACCAGACATCGTCACCTTTTATAAAAAGCTCGACGCCAAATAAACCCTTGCCACCAAGTGCATCTGTAACTGCGCGCGCAATGCGCTCAGATTCGGCAAGGGCTTTGACGCTCATCGCTTGCGGTTGCCAGGACTCCTGATAATCGCCATCTTCCTGTCGATGACCTATGGGTTCGCAAAACAGCGTGCCTCCGGCATGACGCACGGTGAGCAGGGTTATTTCGTAATCAAAATCAATCACACCTTCGACAATAACCCGACCCGCGCCAGCGCGACCACCTTCTTGAGCGCAGAGCCATGCGTTTTCGATCGCGTCGGGGGTTTTGATCATGCTTTGACCTTTGCCAGATGAGCTCATAATGGGCTTTACGATGCACGGGAAACCGATGTCATGCACAGCTTTTGAAAAGTCATTGTAGGTGTCGGCAAACCGATAACTCGATGTGGGCAGCTTAAGTGTCTCAGCCGCGAGTGTGCGAATGCCTTCTCGGTTCATGGTTAGGCGTGCGGCATTGGCTGTGGGTACCACGGTAAAGCCCTCTTTCTCGAGCTGAACGAGGACTGCTGTGTCAATGGCTTCGATTTCAGGCACGATGAAGTCGGGGCGCTCGAGTTCAATCACGCGGCGTAGTTCCGCACCATCTAACATGGAAAAGACATGCGCGCGATCAGCCACTTGCATAGCGGGTGCATTGGCGTAGCGATCGCAGGCAATCACTTCTGCGCCGAGCCGCTGAAGGGCGATCACTACTTCTTTGCCGAGCTCGCCGGAACCGCAGAGTAAAACTTTGGTGGCAGTTGTCGAAAATGGTGTGCCAATTGTCGGCATAAGAAGCTCCTTTGAGGATAACTAAAGCGGAATCATAGGGGTTTAGCACTGCAAAGGCCATAATCGCTTACAGGCATACAGAAACAGATATTAATCTTCATGGTTAGGCTCGATAGCATTTGGCGCGATACATTACTTATTGCAGTGATGGTTTTGATTGCCAGCTTGGTGCTGATTTGAGATAGTCTCTGTCGATTAGTTGCGGCAGTGAATAGCTTCACCCATTAGTCCGTATCTGCGCACATGATTGTGCTGCAATTTGTTGGCTTGAATAGGTAAGTTGAGATAGGTGGTTAAATACACCCTGCGCAAAACTAAAATTACTAACATTATTTGGGGAATTGATTTGAAAAATTTACTGATAATTGCAAGCACGCTGGCGGTGCTGGGCGGTTGTGGCGACAAGGCGGTTGAGACGCCGGTTGAAACAGCTTCCTCTTACTTGGGCGATTGCGCAGGCGCGCCGGGTGAGACGCCTCTGTTAAATACTGTTGATCGTGACGATTGGGGCAGTGCTGGTTTGGATCTGGCTGCGATGGATAAGCGCTTTGCTCCGGGTGACGATTTTTTCTGTTACGTCAACGGATTGTGGTACGCAAACCTAGAAATGCCTGACGACAAAACCCGCTATGGCTCCTTTACGGTTCTCAGTGACAAGTCTGAGGCCCGGGTAAAAACAATTATCGAAGAACTTGCGAGTGCCAAGCCAAATATCGAGACGATGGAAGGCAAAGTAGCTGCTTATTACAATGCTTTCTTAAATGTCGATGCCATTGAAGCCGCTGGTATGGCGCCCGTGCAGCCCTATATTGACCGGATTAACGCGATTGCCGATCTTGAGGGACTGGCTGCGACATTTGCAGCAACAGGATTTTCAAGTCCCATCGGCGGCTGGGTTGATGTCGATTCAAAAGATCCCAGCAGCTACATTTTTCACCTGACTCAGGGCGGCTTGGGTTTGCCCGATCGCGATATGTATTTAACCGATGACGGCAAAAACGTGGAAACCCGTGAGGGCTACCTGAAGTATCTAACGGTGCTGCTTGGCGAGGCTGGTTATGCTGATGCGGCTGAGGCTGCAGCGCGTGTCTTGGCTCTTGAAACAGAGATTGCCAAGGCGCACTGGGATCGCACAGTGGGGCGAAACCGCGACCTCACCTACAACAAAATCAGCAAAGGGGAACTGGTTGCATTGAGTGACAAATTTCCCGTCGCAACGATGCTGACGGCGCTGCAATTGGCGGACCAAAAAGAGTTTGTTGTTCGTCAGTTGATGCCCGATGCGGAGAGAATCGCTGAACTTGGTTTGACCGATGAGCAAGTCGCTAAAATTTCTGGCGGCGGTATTGCAGGGCTCTTGTCGGTAATGGCAACTGCTAATTTAGACGATTGGAAGGCCTATCTAACAGCGCATTTACTGTCTGATTTTTCTTCGGTATTGCCAGCCAAAATTGATGAGGCGTCTTTTGCTTTTTATTCCAAGCAACTGCGCGGTCAGGCTCAGCAGCGACCTCGCTGGAAACGCGCGGTAACGGGTGTTGAGGGTGCGCTGGGTGAAGCAGTGGGCAAAGTGTACGCTGCCCGTTATTTCCCTGCTGAAAACAAAGTAGCCATGGATAAATTGGTGAGTAACTTGCGCAAAGCGATGGCCGATAATCTCAATCAACTCGATTGGATGGGTGAGGAAACCAAAATTGAAGCGCGCGACAAGTTAGCTAAATTTACGCCTAAAATTGGCTACACCGAAAAGTTTGAAACCTACGACAGCCTTGTGGTTGGCAACAGTGCGTTTGCCAATCTAATTGCGTCAAGCGAGTGGGGTTATCAAGATATGATCGCGCAGCTTGGACAGCCGATCGACAAGACCGAATGGTTTATGTTGCCACAAACGGTGAATGCGTATTACAGCCCGAATCGCAATGAAATTGTTTTCCCCGCGGCTATTTTGCAGCCTCCGTTCTTCAATATGGATGCAGATCCAGCGGTTAATTACGGTGCTATCGGTGGCGTAATTGGACACGAGATGGGGCATGGTTTTGATGATCAGGGTGCCAAGTCAGACGGCGACGGCGTTCTTCGAAACTGGTGGACGCAGGCGGACAATGAAGCCTTTGTGGCCAAAACAGACGCATTGGTGGGCCAGTACAACCAGTTCTGTCCGATTGATGACGGCAAAGCCTGTGTGAATGGTCGTCTTGGTCTGGGTGAAAACACCGGTGACCTCGGTGGCTTATCGATGGCCTATAAAGCCTACAAGATGAGCCTCGATACCAATGGTGATGGCCAGATCAGCGAAGAGGAACAGGCACCTGTTATTGATGGATTTACCGGTGATCAGCGCTTCTTTATGGCCTGGGCACAAGTTTGGCGGAATAAGTACCGTGAAGAAGCCCTGCGTCAGCAGTTGATTCAGGGGCCGCACAGTCCTCCATACTTCCGTGTCAACGGCGTGGTAAGAAATTTCAACGAATGGTATGACGCATTTGGTATAGGTCCAGACAACGCACTGTACTTGCCGCCAGAGCAGCGTATTCGTATTTGGTAATCGCAGCAGTGATGAAAAAAAACGGCTCTTCGGGGCCGTTTTTTATTGTGATAACTCGCGCGTGTCAAAGATGATATTTCAGTTGCACGTTGGTGCAGCAACGGTAAACTGAAGCGCTAAGAGGTGACCAAAGAGTTGCCATTTAATAGGGGGAATACCAATGATAGATCTTCACGCGCTGCACTCGGTTGCAGATATTAGCCGCCATCAGGCACGGGTCAACGGCGATCGTATTGCGCTGGTCTTTGAGGGCCGCGAAACTACCTATAGTGAGCTCGATGAGAGAACCAGTCGGGTCGCCAATGGACTTGTAGCTGAAGGGTGTAAAGAAGGCACTCGAATTGGTTATCTCGGTAAAAACAGCGACTATTATTTTGAAGTGATGCTGGGCGCCGCGAAAGCCAAGGCGGTGATCGCTGCGGTGAATTGGCGGTTAGCAGCCGCAGAATTGGACTATGTGCTAAACAACGCTGAGACAGAGGTACTTTTTGTCGGCGCTGAGTTTTACGCGGTTATTCAAGCGTTAGCGCCCTCGCTTAAATCGCTTCGGACCATTATTGCTATCGATGGTGATCATAGCGACTGGGTTGCTTTTCCCGCATGGCGTGACGCGCAAGAGATCACCGATCTCAACTTGCCTACTGCTCCAGACGATGATCTGGTACAGATGTACACCAGTGGTACCACAGGTAATCCGAAGGGCGTTCAGCTTACGAATGGTAACTATTTGGATTTGATGGATCAGGCAGGCAATGGCGGCTGGGGTGACTGGAACGCCGGTGAGGCTAACCTTGTGGCCATGCCTATTTTCCATGTTGCAGGTGTCAATATTGGCTTAATTGGTCTGGCGCAGGGTTTGGTCAATGTGATTATAAAAGACGTTGACCCTGTTCTTATTCTTAACCTGTTGGAGCAGTACCGGGTTAAATATGCGTTTTTTGTTCCTGCAGTTATTTTGTTCTTAAACTCTGTGCCAGGTGTTAAAGAGCGTGATTTTTCAAACCTGTCGATGATTTTGTATGGTGCTAGCCCGATTTCTGAAGAGGTGCTGTTGACTGCAAAAGGTATTTTTAAATGCGATTTTTGCCAGGTCTATGGGCTCACGGAAACGTCGGGTGGTGGCACAATTCTCCCCCCAGAAGATCATGACCCAGCGCGGGGCAAGTTGCGCTCATGCGGCAAACCTCCCGCGACCGCGCAGGTGCGCATATTGGGCGCAGACGGTCATGATGCCGCCGCCAATGAAGTTGGTGAGATACTTTATCGCTCCGGCAGTCTGATGAAAGGTTACTGGAAAAATGATGAAGCGACTGCCAAAGCAATTAAAGATGGCTGGTTTTATACTGGCGATGCAGGTTATTTAGATGATGAGGGTTATCTGTATATTCACGACCGAATAAAAGATATGGTCGTCTCCGGTGGTGAAAATATCTACCCAGCTGAAGTTGAAAACGCGCTCTTCGCACATGATGCCGTGGCTGATGCTGCTGTGATTGGTGTGCCCGATGATCGCTGGGGAGAAGCGGTTAAAGCAGTGGTGGTGTTAAAGCCGGGGAAAACAGCAACAGAGGAGGATATTATCCATTTTGTTAAGAGTAAAATTGCGGGATACAAAGTGCCAAAGACGGTCGATTTTGTCACCGCGCTGCCGCGCAACCCCACCGGTAAACTGTTGAAACGTGAACTGCGCGCACCCTATTGGGAGAAACAGGGTCGTCAAATCAACTAAAGAAAAATAGGCTCTCGCATCGCACAAAAAAATCCCCGATAGTCGAGGTGATAAGGCATCATCTCAACTGCTCGGGGATTTTTATTTAGGGGTCTAAAAACTTAGACTAGAACTTTGACTAAAAGCTTAGACTAAAGCTTAGGCTAAAAGCATAGCCATGTATATCAGTGTAACGACCGACGAAATCCACGTTACGCTGCGAAGTGCGGCAATGCCAAAACCATAGCAGGCCAAGTAGATTACTCTCAGACCTATCCAAGTCATGGCTGCGGCAGACACGTCTACATTCAACTGCATAGCAAGTAGACAGAGAGCGAGGAATGCCGGCAAGCTTTCTTGCAGGTTGGTGGCAGCTCTGCGCACGCGCTGCAACGCTAGTGACACCTCTGGCTCTTGATCGCGGTTCGACATCATGTAGGCCATGTTTTTGCGATTAAGCACGAATGGTAATAACCAAATTTGAACAAGCGTTAGAATCAAAGCGTAGATAATTACATCGGGCATTTTATATTTCCTTTATCGTTTTAATTATGGAGGATTATTATTTTGCTAACGACACAGTGTAAAAGTTTGAAAGCGCTTTAGCTAGTGAGTGCTTGGCAATGGAATGTTAACGGTCTTATATTACAGGCGAAATTACAGGCTATTTTACGCGCGCCAATGCTACCCCTATGGCGTATCATTAGCCGAGAGCTGAGCCGCGCATAATGGCACAGCCATCAAAACAGAGGACAGTCTATGAGCAAGCCGAACAGTGCATTTAACCAACCCCTAGGTGGCAATGATATGCCGCGCTTTGCTGGGCAGGCGAGCTTTTTTAGGCTGCCTGTGCACGCCGATGCGCGGGGGTTAGATGTCGCACTCATTGGTATGCCGGTTGATATAGGTACCAGCAATCGCAGCGGTGCGCGTTTTGGCCCGCGCCAAATTCGCGCTGAATCTGTGCTGGTGCGTCCTTACGGCATGGCCACACAGGCAGCGCCGTTCGACTCGTTTCAAATTGCCGATATTGGCGACGTTGCAGTTAATCCCTATAACCTTCTGAAAACTGTCGACGCAATCGAAGCGGCGATTGATGCGGTTTTGGCTGAGGGTGCGAAACCCATATCGGTTGGTGGAGACCACACCTGTACGCTGCCAGTATTGCGCGCACTGCACAAAGTTCACGGTCCCGTGGCACTTATTCATATTGATGCCCACGCTGACATTAATGACACCATGTTTGGGGAAAAAATAGCCCATGGCACCGTATTTCGGCGCGCCATTGAAGAGGGGCTTATTCAAACACCGAAAATGTTTCAGATTGGTCTGCGGGCGACAGGGTATGCCGCAGATGATTTCGATTGGTCGCGAGAGCAAGGCGCTCGCGTTATCACGGCAGAAGAGTGTTGGTACAAGTCGTTGACGCCACTGATGAATGAGATTCGTGGGACTATTGGCAGCGAGACGCCAGTGTACCTGACGTTTGATATTGACGGTCTCGACCCGTCCGTAGCGCCCGGCACCGGTACTCCAGAGCCGGGTGGTTTGAGCGCCTCGCAAGGGTTGGAGGTGATTCGCGGCTGCTTCGGCCTCAACCTTGTTGGCTGTGACTTGATGGAAGTGTCGCCACCCTATGACAGCAGTGGCAATACTGCGCTGCTGGCGGCCAACTTGCTGTTTGAAATGCTCTGCAGCTTGCCTGGCTGCATACGGCGCAGTTAGCGGGCGGCTGCAGGGAGTGGTGCGGGTACCCCTTCAAATACCGTCCCCCAAATTTTAATCGCTTTGATTTGGCTCGGTTTTACCTTGTAAGGGTCTGACTCAAGAACGGTAAAATCGGCTTTTTTTCCGGCTCTAATCGAGCCAATCTCGTCTTCCCAACCGATAACCCAAGCCGCATTGCTAGTGATGGCGCGCAAGCCAGCATCGACGCTGACACGCTCAAGATCACCAGTAAGATTGCCGTTGATGGTGATGCGGTTTACCGCCGCCGACACGAGGGTGAGTGGTTCCAGGGGCGCCATGGGGCTATCCGAGTGAAAGGCAAAGGGCACGCCGAGTCGTTCGAGGGAGCCGAGGCGCACCATCTGGTTGCCGCGATCTGCCCCCAACCATTGCTCGCTATACATATCGCTAAGAATAAAATGATAGTACGGGTTGGCCGAGACGACGGCGCCAAGTGCCTTTAACTGGCGATTTTGATCTTCTGTGGTGTAGGCAAAGTGTTCCAGTGCGAGTCGATGGTCTGCGCGCGGGGTGTTTTTTTGCAGCGTTTTTAGCAATTCAATCAATGCCGCAGCACTGGCGTCGCCGTTGGTATGGGCATGTAACTGATAGCCTGCATCCCAAAAAACCTGCGCCCACTCGGTGGTGATTGATAACGGATTCATCCATACCCCTTCATGACCGTCGATGTAGCCGGGAAAGCCAAATTGTGCCAAGCCACTGTAGATCGCGCCGTCCATCATTAATTTGAAGCGCCGATCGATCAACACGCGATGGCTATTGCCTGCCCGCCACTCATCAATCTCCTCCATGGCCTGCGCAATAGTGCGTCCGCGACTAATAAAGTCGGAAATGATAGGGGTTAAAATCACGCGAGCGGGCGCCTGGCGCGACTCCATGGTGTGGCGAATCAGCGTTGTTTCCGCAGTGGGATTGCCAAAAATTCCGACGCCCATATCCAGCGCAGTAGTAACACCACCGCGGTGGACCATATCGATAAAGTTGACCATGCCGTGCGCGAAGCGGGCAGGATCAAATAGGAAAGGCATTTTGGGTATAAGTGCAAACATGCCGAGTTCCCAAAAATGGCCTTCGTGCCAATTGACCATACGGTTGTCGCGCACATCGTCTTCCGTCAAACCAATTAATGCGAGCGCGGCATCGTTGGCAACGATTTCGTGAAATGAGCGGTGCCAGAGCATCACTGGTTGATTGGGGAAGAGTTTATTCAGCGCATCGCGATCGAGCTTGCCATGCCAGAGCGGGTGATAGCCCCAGGTGATGAACGGAATACTGCTGTCGCTGTGTTGAGCGACTAAGGCTGTCAGTGCGGTCAAATAGGCGGCAGGGGTTTTTGCACCGGGAAACTCGCCGGTGGGAAGCGACCAGTCATCTGGCGCCAGAAAAGGAAACTGCGTCAACACCGCGGGCAGGGAAGGGTGGACGTGGGGATCAATAAACCCCGGCAGAATAATTTTGTCCTCGAAGCGTCGATCAATGCGCGCGCCTTTTTGTGAGGTCCAGCTCTGCAGCGACTCAAGGGTGCCGACGGCAACGATGCGCCCGTCAGCCACCGCCACAGCGCTGGCCTCGGGCATGGCGGGTTCCATGGTAATAATTTTTTTCGCGGTATAGACCACCAGTTCATTGTCGCTAATCTGCTCTTGGGCGTGTGTCGCTGCCGCCAGTGGGAGAGATATTGACATCAATAGGACCATTGCAGCGCCTAAATGCCGAAGGGTGCGTAAAACGGAGACCATGGGTTTTCTCTCTTATTATTTTATTGTTTCAGCGTTAAAAAAGAGTAACGATGACTCTCTGCAGAATACCAGAACGATAGTGGATCGCCTATTTGCGGCAAGTATCTTCTGCAACTACTATGGCAGCTCTGACAAAGGTTCTTTTATGGCAGCATCTGACTCGTTTATTCCACTCGACTTTGCGCCGCTGCCGGAAGCGGCAATGCAGCAGGCGGCCGCGACGTTTTACCAAACAATGGCCAAGCGCCGCTCAGTGCGCGATTTTTCCGATAAACCGATTCCCGACACTGTTCTCGAACAGGCAATTTTGGCTGCGGGAACTGCACCCAGCGGCGCCAATATGCAGCCGTGGCATTTCGTGGTGGTACAAGACCCGAACTTGAAACAACAAATTCGCCTAGCTGCGGAAAAAGAGGAGCGCGAACTCTACGCTCATCGCGCATCAGACGAGTGGCTGCAAGCTTTGGCGCCACTGGGCACCGACGCCAACAAACCGTTTCTGGAGACAGCTCCCGCGCTTATTGCAGTGTTTCTCAAGAAAGTGACCCTCGCGGAAGATGGCAGCAAGCAGAAAAATTATTACACCTCTGAATCTGTCGGCATTGCGACAGGCATGTTGATTACCGCGCTCCATCAGGCGGGCCTTGCGACGTTGACCCACACGCCCAGCCCCATGAAATTTCTCAGTGATATTCTGCAGCGGCCGAGTTATGAGCGACCCTTTCTGCTGCTCGTCGTGGGTTATCCGGCTGACGGCGTTCAGGTGCCCAATATTGAAAAGCTCCCATTGGGTAGTATTGCTACCTTTCTGTAGGTACAACAGGCTAAAGCATGTATTAGCCCGCTGGACTTTGCCATAATGCACTTTGACATAATGAAGAAACGCGCAACAAACACCCCAGACAAATCCGTGGAATATAGATGTCACAATTGACTCATCTGAATATAAAAGGCGAAGCGCATATGGTGGATATCTCGGCGAAGGCAGAGACCACCCGGACCGCGCGGGCACAATCACAGGTGCAACTGACGGATAGCATCGTTGCCGCCATTACGGACGACAGCCTGCCGAAGGGCGATCTTTACGCCACCGCGCGCATTGCAGGCATACAGGCTGCGAAGAAATGCAGCGACCTTATTCCGCTCTGTCACCCCTTGCCCCTAACCAAGATTACTGTCGATTTAGAGCTGCGCGCTAACCTTATGGTGATAACCGCGCTGTGCAAAACCACCGGCAAAACCGGCGTTGAAATGGAGGCCCTTACTGCGGCGTCGATTGCGGCGCTCACCGTTTACGATATGTGCAAAGGCATCGACAAGGGCATGGTCATCCGTCAGACACGACTGCTGGAAAAGTTTGGCGGAAAATCCGGCGACTGGCTGGTGGGGGACGCTGAGATTGATTAGGTTGCACTTCTTTGGCCGCTTGAGCGATCTGGCCACGCAGGTTCCGTCGCGCTGCGCGGGTGAAACGCCCCATGCTATTCGCCAGTGGCTCGCTGAGGATTTTCCCGAATTGGCAGTGCAGCTCAATGAACCGCAGGTTCTGGTTTCGGTAAACCACTGTATTGTCGATTGGCAGACTCCGCTCACCGATGGCGATGAAGTTGCGTTTTTACCGCCCGTCACAGGCGGATAGTCATGCTGACGACGCTGCGTATTCAAGCTGAAGACTTTGACTTAGCGGAACAGTACAGCCTTCTGCGCTCATCTAGCCCAGCGACGACAGAGATCGGTGCGATTGTTACTTTCACGGGCTTGGTGCGTGAGTTTGAACCCCGCTCCAGAGATCATAATGACGATGGCGGTGCTCTCGATGGCATGCGTCTTCAGCACTACCCGGGCATGACCGAAAAATTATTACAAGGCATTATTGATGACGCGGCACAACGCTGGCCGCTGCTGGCAGTCACTGTTATTCATCGCGTTGGCCATCTCGCCCCCTGCGATCAAATTGTCTTTGTGGGTGTTGCCAGCGAGCATCGTCAGCCCGCGTTTCAAGCGGCAGAATTTATAATGGATTATTTGAAAACCCGAGCGACATTTTGGAAGCAGATCACCATTGATGGTCAGCCTCGCTGGGTCGACAGTAAGGACTCTGATACCACGGCAGCGAGGCGCTGGGATGCACAATGCGATGGCTAATATCGTGACGGCTAATATCGACGGACTCATACTGGCTGCTGGCCGCTCAAGACGCATGAATGGCGGTGACAAACTACTGGCTCTATTGGGTGGCAAAACCTTAGTCGAGCATGTTGTCAGTCGCTTGCAGCCGCAAGTGAGCCATTTATTTATCAATGTCACCCCGAGCGCTGGCGCGGAACTCAAAGCCCGAACGTCCCTCGACTGTCCGCTGATCGCAGATCAAGGCGACGATTATTCAGGGCCGCTAATGGGACTCTGGAGTGCGCTAATCAGCGGAAAGCTGAGTGATGCCGAGTATCTGGCTGTGGTGCCCTGCGATGGCCCATTTTTACCCCCGACCCTGGTTCGCGAGCTGCACGCAGCAGCGACCCGCAGCGACGCTGATGTGGCCTGTGTGCGCTATGGGGGCGTTGCCCAGCCCACCTTTTCGCTGTGGCACAAACGCGCGTTAGGCGCCATTGAAAAGGCTGTTGCGAGAGATCGTCAGGGCAGCCTAAAAGCACAGATAGCGCGACTGGACAGCGTCTATGTGGATTGGCCCGAGGCAACGATTAACCCGTTTTTTAATATTAATACACCGCAAGAGCTCGCACTTGCACAGCAATCTATCTAATCCACCGATGGCAATTGCAGCATGACACTGAACCATAACGACTTTATGCGCTACAGCCGCCATATGTTGATGGCGGATATCGGCGCAGAGGGGCAGGAAAAGCTCGCGCAAGCCAAGGTTTTGATTGTTGGGCTTGGTGGACTTGGCTGTCCTGTTGCGCTCTATCTCGCCGCCGCTGGTGTTGGCCACTTGTCTCTCTGCGACGGTGATGTGGTTGAATTAAGCAATCTACAGCGTCAAATTTTGTACCGTGAAAGTGACTGCGAGACGCTGAAAGTTCTGTGCGCTGAACGGGCCTTGCAGGCATTGAATCCAAACGTGCAAATCACCTCCTACGCCGAGCCAGTGACAGCGGCTATTTTGGCGGGCGACTTCGATCTTGTGGTCGATTGCACCGACAATAGTGCCGCCCGTCATCTGATTAATCAGCACTGCTGGCAGCATCAGCGCTACTTTGTTAGCGCCGCTGCACTGGGTTGGGAGGGGCAGCTGGTGGCCTTCGACTTTAAACGTACCCGCGAACTCTGTTTGAACTGTATTATGGACGCAGAGTCGCCCGAGCCGATGATGAACTGCGCGAGTGCGGGAGTAGTTGGCCCGATTTTGGGTGCAATGGGCAGCTTGCAAGCGACCACCGCAATACGCATGCTACTGGGATACTTTGCGCAACATGGCGAGATGCAGCGTTACGATGGCAAAGCGGGCCGCTGGCTGACACTCAGTGCCCGAGCCCGCGCGGATTGTTCGGTATGTGGCTAAACTTGCTGTAAAGAGTGTCCCGTAAAGAGCGCAGTACTAACAGGCCCTAATAGATAGCAAAGCGTAGATAACAGATAACAGATTCAACCTAAAGGAGTAGTCATTCGTGTCTCATTCGTCACCCCGCCCGCGGCGGTTTGTCAAAGTAGCCATACTCACCGTGTCAGATACTCGCAGTCTCGCCACTGACAGCAGCGGTACTTTTCTGCAAGAAGCGCTCGAGCAGGAGGGCCACCAGTTAGTCCACCGCGCATTGGTGATTGACGATATTTATCAGATGCGCGCGGTGGTATCCGCGTGGATTGCCGATCCTGAGGTTGAGGTGATACTCACCACCGGTGGTACCGGCTTCACCGGCCGCGACAGCACGCCTGAGGCGCTTTCCCCGCTGTTTGATAAACATATCGAAGGCTTCGGCGAGCTCTTTCGTCAGCTCTCCTATACCGAGATAGGCACGTCAACAATCCAGTCGCGCTGTCTTGCCGGACTGGCCAACAAGACCGCCATTTTCTGCCTGCCCGGGTCCACGGGCGCGTGTAAAACAGGTTGGAACGGCATTATTCGCGAACAGCTCAATAGCGAATTCCAACCCTGTAATTTTGTTCAACACCTTGGCGCAACGGCCAAATAATGCTCAGTGTCAACGACGCCATAGACAAGCTGATTGCCAGCGCCCCGCGGCTAGCTGCGGTAGAGCCTGTAGAGGTTCTGCAGGGGCTGGGTCGGGTGCTGGCAGAGAATGTAGTCGCTGCTGTTGACGTGCCACCCGCAGATAACAGCGCGATGGACGGGTATGTGTTTTCTTTTGCCGACGCGCAGACCAACGGTTTTTCGCTGCGCTATTCAGCCAGCAGTGGACAGCGCATTCCGGCAGGGTCAGCGCCACTCGCCATAGCGTCCGGCTGTGCCGCGCGTATTTTTACCGGCGCTGAAATTCCTGCCGGAGCCGACACTGTTGCCATGCAAGAAAACTGCAGCGAGGAAGAGGGTAGGGTTAACCTCGATGGCAAACTAATGCAGGGAGCCAATGTGCGGCGCCGCGGACAAGATATTCAGGCCGGCCAGACTATTTTGACGGCGGGAACGGTGCTGCGAGCGCAGGAAATGGGACTATTATCGTCGATTGGCGTGAAAACCGTGAACGTTTATCGGCCCCTTAAAGTTGCCTTTTTTTCTACGGGTAATGAGTTGGTGGATCCGGGAACGGCACTGCAGGCCGGACAAATTTACAACTCTAACCGCGCTACTCTAACAGGGTTGATTCAGTCTTTGGGAATGGTTGCCCTCGATTTAGGCACCGTTCCTGACAATTTGGCGGACACAGAGGCAGTGTTGAAAAAGGCCTCAGAGCAAGGCGATATTGTGTGCAGTGCTGGCGGTGTCTCTGTCGGTGACGAAGACTATGTCAAGCAAGCCGTAGCCAATCTTGGCGCGATTGATTTTTGGAAAGTCGCCATTAAGCCGGGTAAGCCCCTTGCCTTCGGGCATGTCGGCACAACGCCATTTATCGGTTTGCCGGGAAACCCAGCCTCAGTTTTTGTCACTTTTATGGTTTTGGCTCGCCCATTTTTGCGGGCCTGTCAGGGTCTGCAACCGAAAACCGCAACCAGCCCTTTGCGTGCCCGCGCCGACTTTGCAAAAGAGGGCGAAACACGGGAAGTCTACCTGCGTGGGCGTATGACCGACATGGGCGTCGATATCTATCCCAACCAAAGCAGTGGCGTATTGGCTTCGGCCTGTTGGGGGGATGTCTTTGTCAAACAGGCGAGTGGTGAAAATATTGCGATTGGCGACTGGGTTAGCGTTATACCCTACGAGAGATGAGTAAAAATAGTGAGTGTAGTGTGAACAGCGAACATCAGCAGCGAGAGACGTCTCTGGTCGACCCCTTTGGGCGCCATATCAATTACGTGCGCCTGTCGGTGACCGACCGCTGTAATTTGCGCTGCACCTATTGCATGGCCGAGGAGATGACATTTCTGCCTAAACAGCAAATCCTCAGCTTGGAAGAGTTGCGTGATAGCGCGCGGGCCTTTGTTGAACTCGGTGTGCGCAAGATTCGCTTGACGGGTGGTGAGCCGTTAATTCGGCGGGATATTGTCAAACTGGTTGCCTCCCTGTCTGCCATGTCTGGTCTTGACGAAGTGACTATGACCACGAATGGACTGCTGCTGCCAGGGCTCGCGCAGCCACTGAAAGACGCAGGTTTAGCGCGCCTAAATATCAGCCTCGACAGCCTAAAAGCCGCGCGGTTTAAACAGCTTACCCGCGTCGGTAATCTCGATGACGTGCTTGCTGGAATTGATGCAGCCACTGCAGCGCAATTTAGGAAAGTTAAATTAAACGCAGTGATTTTGGCGGGTTTTAACGATGACGAAGTTGTCGATCTCGCCCAGTTCGCAATCGATAAAGGCATGGATATCAGCTTTATAGAAGAGATGCCGCTTGGCGAAATAGACTCCCATAGCCGCGTAAATACACAGATTGCCAGCGGCAGGCTTCAGACGAAATTGGGGGACGTGTTTAACCTAACCGCGAGTAGCGATGTTACTGGTGGCCCATCGCGCTATTGGCAAGTGGCCAACAGTGAATCGAAGATAGGCTTTATCTCTCCGATGTCGAACAATTTCTGCGACTCGTGTAATCGTGTTCGCGTTACTGCAGAGGGGCGCTTGTTGCTGTGTTTGGGCAATGAAAACAGCGTTGATTTACGGCAGGTGCTGCGCAGCTATCCGGGTGATATTCAGCGCTTAAAAACGACAATTCGCAGTGCGATTGAGCACAAGCCGGAGCGCCACTATTTTGATTCGGAACATGTTGATATCGTTCGATTTATGAATATGACCGGCGGTTAATAGTAACCATGCTTGAAGCCAGTCTGCTTTTTCAATATTCCCCTTGGTTGCTTTTTGCGATCGCTCTTATGGCTGTGCTCTATTCGTCAGTGGGGCATGGGGGTGCATCGGGCTATCTCGCTGCGATGGCGCTTTGGGGCCTCGCGCCCCATGAGATGCGCCCAGCTGCGCTGTTGATGAATATCGTTGTTACCTGTTGGTTACTCTATCGTTTTAAACCCTACAAACTAATGCCCCACAGTTTGTTTTGGCCTTTAGTTATCGTTTCAACTCCTGCGGCCTTTTTCGGTGGCTTGATCAAAATTGATGCGAGTATTTACGCCATTGCTGTTGGTGTGCTGTTGTTGCTGGCGGCTATTCGTATGCTGGTCAATCCCAGTGCCGCTGAAAAGGTGGTGCCACCGGCACGCTGGCTGACAGTGGTGGTGGGCGGTATCTTAGGCTTTGCATCAGGCATCACCGGTATTGGCGGCGGTGTGTTTTTAAGTCCGATATTGCTGATTTTTGACTGGTGCAGTGTGCGTCAAAGCACCGCTGTCGCCGCGGGTTTTATATTATTAAATTCGCTGGGGGGCCTGTCTGGTTATTGGGTCAGCGCTCAACCCTGGCCAGATGGCACGGCATGGTTGGTGTTTGCGGCCTTTGTTGGCTGTTTAGTTGGTGCAGAGTTGGCGTCCCACAAGGCATCGTCAGGCACGCTGAAAAAGCTTCTCGCGGCAGTGCTTTTTATCGCGTCAGCAAAGATGATTTACGCGGCGCTTTAGAGCGAGATTTTAGAACAGCATGTCAGAACAGCACATGGCCTAAAGCGATTTTATACTGTCTCTCGAGGTGGATCTGTCGGTCTATCTGCGCCATGGATTAAAAAATCGCCTACTAAAATCCCCTTAATAAACCTCCACAGGTGTCGCCCTGATTATGCACCATAGGCAGTGGCACTAGTAGTTGAGTATGTTATTCTTCTGCGAAGTATAACTGTTGAATTGGCCTATTTATGCGCAGGTTTAATCGGTTAACAACAACCCTTGGGAGCTGTCTACGGAATAATCAATGAATTCAATGAATCGGCCAATTGTTGCGTCACCTTTTGCCAAAGGGCGACAGCATCAGCTTAAATTTCAGTCGATTCTATCTGAGGCCGCGCAGCTATTTAATTGGCAGGGCTCTCGCGCGACAACATTGGCGGATATTGCCGGTAGCATGAAGCTCACCAAGACCTGCCTTTACTACTATGTAAAAACCAAAGAAGAACTCATCTATCAATGCTATGTGGCAAGCTGTGCCATGTGGCTGGAACGGGCGCAGAGCAGTGCGCAAATCGAGGGGACAGGGCTCGACAAAATTGTCGCCATGGTGCGGGGCCATTTCTACCATTATGCAGATACCCTGAACGGCAAAGGCCAGCACTTTGCGATGTTGACCGAAGTCTCGTCTCTGGAGCAGCCGCACATCGATGATATTACGGCGCGCTGGGCAGAGGTGTTTGGGCTGTGTCGGTCGATGGTGGCGCAGGGAATCAAAGATCGCAGTATTGCAACGCTCGACGCTGCCGTTGTGACGCTTGCGATATTTTCTATTTTGCAATGGCTGCCGGTTTGGTTTAACCGCAAACATGCGGCCAACGCGGATCAAGTGATTGAAACGGTGTTGGATATTTTGGTAAATGGCCTTGCGGTGCAGCGCCATCCATTTGCAGCAATAGAGTTTCCGTCGCTGCAAGAGTTGCCGATCGATAGCTTTGATCGCGACGTTCAAAACCGCTTGAAGCGCGAAGCATTCTGCCGCGTCGGGTCTATTTACTTTAATCAAAAAGGCTACAAAGGCACATCGCTCGACGAAATCGCCAGTTCGCTGGATGTTACAAAAGGGGCGTTTTACTATCACATCAAAGATAAGGAAGAGCTTCTCTACCAGTGTTTCAAGCGCACCTTGGACGTTGAAAAGTTGTTGCTAAACAAAGCGGGGGAAGCCGGCGGAACTGGCATCAATAAGGTTGAGTTGGCGCTGCGCTATTTGTTCAATGTGCAATTCAGTGCCGATGGGCCACTTATTCGCTACCGCTCTTTGCCCTCGCTTGACGAGGGGCTTCGCAAATCCGTATTGAAGGCAAACACAGATAATAGCGCTCAGTTGGGTGCTTATATTCGTCAGGGTTTTGCCGATAACACCGTGCGTAGAATTGATGCAGATATTGCTCAGTACGTGTTGTCTGGCGCAGTGGAAGCCAGTCCTGATCTGATTGATTGGGTTGAAAACTCTCATGAGGTTGAGCTGTCTGCGGTTTATTTTCATCTGTTTATCAATGGGTTGAAGGCTAAATAAGGATAAAAATAATGATAAATTCGATGCTTTTTAGCAGCGTAGCCGATGTTTTGTATGGCGCCCACACCTCCGATCAGCTCGGTGATATTGCTGCCAAGATGGGTATAACACGGGCCTTAATTGTTACCGATCCCGGTATTATAAAATTTAAGTTACTCGACGGTGCGCTAAAAAACCTCGAGACAAATGGCGTTAAGGTCAACGTCTATAGCGATGTTGTCGCAGATCCTCCCGAGTCTGTGGTGATGGCAGCGGTTAGCGCGGCGCAGACCTTTGGCTGTGATGGTGTGATTGGTTTCGGTGGCGGCAGTTCGATGGATGTTGCCAAGTTGTTGGCTGTTTTAATTAAGGGCGAGCAGCAGTTGTCGGAGATGTATGGCGTCGATCAAGTTCGCGGCGGCAGGCTGCCGCTTATTCAGGTGCCAACGACGGCGGGAACGGGGTCTGAAGCAACCATGGTGTCGATTATTACCACGGGTGCAACAACGAAGGCAGGCGTTGTTAGTCGCACCTTATTGGCCGACAAAATTATTCTTGATGCAACATTGACCCTGGGACTGCCGCCGGCGGTGACTGCGGCAACAGGTATTGATGCGATGGTCCACGCGATTGAAGCCTTCACCAGCGTGCGACTGAAAAATCCATTATCAGATATGCTTGCCCGCGAGGCGTTGCGCTTAATGGCAGGCAGTATTGAAGTTGCCGTGAAGCAGGGCAGTAATCTTGAAGCTCGCGGTGCCATGTTGCTGGGGGCAATGTTGGCTGGACAGGCATTTGCCAATGCGCCTGTGGCTGCTGTACACGCGCTGGCCTACCCCTTAGGCGGCAATTACCACATTCCCCACGGCTTGAGTAATGCCTTGGTTCTGCCGCATGTGCTGCGTTTTAATGGATCAGAGGCCGGTCACCACTACGCTGAATTAGCGGCCATTATTTTGCCGGGCAAACAGCTGTCCAAGGAGCCCCTTGAGGTCACTGAGTTGTTAGCGCAATACTTTTTAGAGTTGTCAGCAGATCTGGGATTGCCGACGACCTTGCGTGAGATGGCCATCGCCGAGACGGATCTTCCGATGCTGGCGCGCGAGGCGATGTTGCAGCAGCGTTTGTTAATCAATAATCCACGTGTGCTCTGCGAAGAAGACGCACTAGCGATTTACCGGCAGGCTTTTTAATTATGGGTGAGACAGATATGCAGCAAGCAGAATTGCGTGAGGACTACGGGTATTTTACTGAGATCACAACGCGCTGGATGGATAACGATATTTATGGGCATGTGAATAATGTTGTCTATTACAGTTATTTCGATTCGGTGGCGAACCAGTATTTAATCGCTGAAGGCGGGCTGGATATTCACAGCGATAGGATTATTGGCTTTGTGGTGGCCTCCAATTGCCAGTACAAGTCGCCGATCGCCTATCCCGAGGTCATTTCAGCGGGATTGCGCGTGAACAAGTTGGGCAACAGCTCTGTTGAATACGGGATCGCTATTTTTCAGCAGAGTGCCCAAATAGCCTCAGCTACAGGCACCTTTACCCATGTCTTTGTCGATCGCGATACGAACAAATCCGTGCCAATTCCCGCCACTATTCGCACCGCGTTGGAGATGTTGCTCGTCGCTTGACTGTCTCTTACAAGACCGATGGGTCGGGCGGATAGTCCTGCTGATTGAGGCCTTCGATGTGCTGAACTTGAAAATCGCCAATCGCTTTTTCCACGGACATTGAATTTTCAAACAGCGCAATATGGAACAGCGCATCGCCTTCGTTGACAACAGGCAGATTGTTGCGGCCAATAACAATGCCAGTGACTGGGGCAGTAATGGCTGTCTCGTTATCACCGACGCTGTCGGACATTTTGCCAATGGTTTGCCCTTGCATCACCCGCGCGCCGAGCGGCACAACCATGCGCATTAGACCTGCCAGCGGCGCTCTGACCCACTGCGATGAGCGCGCTTCAACCACTTTACTGGCCGCTTTCTTGCTCGATTTTGGCAGCATATTGAGCGCCCGCAACACATTCAAAATACCGCGCACGCCGCCGCGTATCGACAAGCTGTCAAAACGCAACCCTTCGCCTGCCTCGTAGAGAAGCATTGATAAACCTTTATCCAGCGCGTATTGGCGCAGGGAGCCATCGCGCAAGTTGGCGTTGATCACCACTGGCGCGCCAAAGGCCTTCGCTAAGCGGTTGCATTCCGGATTGTCGAGGTTGGCGCGAATATGGGGCAGGTTGGCGCGGTGGTTAGAGCCTGTGTGCAGGTCGATGCCGTAGGCCGCTTTGTCGACAATTTCTTCGGCAAAGAGTCGCGCAACCCGTGCGGCGAGAGAGCCATTTTTGCTGCCTGGAAATGAGCGGTTCAAATCGCGTCGGTCGGGAAGATTGCGGGTGTTGTTGTAAAAACCGTAGACATTTACGGTGGGCACGCAGATCAATGTCCCTGCCAATTTGTCGACTGCTTTGGTGTGACGAATGCGACGAATAATTTCTATACCGTTAATTTCATCGCCATGGATTGCGGCTGAGATAAATACTACTGGCCCAGCATTTTTGCCGTGGATCACATGAATCGGCATCGACATCGGTGTATATGACGATTGGCTGGGTAGAGGGAGAGACAGTGTTGCGCGGGTGCCTGCTTTAATGGATTGTCCGCAAATCTCGAACGGCGCTCTTGCCATGTTAACCTTTGCCTTTGGTTTTAGTGTTTTTCTTTGGCGCGTTCTCTTCGATAAACTGAATAATCATGCCTGCGATGTCTTTTTGTGTGGCGCGTTCAATGCCTTCGAGGCCCGGCGATGAATTCACTTCCATCACCAGCGGTCCCCGTGCCGAGCGCAGCAAGTCTACGCCGCAGACATTCAGTCCCATTACTTTTGCAGCGTTGGCGGCGGTGCGTCTCTCGGCAGCGGTTAATTTAGCCAGGGTAGCGCTACCTCCGCGGTGAATGTTTGAGCGAAACTCACCTTCTGGTGCTTGGCGCTGCATGGCTGCGATCACTTTGCCGCCAACCACAAAGCAGCGCAGGTCGGCGCCGCCGGCTTCAGCGATAAATTCCTGTACCAATATATTGGATTTCAGACCCATAAATGCCTGAATCACACTTTCGGCGGCTTTTGCGGTTTCGGCCAATACCACGCCGATGCCCTGAGTGCCCTCGAGGAGTTTGATGACGCAGGGCGCACCGCCCACTTCGCGCAGCAAACCATCGATATCGTCTGGATAATGGGCGAAGGCGGTGGCGGGAATGCCAATATTTTTACGCGATAACAGTTGCAGGGAGCGCAGTTTGTCGCGCGAGCGGGAAATGGCAACCGACTCATTGACGCAGTAGGCGTTCATCATTTCGAATTGCCGCACAACTGCTGTTCCGTAGAACGTCACCGACGAGCCAATGCGCGGAATAACGGCGTCGAAATCGTCGCGGTGAAACTCCTCGGTCTTGTAGTGCAGGCTGGGTTTATTTGAAGCGATATCCATAAAACAGTGCAAGTGGTCTAACACCCGCACGGTGTGACCTCTTGCTTCTGCGGCTTCGACGAGACGCCGAGTTGAATAGAGTGAGCGTTTTCTCGATAAAATAGCAATATTCATAAGGCCAGGAATCCGTTATCCATGTGTGAAGAATAAGCGCACATTCTACCCGATAAGGCTGCACACATTGGCGATATATTTTTGTCTTCTGCCTGAATTATCAGTTAATCGGTGTGCAGGCGTATCAGGCCCTCTTGGATTGTGCTGGCGACCAAACGCCCGTCGCGGGTGTAAAACGATCCGCGGCTCAAACCGCGACCGTGACTTGAGCGGGGACTGTCCATGCTGTACAGCAGCCAGTCGTCCACGGCAAAGTCGTCGTGAAACCAAATGCAGTGATCGAGAGAGGCGGGCTGAAGCTTTTGGTTGAGAATACTGACTGCGTGAGGCAACAGCGAGGTGCCCATCAGATTGAAGTCTGAGGCGTAAGCCAAAATGGCGCGCTGTAAACCGGCATCGTCGGCGACTCCCAAGTCCTTTAGCGAGCCCGACGCTCTGATCCAGACAAGCTGTTCTGGCGCACTTTTGCTGGGGTTGAGATAGTCAATTGGTATAACGGAGCGCATTTCAATCGGGCGCAAAGAGGGGCGGTTGACGATGACTGGATTGGCACTTTTATCTTCTACGGCTGCGCGCATTTTTGCCCAGCGCTCGTTGTCATCACCCAATTCCTCGGGTGGCGCACAGTCTGGCATATCCACTTGATGAGACAGGCCTGCTTCGCGCACCTGAAAAGAGAGCTCCGTATTAAAAATCGCTTTGCCGCGCTGAGAGCCGACGACGCGGCGGGTGGTAAAGGAACCGCCATCGCGAATTGCATCGACCTCATAGAGTATAGGCACTGACGGATCACCGGGGCGGAGGAAGTAGGCGTGCTGCGAATGCACCATGCGGTCTTCGTCGACGGTGTCCTGAGCAGCGCGCATCGCCTGCGCAAATACCTGACCTCCAAAAACCCGCTTGTTGGTGGTTTCCGGTGTCACGCCACGGTAGATATTGGTGTCGATTTTTTCCAGCGACAAAATATCCAGTAATTGCTGTAGGGCTTCGTTCATCTACTTATCTCTCTTGGTGCGGGGCTCTCTTAATGGGGTTCTCTTAGCAGGTCACAGGTGGCGGAGGTCAGCTTACTCGTCGGCGACGTTGACTGCCAGCTTAACAAGTCGATCGTAGGCGGCTGAGTTAGAGGCCGGCTATCAGAGGCGTAACTCAGGACCCCAGAGTCATAGATTCACCCTTAGATTGCCAGCCCGCAGCACCCTTGATACGCCAATATACTTGAAAGTCACAATAACATACTGTAAGTTCAATTCACATAAAAACCCCTGCCTAATGCCACTGTTATGGCGAGTGGGGAACCTATAAAAGTCAGTAAACTGGAGGAGCTTAACGTGAGTGA
>LIDE01000041.1 GCA_001438605.1 SAR92 bacterium BACL16 MAG-120619-bin48 | reverse complement strand
TTGCGCTAATGCCTCTGCTACCACTTGGTCGATAGCGGCCTGCGCGAGCGCTTTTCGAATACCGGGGTCGGCACTGGCGATAGTCATGGTTTCGGCTCGCTGGAGGAGCAGTTCTTCATCGATAAGGAGTGTGATTACCGCCTGTTTTTCTGCGGTGGAGAGGATTTTTTGCGATAGCTCAGGACGGGCTGTTCCGGAGGTGTCTAGCAAACGTGCGGCGGCATGATCAATTTGCTCTACCCTAATTGGTTGGCCATTGACGCGGGCTACTACGCCGCTATTGTCCATGGGCCAGACGAATCGGCTATCGGAGCCCAGAAATGCCATGGTTAAACCCATAAATGCCAGCAGCCCGCGGCCATACACCGACCACTCACGCAGAGGCTTTCGCGCTTTCGCTTGTTTTGGATTTTGGGGCAACGGCAAAATCTCTCGACGTGGGTTAGTGAGTCACACTGCCATAGTAGCGCGATTGTAATCCTATTCACTGTCAGTAGCCGTCATGTAAGTTGCAATTTCAGACATTGATTACCAGATACTTTTAGCGGCAGCAAAAAAAAGGACGGGGGTTACCCGTCCTTTTAAGTCTAACTGCGACTTAGCGTGCAATACTCGCGTTTTAGAAGTTGTAGCTAAGACGCGCGCCCCAGACTTTACCGGAGTCCATGTAACGCCAGTGAGAGCCGGCAGCCAATGGAACGTCCGCAGCACCTGTTGCTGTGATCTCATCAGTAATGTTTTTACCGAAGACCATAAAGTCCCAGTTCTCTCCACGCAGACCAGTACGAATATTGATCTTCTCGAAGCCTTCTTGATAGTCAAGAGGATCGAGGTCGCCGGTCATGTAGTAACCGTCGGTGAAGTTTACGTCAACACTGGCGAACCACACGACGCCGGCACTAAGGGGCTGGGTGTAGTCTGCAAACAAAGCACCAGAGTATTCGGCACCAATCTGACCGCCAGCGAGATCCTGGCTACTGCCTGTTGGAACACCGTTGGAGAACTGCTGATCACAACCCATTGCTGACGTACCAGTTTCAGCAGCCATCACCGTCTTCAATGCAGACGCTTGTTCTGCAGTGCAGCCCGCGCCGGGGAATGAGCCGTAACGACCGTCAAGATAGGCAACGTTTGCACCAAGAGTCAGATTGTCAGTCGCCTGCCAAGTCATGTCCACTTCAAGACCGTCAATTTTTGAGGTTGCAGCGTTAGCAACTACGAAACCGAGGCCAACAAATGTCGATACTTGCTGATCTTTATACTCACTGCTGAAGAGAGCCCAGTTGAAGTTCATTGCGCCATCTAACAACTGGTGCTTACCGCCAATTTCAAAAGAGCTGGCAGTTTCATCGTCGTATGACCAGCCTACATCTGGTGCTGTTCTGTCAGGCACGAAGATTTGGCCCATGGCATTCTTCGCCAGTATTGGCTTCTGGTCGTCAACAGAGTTAAACCCACCACTCTTGAAACCTTCTGAGTAGCTAAAGTAGAACATGTTGCCCTCAGACGGATTCCACTCTAAGTTCATCGCAGGTGTGACCTGGTCTGTTTTACGTGAGTCGACAAAGTTGTGACTGTAAACACCGAACAGCGGGCTTGTTACCGCTTCAAGCAGTGGAGAAACACTTGGCGTGGCCAAACCGCCAACACCTTCAGTCAGTATGGTAATAGCAGTGGCATCCTTGGTCTCTTCGGTGTAGCGCACACCAGCAGTCAAACTCAATGTTTCAGACAGCTGATACGTACCTTGGAAGAACACAGCCCACGAGTCAGTGTCCTGCTCCCAGTTTGATACGCGGCCTATTTGCGTAAACATGGTTGAGCCATCAACCCCCGGTTGGAACGCGCCTGGCGTGCCGGTTAATCCGAACGCCGCGTTAACACCTGCAACCTGTGCTGGCGACATGGCGAGGAACGTGGGCGCTCCAGTGATAACCTTCATTAAATCAGGCTGGTTGAGCGTACCGTCAACGGCAACAACACGATCAATATTCTGATTTTGTGTTTCCCAGTATGCGCCGGTAATCCAAGAGAACTTCTGATCTGCTGGAGAGACAAGGCGGAATTCCTGGCTGGTCTGCTCGTACTGAGAAATATCGCTGCGACCGATGAATCTAACAGGGAGGCCGTCAGCATCGATACCATCTTCATAGTCATAACCGACTCGGCCAGTCACCGAGGTAAAGGTAATGCCGTTGGCCAACTCGATATCGATATTTAACGATGTATCTTCTGTATTGGTGTTTGTGCCTTCGGGCTTTTCTGTGGTGCTCTTGAGGTCTCTGCCCAATGATTGCGCTAAGGCTAAGCCGCCGAGAGAGATTGCATCACGGTACGCACCAACATTACCTGCAGTAACCATGGCGCCATAGCTCGGATAAGCCATGGCCATAATGCCGTACATAAGTTGATCTGCAGTGCCTGGATTCGGAACAGATGAGAATTTATTCATGACAATGGTTGAACCGCCGCGAATGCTCTCGCTCTCTGCATGCTTGAATTTTACCGTTGTATTGTCGGTTGGCTCCCAAGTTGCACTGATACGCCACATGTTTTCGTCGGCGCTTGGTGAGTCTTCATCAGCAAAACTGTTGTGGATATAGCCGTCATTTTCACGATCTTTGAACGCCACACGTACGGCAAGTGAATCAGTAATCGAGCCAGCAACGTGACCTTCTAGCGTGGTGCCGTTAAATGATTCTTTGGTGAATGCAAGTTTCCCACCGAGCTCATCGCCAATAGCGGCCGAGGCAGAGGTGACGTTGATGGCACCAGCCAGCGTGTTTTTACCGAACAGAATACCCTGTGGGCCACGCAGAACTTCAACCTGGCCAATATCAAACAGACCTGTTCGGACTTGACGTCCTTTGGCCATGTGAATGCCATCAACATAGAGACCTACTGACTGCTCGAACGACTGCTGAGCACCCGGGCCTACACCGCGCATGTAGATACCTGTGGCTACGGCGTTTTCAGAGATCGAAAGGTTAGGGACATATTTTGATAGATCGCCCAAGCTATTCATGCCCGCTTCGCTGATTTTTTCGCCGCTCAGGGCGGTCATCGAAATGGGTACGTCTTGCATGCTTTCAGCGCGTTTCTGCGCTGTTACAATGATTTCCTCGAGCTGTGCAGCATAGGCTCCGCTTGAAATCGTGGCGATGGCCAAGGCCATTCCGCTTACTTTTAGAAATGAGCTTTTTTTCATTATCTTTCCCCTCGTTTTTATTGGATACGGCTATGCGCCGTACTTATTCTTCTTTTCGCTACACAATTAGCTGAGTACACCTGTTAACCACAACACAGCCAGCGCTTAAAGCACTGAGCCACATTTAATCAGACAGAGCTATTGTTTAGATTTTCTTTGCTGCTGATTATTGTTTTCAGCTTTTTACATCGTCCTCGCAAGTACTTTGTTAAGCACTGTCGAAAAGTGACATTTAAGTATCAATTTAAGTCACTGGCGCATAGTAACAAGGAAAAGTGAGCACCACAACACAACTTACAGACCTATTTTCTGATCCATTTGAGGGCTCTCGGCACGCTATTTCTTGCCCGCTGACCTTTTGGTGATGCTCATCCCCAGACGTCGTTTGGCGAGCAGTATTATGCTTTAGTTGGACCGTTCTATAGTCTATATTTGGCGTTCGGTGACTGGAATGGCTCATGACTAAAAGGTAGGGACAACTGTGCGAATAACAATCTTTGGTAGCGGATACGTTGGGCTGGTGACAGGGGCCTGTTTTGCCAATGTCGGCAATCAGGTTGTCTGCGTGGATATTGATAAAGATAAAATCGACGCTCTCAATGCGGGCTACGTGCCTATTTTTGAGCCTGGTCTTGAGGGTTATATCAAAGAAGCCTTAGCCAACGGCAGCCTTAAATTCACCCGTGATGCAGCCATGGCCGTGCAACAGGCGGATATGATTTTTATTGGCGTAGGGACACCGCCCAATGAAGATGGCTCCGCCGATTTACAGTACGTTCTTGCCGTCGCAAAGACTATTGGCGAGCACATGAATGGCTACAAAGTGGTGGTCAATAAATCCACGGTGCCGGTGGGTACTGCTGACCGCGTTGAGCAAACTATTCATGCAGTGTTGCAGCAGCGCGGTGTGCAGTTTGAGTTTAGTGTTGCCTCCAATCCCGAGTTTCTCAAAGAAGGTGCCGCCATTGCCGACTTCACTCGCCCCGACAGAATTATTGTGGGCACTGATTCTGAACGCGTTGAAGAGATGATGCATGAGCTTTATGCGCCCTACAATCGGCAGCGCGACAAGCTCATTTTTATGGATGTACGCTCCGCTGAATTGACGAAGTACGCCGCCAATTCAATGCTTGCCACAAAAATTAGCTTTATCAATGAGATCGCCAATATTGCCGAGCGGGTGGGTGCAGATATTGAACAGGTGCGCATTGGTATGGGCTCAGATCCGCGCATTGGCTACAGCTTTATTTATCCGGGCTGCGGATTTGGCGGATCTTGCTTTCCAAAAGATTTACGTGCGATGGAAGCGACCGCAATTGCGGCGGGTTATCAGCCGCAGCTGCTCAGCGCAGTCACTCGCGTCAATGACGCACAGAAAAATCGACTGTTCACAAAAATTGCTGACTACTTTAAGGGCGACTTGCGCGGGAAAACCATCGCCCTCTGGGGACTGGCATTTAAACCCAATACTGATGATATGCGTGAAGCGCCTAGTCGTTCACTCATGGAAGCCCTCTGGCAAGCGGGCGCCGTTGTCCGAGCTTATGATCCACACGCTATGGAAGCCACGCAAAAAATCTACGGTGCCCGCGATGACTTATTGCTTTGCGGCACAAAAGAAGCCACCTTGACGGGTGCCGATGCACTGGTGATCTGCACCGAGTGGAAGCCTTTTTGGTCCCCTGACTTTATTCAAATCAAAAATGCGCTAACGCACCCTGTTATTTTTGATGGGCGCAACCTCTATGATCCCAGCCGACTCCAAGAGCTTGGTATTCACTATTTTGCTATCGGGCGACAGAATGTGGTCGCAGAGCATTAATGTGGAATAAGGCGCGGGCGCGCAGCCTATGCCCGCCCACAGAGATCTTCAAAACGGACAATATCATCCTCGCCAAGATAGGTGCCCGACTTTATTTCGATTAGCTCAAGGGGAATTTTCCCTGGGTTTTCCAGCGAATGAATAGCGCCAATAGGAATATAAACGGATTCATTTTCGCACAGCAATTGCAGCTTCTTATCGATCGTCACTTTCGCTGTTCCGCTCACCACCCAGTGCTCCGCGCGGTGATGGTGCATTTGCAAAGAGAGTTTTGCCTTTGGTTTTACCGTAATTCGTTTAACCTGAAACCGTTCACCTTGATCCATCGAGTCGCAGCGGCCCCATGGGCGGTAGACCTCTCGGTGATGCAAATATTCGCTGCGTTGCCCGCTTTTGAGTTGATCAACCAGCTGTTTGACGTCCTCCACATGGTCGCGGTGGGCTACTAACAAGGCGTCCTTGGTGTCGACAATCACTAAATCTTTAATGCCCAATGTTGCAACAAGCTTTTGCTCTGCGTGAATATAGTTATTGGTACTTTTGAGTGCCATCACATCGCCAACTTGCACATTGCCCTCGGGTGTCTTGGGCAGTAAATCCAGCAGAGCTGACCAGCTACCAACATCATTCCACTTTGGATTCATCGCCATCATGAGAGCGTTGTCGGTTTTCTCCACCACGGCATAATCGATTGATTCAGCTGGACATTGATCGAATAGTGCCGGCGTCGGACGCAGAAAATCCATATCTTGAGATTTGCCCTGCCATGCTTTCACGCAGGCGCTATAAATATCTTCGCGATAGCGCTTCAGTGCTTCGAGGTACGTCGCTGACTGAAACATAAAAATGCCACTATTCCAGACATACTCACCGCTCGCTAAATAAGCCTTGGCCACCGCGTGGGACGGCTTTTCAACAAATTGACGCACCCGACGAAGGACTTGATCAGCATCTGCGGCCTCAGCCTTGATATAACCGTAGCCCGTCGCCGCATGGCTGGGTGTAATGCCGAAAGTGACCAGCGACTCCTGTGGTGCGCCCAGAGCCGCGGCCGTTACCGCTTGCGTAAAAGCCTCGGGGCAGCCCATATGGTGATCTGCAGGTAATACCAGCAGCGTCCTGTTGGGAGAAATCTCCTCGGCCAATAGGGCCGCCAGGCAAATAGCCGGTGCCGTATTGCGCCCGCTTGACTCCAAGATAATGCCGTTGTGCGCCAGTCCTCCCTGCCGCAACTGTTCTGCAGCAATAAACCGGTGCTCTTCATTGCAGACAATAATGGGCGGCGCACAGTCGAGACCGGCAAGCCTATCAATGGTTAGCTGCAACATACTGCGGTCGCCGGTTAAGGGTAAAAATTGTTTTGGATAAAGGTGTCGCGACAGAGGCCACAGGCGGGTACCGGAGCCACCGGCAATAATAACGGGTTGGAGCATACAGAGTCCTTTCACAAAAATGGTATCGCCAGCGCAAGCGGGATACGTTATCCATAGCAATCTCAGGTGTTGTTAACTGTAGCTGCTAATTCTTACTATTTCCTGATGCTCACGCCATAATCCCTTTGCTATCGCTATCCTTGGTGCGGTGAGATGCTCTTATCTGCCGTTCTTTTGCGCCATAGATACATATCGCCGGTAGGTTTTTGAACACAACTCACTTCTTGTCGCGCCTAAGCGCTGTTTCCCCGAGAGAATATCTTGCACAAAGTGTCAAGGTTGTTAGAATGCGCGCCTCGGCGATATAAACAGCGGATATCGAGGGTCGGCCAAAGTGCCTCAACCGACAATATTTAGTCTACGTGGACGCCATGGGAGTTGAGCAGGGCCTCAGTCAGTTAAGTAAAAGCTGTGAGTTAAAGAGATAGTTTCAGTACGACCGTAGCTCAGTTGGTTAGAGCACCACCTTGACATGGTGGGGGTCGGTGGTTCGAGTCCACTCGGTCGTACCAATAAATACCAAAGCCCCTGTAATCGGAAGACTACAGGGGCTTTTTTATGGTGGTTAGATAGTGTGGGTGATAACCACCCAGCAGCCTGCTACATACGCATCAAAGCACAAATTTTATTGCCAGATGGGTCGCGCAGGTAGGCCAAGTAGAGACTGCCATTCACACCTTCGCGCACGCCAGGCGCGTCTTCACAGGCAGTGCCGCCGTTGGCCAGCCCGGCCGCATGCCAAGCGTTGGCCTGCTCTGCACTGGTTACTGCAAACCCAATGGTACTGCCATTGCCGTGTGAGGCGGGTTGGCCATCAATTGGCTTGCTCAGCGCAAAAACGCCGGTGGGCGTCATGTAAAAACAGCGTCCTTTTGGGTCGATAAATCCGGGACCGTAGCCGAGTGCACCAAGCACTGCATCATAAAAAACTTTTGAATCTTCGATGCTGTTCGCACCAAGCATGACATGACTAAACATGGTTATACCTCAATGAATTGTATGTTGATGGAGCCTTTTACGGCCCGCTGCTAACAGCAGGCCGTTGTAAGGATAGTTATTTTGGACAGTGTGAATCCCTTTACGGCTGCCCACGGTACCAAATAGGCGACGTCCAAGCCATCTCTCTGACGGTTTCAGGATAGCGGCCGTTGTCACATACGTCTGGACGATCTGCGGGCGGTAACGCGTCGCAGTCGTAGTTATGCCAGCGAGGCGTCTCCGGCTCAACAGCCCGCAGATAATAGTAGGCGGATTGGGTGGGTTCAAAGGTTTTGTCGGTATAAACCGTACACAGGCTATCCGCGCCAGTGTCACTGGTTGCTACAGGGATAACGTCGTTATGCATTTTTCCCTCAGCATCTACCCAGCCTTTAATCAGTTGCAGCGCTTGCAACTTTTTGCCATCGGGGTCTTTTACCGCATAGGCGAGAATGGTTGGCTTGCCGCTCTGATCAGTATTTGGTATCAAATCACCGCCCATTGGCACAGCACTGGCGTAGGCTTGAGCAATCATGTCAGGGCTGTTGCAGAGATCTTTGTTTAGCGTCCAGCCGGCAAACAAGCGCGGCATAATGCGTGGGCCAGAGGTGCCAAACACTTCTTTGCGCAACATGGCATCAAAAATTGCATCGCGGGTATTTTCTTTCGCCCAAACGCCTGCGAGGCCGCCAGGATTTCCGTCAATACCGCTGGTTAACAGGCCTGGTTTCAGACGATCGGCAGCTGTTGACTCACCGGTGACGGCACCCGTCCAGGCGGATTCGAGAACAGCGCCAGGTGTTGCAGAGTGAGTGTCAGTGGCGGCAATAATGCCCAGTTTGATTGGATTGAGGCCAATGGTCTGCTCTTCCTTTAAACCTACCAGTAGTGCAGAGCGCTGGAAGTCCGTTGGGTCGACACAGCCGGCGCCAAGCATGCCATTGCTGCGTTCGCCGTCCGCGGTGCATTCCACAGTGACGGTAGAGGCTTGACCCACGACCAGACTATTTTCGTCAAAGCTGCGCGTGGCATAGGTCTTGTTTTCACCCATGCGGCGCACAGATTCGATGTCGCAGAGTTCATCGGGCGCACCCAACACAGTGCTCAGCCCATTCATACATTCGGATCCGCCTTTGTGCTGAAAAATCTCCATAATCGGCTCGCGACTAAGTCTTTTCGCCGCGTATTTCTGTTTTGCTTCAGTGGTGTCTTCAAGCTGCATATAGGGCGCCATACGACCATTGGCTAAGTTTGAATTATGCGGAATCGTCAAATAATCACAGCCAGTTTCTGAGTCGCAGACACGGTCGAGTTCAGCCCACAACTTGCTGTCGATGGGTGCATCGATATAGCTCACCGGCAGCGCGGGAACTGATGCGTTGCGGAAGATCACATTGCGGTGGTAGTTCGATGTGCCGGGTGTGCCAGTGTATTCGTAGGCCACAAAGCTGGTGAATTCACAGGGTTGGTTCGCGGCATTGGAGATATCTTGAATATCCTGCCACGGCGACTTGGCAAAATCGGCGCACTGTGAACCGTCGGCACCACAAATTTCGTTGATGCGTTCGGGGGTTTCAGTGGTGATAACTCTTCCCAACATCATCATGCCCTGACGCTGGTCAGCGCGATAATTCGTGCAAAACTCTGTCCCATAGGCTGGCGACCCAGGCGTCCGGCATAGGGCACTTTCACCGAGAAATTCGCCGTGGTCTGTCACCGCAAGAAAATCCAGAGGTCTGTCTATTTTCGCTGTACCTTCAGGCTTGCCATCTGCACCAATCGGGAAAAAGGGGATGGCTTCGCCTCGCGCGTAGCGGTGGGCGTCTGCAGGTGTTGCGCCAAAACTATTAGCAGCAGCATCAAAGGAATAGCTGGTGTGCACATGCAAGTCGCCAAACAGCGCCATGCCATTGCTGTCAGCATTTTCGCAGCTTACAGTCGCTGATTGGGCTGCGCTTATCGGCGCGGTTGATGCCCGATTAGACGTGTTACCTGAACCCTCCTCAGAGCTGCCGCAAGCGGCTAGATAGAGAGAAAACACAGAAATAGTCAGCTTTTTTAACATGGCGGTATCCTTTATTGTTCTTATTAGACGTTCTTATCAATTGTTTTTATAAATGGATAAATTGCTGTTGGCGTAACGCAAGGCTAGTATGCGCTTTGGCAAGTTGCACAGAGCATAACAAGATCACAAATCACTGTGCAAAATGAAAACGACTGAGGGGTTTTGGAATGAAATTTTTTAAATGGGTACTGGCGATTCTGCTGATCATTATCGCGATTATCATTGTGCGCACATTCATGCATAACCCGCAGACCAGTGCTGCCATCGACGTGGTAACTATTGATATCGATGAAGACCGCGCCAGTCAGCACCTCTCGCAGGCAATTCAGTTCGCGACCATTTCACCGCAAGATCCCGCGCAACGAGATCACGCAGTCTTTGAGCAGTTTATTCAATGGGCAGCAGATACCTACCCTGATGTGCATCGTGAAATGAGCCTCCAGCGACTCGACGATACATTGCTATTTAAGTGGCAGGGAACAGACGCAACTTTAAAACCCATATTAGTCACAGGCCATTACGATGTCGTACCCGTTATACCCGGTACCGAAGCAGATTGGCTACATCCGCCATTTTCTGGCGCCATTGCTGACGGTGTGATCTGGGGTCGCGGCGCCCTTGATGATAAAAGCGGGGTGATCGCGATGTTAGAAGCCAGCACCCACCTTATTCGCGACGGGTTCAAACCTGCTCGCAGCGTTTATTTGAGCTTTGGAAGTGACGAAGAAGTGGGCGGCGAGAATGGCGCACGACTGGTCACTGAGTATCTTGCGGCACAGGGCGTACAACTGGCGTGGTCATTGGACGAGGGCTCCTTTGTCTTGGACGATATCTTCCCCGGCGTCGACAAGTTGCTCGCCATCATTAATGTTGCCGAAAAAGGCACTCTCAATCTCGAAATTGTGGGTAAGTCTGCTGGAGGTCACTCCTCCATACCCCCCGCAAAAACAGCGGTCGGCATTCTGGCCGAGGCAATTGTGGCCCTGCAAAATAGTCCGCTACCCGGCGGAATGGAGGGGTTAAGCCTTGAAATGCTCGACACTGTCAGCCGCCATATGCCCTTTGTGCCCAAGATGATGTTCGCTAATCAGTGGCTATTTTCGGGAGTGTTAAATCACAGTTTGTCACAAATGCCTGTAACCAACGCCATGCTGCGCACCACCACCGCGCCAACCATGCTGTCGGGCAGCGTTAAGTCCAACGTGCTGCCTATCGAAGCGGTCGCAGTGGTTAATTTTCGCGTCCACCCGCGCGACAGCCTTGACGACATCGTCAACCATGTTTCCGCAGCCGTGGCCTCTGACGCGGTCGAGGTAAGAGTGCCAGACGCTAGCGGTAAGCCGGCGTCAGAAGTCTCTGATTGGCATTCAGATGGGTTTGCCACAGTGAGTACCGCTGTGCAACAGGTGTACGGCGATTTGGTCGTGGCGCCAGGTTTAATGGTTGCGGCATCGGACAGTCGGCACTACAGTAAAGTCGCTGACAACGCATTTCGCTTTAATCCTTTTATTGTGAATGCTGACGCTATGACTGGTTTCCACGGTACCAATGAGAAGATTAAGGTTGCCGATTTTACCCAGGGAATTCGCAGCTATATTCAGATTATTAAAAATGGCGCGCAGCAGTAACCTATGTGTGATCGCTTAACCGTTCCTGCGGGTGTCAGTCGTACACCGTTGCAATTGGCAGACGCTTGTGTTGAGTTCTTGCGTAAATAGCAATCAGTCGCTCTTCGGCTGCCGCGCTGATGTCTTTGTTTTCAAGAAAATTATCAATTTCGTCATAGCTTAAGCCTAGCACATGCTCGTCGGGCTTTTGGGGTATCAGACATTCAAGATCTGCCGTGGGGGTTTTGAAAACAAGGGCGTGTGGCGCGCCGAGGGTCTTTGCCAGCAGGCGAACCTGGCGCTTACTCAGACCAAATAGCGGGGCTAAGTCGCAGGCGCCATCGCCGAATTTGGTATAGAAGCCAGTGATGTTTTCTGCCGAGTGGTCCGTTCCCAGCACCAGTCCTCCTAAAATACCCGCAATTTCATACTGCGCAATCATGCGCGCACGGGCTTTAACATTGCCCTTGGCGAAATCTGTTGCGGCATCGTGCAAACTATGCAGATTTGCCCACGCCAGACTTGCACAGACAGCCTCATGCATGGCATCGGCGGCCGCTTTAATATTTACCGTAAGACTCTGGCTGGGCTGAATAAAGCGCAGCGCAACTTGAGCGTCGGCTTCATCCATTTGCACGCCGTAGGGCAGGCGCACGGCGACAAATTGATATTCGACGGTGTTTTTTTCGCTATTGAGTTGCTCGACGGCAAGCTGAGCCAAACGACCACAGGTCGATGAATCCACGCCGCCGCTAATGCCCAAGACAAGGTTCTTGCAGCCAGCGTTTAGTAGTTGGGTTTTGATAAAATGAATGCGGCGATCTATTTCGGCCTGCGGGTCGATTTCGCTAAGCACCCGCATTTCTTGAATAATGTCGTGTCTGTTCATAAACGTATTCAGTCGTCTCTAAAAGTGATGCTAGTCCATCAGCCCAAAGGTCAACCAACTCAACACAGAGCGTTTCTCTTCGATCTTCTCGCCGTTGCTACCAATTAGCTCAGAATCACGCACAGTTCTGTCATAAATCGCGCGTGTATCGAACGCCGGTGGTTGCGCGCGCTCGATCAAGCCAAAGGTAACCTTGCTCAACAGCGAGTCGCCGCCATCTACTAAGCGTTTATCGAAATCGAACTCGCCATTGGCATCTAAATTGGGGTACTCGGGATAGTTTGTTGCGAGTACCTTCACTGCGTTGTCAGACAGCTCTGTCAGTCCCAGTAGCTTATACGCTTGCGCCATCACCGCTAGACCATCGGCAACCGCCGGTGTCTGTTGAAAGTTTTCCACCACAAAGCGGCCTCGATTTGCGGCAGCAAGATAAGCCTTGCGTGAAAAATAGTAGTTGGCCACTTGAATCTCTGCCCGCGCCAAACGGCCGCGCAGATCCACTAAACGCACGCGGGCGTCAGCAGCATAGGGACTTTTTGGAAAGCGAGAGAGCAGTTCTGACAAAGTGCCGAACGCGCCGCGCGCCGTGCCAATATCGCGCATTGAATTGTCGGTGGGTATAAAGCTATCGAAAAAGCCCGACGAGTCTGAAATTTCTGATAGACCTTTAATGTAATAGGCGTAATCGACGTTTGGATGCTGTGGGTGCAGTCGAATAAACCGCTCAGCCGCCGCAATACTCGCATCGTAGTCAGCAGACTTAAATTGAGCGAACATTAACTCTAACTGCGCTTGTTCCGCGTATTTGCCGAAAGGGAATTGCGACTCTAACAACTGCAGATTGGTGATTGCCACCGACCAGTTGCTCGCATTTAAACTGCTTTGAATCTTTTCGTAGAAATCGCGCTCAGTGTAACCCGCAGTTTCGTCCTCGGTGGTCTCATCATCACCCCAGCCCAGCCAAGAACAGCCAGTGGTTAAAGATAAACTCATTAACAGTAAAATAAGTGAAGCGATTTTCATGTAATATTCCCAGCCTAAGACGGAGTAGATCTGATAGATGGCGCAATCGTGTATTTAACCACACAGCCTGCGTTAAACCAATCAGTGATAATTGCCGCGCAGCGAACGACAGTTTTGATCACATCGCGGCAAATGCAGGCGCGTCTATGACCGCACTTAGCGCCATAAGAGCCGCGCCAGAGTAAATTTATTTTAGAGTAGGAAACGCAGCTTGACCGAAAATATGAACCATATAGACCGCAGCGCCACTGTTTCAGTCAGTGACTGTGGTCGTCGCCTAGATCAAGTTGCCGCCGAGCTATTTGAAGATTTTTCACGCTCACGCTTGCAGCAATGGATTAAATCCGGCGAATTACGCGTAAACGGTCAGCAGCAGCCCACCAAACATAAACTTCTTGGCGGCGAACAGCTGACAATTGCAGCACAGCTCAAATCCGAGGGCGACTGGGTCGCCGAAGATATCAGCCTCAACATCGTCTACGAAGATGAGCAGATCATGGTCATCAATAAGCCGGCCAACCTCGTCGTGCATCCCGCGGCCGGCAACCGCGAGGGAACGCTATTAAATGCGCTTCTATTTCTCTGCCCACAGCTCAAACACGTACCCCGCGCGGGCATTGTCCACCGTCTCGACAAAGACACCACCGGGCTGATGGTGGTTGCGAAAACCCTCGAAGCGCACACCGATCTCGTTGCCCAGCTGCAAGAGCGCAGCGTCAACCGCGAATATGAAGCGGTTGTCAGCGGCGTCATGACGGGTGGCGGTACTGTTGATCAACCGATCGGCCGACACCCCAAACAGCGCAAAAAAATGGCCGTTGTCAAAGGCGCCAAGGAAGCGCGTACACATTACAAAGTGCTGCAGCGCTTCGCCGGACATACCTATATAAGACTCAAGCTAGAAACTGGCCGCACCCATCAAATTCGAGTGCACATGGCCAGCATTAAATACCCAATCGTCGGTGACGATGCCTACGGTGGCCGCTTCCGCATCCACAAAGGCGTGTCAGACCAGCTGCGCGAGACCCTGCACAGTTTTGGTCGCCAAGCGCTGCACGCGCGAGAACTGGGGCTAGAACATCCCGAGACTGGCGAGTATATGAGCTGGACATCAGACTTACCCCAAGACATGCAGCAGCTACTGCAAGCATTAACCGACGAGTAATAGGTAGGCAGCAATGGAGAGTCACTTTCTTATTCCAGACTGGCCCGTTCCCCCTAGCGTCAAAGCCGCAGTCACCCTGCGCAGTGGTGGCGGCAGCAAGGTACCCTACGACAGCAATAACCTCGCAATGCATGTTGGCGACAGTAAAAAAGACGTTATCGACAATCGAACACGACTAAAAGAAACCCTAGCATTGCCCAGCGCACCCTGTTGGCTCGATCAATATCACAGCACCGAGGTGATTGACGCCGCCGCAGCTCACGGCACCCCGCGCGCCGATGCCAGCGTCAGTCGTCAAGCCGCCACCGTTTGCGCAGTGCTCACCGCCGACTGCTTACCTGTCCTCTTATGCAATCGCCAAGGCAATCAAGTCGCTGCCGCCCATGCCGGTTGGCGAGGACTCTGCGGAGGCATCCTGCGCAAAACAGTCGCTACTTTTTATCATGCACCCACCGACATCCTCGCCTACCTCGGGCCCGCAATCGGTCCCCAAGTCTTTGAAGTGGGCGCCGAAGTGCTCGATGCATTCCTCGCCAACAGTCAGGGCGAAGGCCACAAACAGGCCATACGCGCAGCCTTTGATGCAACAACATCAGCGCGCGGGAAATACCTCGCCGACCTCTACCAACTCGCCCGTGCCGAGTTAAACGCCTGCGGCGTGCAGGCAGTCTACGGCGGCGATCACTGCACCTACAGCGAACCCCGGCGCTTTTTTTCCTATCGACGAGACCCTGTCACGGGGCGCAATGCATCGTTAATTTGGCTGATTTAGCGAGCGCATTCAGCCCATAATCACAGTGTTAAAATTCCTCTAGTTTTTACAGTTATAACACTTGATACCCAAGGGTTGTTCCATTAGAATTGCGGCCCTCTCGCAGGGGCTATTTGACCCAAGATCATACGCGACGGAATTTGGCCTCTACGTACCGTGTGGCCACCCTAAATTGGAGCAGAACATGTACGCAGTAATCAAAAGTGGCGGAAAGCAGCATCGAGTCGTTGAGGGTGAAACCTTACTGCTGGAAAAGCTGGATGTAGCGACTGGTGATAATATCGATTTTGAAGAAGTTTTGATGGTCGGCGAAGGTGCCGAAGTCAAGATTGGCGCGCCGCTAGTAGAAGGCGGTAAAGTGACTGCTGAGATTATTTCTCACGGTCGTGGTGACAAAGTGAATATCATTAAATTCCGTCGCCGCAAGCACTCGCGCAAGCAACAGGGCCACAGACAGTGGTACACAGAAGTTAAGATTACTAGCATCAACGCTGGATAAACTGAGAGGAATAGACAATGGCTCACAAGAAAGCTGGTGGTAGTACTCGTAACGGTCGCGATTCAGAAAGCAAACGCCTTGGTGTAAAGGTATTTGGCGGCCAATCAATCAATGCAGGCAGCATCATCGTTCGTCAGCGTGGCACTAAATTCCACCCCGGCAACAACGTTGGTATCGGCAAGGACCACACACTCTTCGCAACTGCAGAAGGTGTTGTCCAGTTCGTGCAGAAAGGCCCGAAAAACCGTAAGTATGCAGAAGTGGTTTCCGCGTAATTTACGCCGCTTCGATAAAAAAGCCCCTCTGCGGGGCTTTTTTTATGGGTGGCGATTTTGCCTTTAATCTAAACTCGCAACCCTCAATGACACAACCCACTGGCATCTGTACACTGACCCTATGAAATTCGTCGACGAAGCAACAATCAAAGTACACGCAGGCAAAGGCGGCAATGGCTGCATGAGCTTTCGCCGTGAAAAATATATCCCCTTTGGCGGCCCAGATGGCGGTGACGGAGGTGATGGCGGCAGCGTCTTTCTCGTAGCCACAGAAGGCTTAAATACCCTTATCGACTTCCGATTCACACGCAACTTTAAAGCGCAGAGTGGCGAACAGGGCCGCGGAGCAGACTGCACCGGCGCCGGAGGCCAAGACCTAATACTGCAAGTACCCGTAGGCACCACCGTTATCGACGAAGAAACTGGCGACGTTCTCGGAGATCTCACGGAGCTCGGGCAAACACTCAAAGTTGCGCAGGGCGGCTTCCACGGCCTTGGCAATGCCCGCTTTAAATCCAGTATCAACCGAGCGCCACGCCAAACCTCGAAAGGCAGCGAAGGTGAAGTGCGAGAAATCAAGCTTGAGCTAAAAGTATTGGCCGATGTCGGCCTGCTCGGACTGCCCAATGCAGGCAAGTCCTCCTTTATTCGGGCCGTCTCAGCCGCGCGCCCCAAAGTTGCCAACTATCCATTTACCACCCTCGTGCCAAACCTCGGTGTTGTCGGCGTGACCGGCGACAGAAGTTTTGTTATTGCCGATATTCCAGGGTTGATCGAAGGTGCCTCCGAAGGCGCAGGTCTCGGTATCCGCTTCCTCAAGCACCTTACCCGCACCCGCCTGTTGTTGCACATTGTTGACATGATGCCCTACGACCTCACTACACCCGGGCAAAACGCCATTGTCATTGAAAATGAATTGGAAAAATTCAGCCCGACATTGGCTGAGGGCGACCGCTGGCTTGTGCTGAACAAGATCGATTTGCTGCCCGAAGATGAAATCGAAGACGCCTGCCAAGCCGTTGTAGACGAGCTCAATTGGCAAGGCCCCGTGTTTAGAATATCCGCCATCTCGTCCGTGGGCACAAAAGAGCTGTGCGCCAAGATTATGGACTATATTGAAGAACACCGTCAGCGTGAAGAAGCTGACCCAGCAGTGATTATCGAAACCGAAGCGCGCCGCCGCACCATCCAAACCGAAGCACGCGAACGCATTGAAGGACTTGCCGAATACCGTCGCGCCGCCCGCAAAGGTGGTCAGCAGATTGATGGCGCAGAATTCGACGAAGACTTTGATGACGACGATGACGACCACGACGTTGAAATTATCTACGCAGAGTGAGGCATAGCTAGGCTGAATGACCAGAGCAATTACCAAGAATGCCAAACGCTGCGTGGTCAAGATTGGCAGCGCACTACTAACCAACGACGGCGCAGGCCTTGATCGAGACGCCATTGATGGCTGGGTCGAGCAAATCGCCGAACTCTTAGCACAGGGCAAAGAAATTGTTTTAGTCTCCTCAGGCGCCATCGCCGAAGGTCTCGTGCGCCTTGGTTGGAAGACCCGCCCAGAGAGTATTCACGAACTGCAAGCCGCCGCCGCAGTTGGCCAGATGGGACTTATTCAAGCCTACGAAACCAGCTTCAAGCGGTTCGGCAAACTCACCGCACAAGTCCTGCTCGACCACGACGACCTCGCCAATCGCCAGCGCTATCTCAACGCCCGCAGCGCCCTGCAAACCCTTATCAAACTTAACGTCGTGCCCATCGTCAACGAAAACGACACGGTAGTCACCGACGAAATTCGGTTTGGCGACAACGACAGTCTTGGCGCACTGGTCGCCAACCTAATCGACGCCGACCTACTCGTGATACTCACCGACAAAAATGGCCTCTACACCGCCAACCCAGACAGCGACCCCAACGCCACACTAATAAGCCAAGCCCTCGCCGGCGACCCAAGCCTCAACGCCCTCGCCAGCGGCAGCAACAGCGGATTAGGTCGCGGCGGCATGGTCACCAAACTTCAAGCCGCTAAACTCGCCGCGCGCTCAGGCTGCAGCACCGTAATTGTCGGCGGCCGTAACCCCAAAATTCTTACCGCCGTTGCCAACGGCGAAGACGTCGGCACACTGCTCAGCGCCACCCAGCAACCCATAGCAGCCCGCAAGCAGTGGCTCGCCGGACAGCTGCAAGTCAAAGGACAGCTCATACTCGACAGCGGCGCCGCCAGAGTGCTCACCCAGCAAGGCCGCAGCCTGCTTGCCGTCGGCGTCACAGACGTAAAAGGCAAATTCAGCCGCGGCGACCTCGTCAGTTGTCTCGACAGCGACGGACTCGAAATCGCCCGCGGCCTCGTCAACTACAGTGCCGCAGAAACTGCGCGCATAAAAGGCAAAAGCACCGAAGCCATCGCCGGCATTCTCGGCTACCTCGAAGACAAAGAACTTATTCACCGCGACAATATGGTGCTAAATCGCTAGCACCATTCACGCTTAAAACCCCGATCGCTCCTGTACCCAATAGAGACTGCCCCTTCGAGCAATAATCGCGTTGCACCCACAGCACGCAAAATTCTTGACTACACTTAAAGCCGTAAGGTGATGACAAACCGTCACCCAAGGGACTAAGCAAGTGTGATCAGGAGTAAACGATGGCAGGGGGAGGCAGATAGAACAAATGAAAGGTTTAAGCGACCTTCAGCGGTATCACAAGCCTTTTTGACCAACCAAGACGCCATAAAACGGTTTGTCTCGCGCTTTGTATTTCGCCAGCAAGATATCGAAGATGTCACACAAGAAGCCTTTCTCAAAGCCTACAACGCCGAACTAGAAAAAGAGATCGAGCACCCAAAAGCCTACCTCTTTCAAATCACCCGCAACGTCGCCCTTGAAGGGCTTCGCAAAAAAAGCAGCCAAATTGCTGACCATATAGTGGATTTTGACGAAAACTCCATTACAGGATACGAAAGCACCGTTGAGGCCGCGATGGAAACACAAGAATACCTAGGTGCCTTTTGTGAGGCAGCCGCACAGCTGACACCCAAGTGTCGGCGGGTTTTCCTTATGCGCAAAGTGTACGGATTTAGCTACCAAGAAATCACCGAGCGCCTTGGCATCTCCCTCAGCACCGCCGAAAAACACATGCGCAACGGCATGCTCCAAACCAGCGCCTTTATGCGCGAGCACAGCGACTTCGTCTTCCACACTAAGCCCCTTTCTCAAAATACTGATGCAATAAAAAAACCACGCCTTGGCGTGGTTTTTTATTACTCAGACTTTGGACTTCCCCCTCACTCCGCCAAATTAAACAACTGCGTATTACCTCCCCGCGCCACGAGATTTTCGGTGCGGGTGCGTTCGCTCAAAAAGCTGAGCAACCATGGGTAGTGGTAGCCGGTGTCTTGTTTGGGCCATTCGATCAGTGGAATGATGCTGCCTGTTCGCTCTGCCATGATTTGTCGCAGGGCGGAGCTGTCGGTGTCGCTGGTGTTGGCGACGATGCCTTCAACGCTGTTGTGAGTGGCGAGTGCTGACAGGCTTGCCAGTGGGGCAATTTGCAGGAGGTTTTGGGGCAGTCCCGCTTGGCTGTAGCTCGCTTGCAGTGCGCTGAGGGATTGCTGGTGTTGGCTGTCGGCGGTGATTATGAGTGGGCAGCCGCAGAGGAGTGCGCTGGCAATCTGTTTTTCGGCGTCGGCAAAGGAGTCTTGTTGGGTGATGACTAGGACCATGAGTCCGCGGCTGTGCAGGCTAAGTTGGTTGTCTTCACCGGTGGGGCCGGGCAGTTGCTCGGGTGTGCTGAGCTTTTCTTGGGTGATGGCTTGTAGGCCGGACAAGAAGTGTGGGTTGTGTTGATTCGCCTGTTGAATCAGGCTGAGCCGTTGCTGGGCAGTGTTAAGCTGCCACTTTTTGCCTGCGTCGAGGGCGCTGGTGATGGCGGTTGCACTGACGGGTTCGGCGTTGTCGAGTTTGAGCGGCAGAACATTGTTTGACGACTGCGCTGAGTCGATTGCCTCGGTAGAAAAGTGCAGCAGGTAGTTTGGGCCGCCTGCTTTGGGGCCGGTTCCGGAGAGGCCGCGGCCGCCAAAGGGGTTAACGCCGACGACGGCACCGACCATATTGCGGTTGATGTAGGTGTTGCCGGCGATGGTGTTGCGGAACACGGTTTCGGCGAAGGCTTCGATGCGACTGTGGATGCCGAGGGTGAGGCCGTAGCCGGTGTTGTTGATTTGCTGTATCACGCTGCTGAGTTGTGCTGAGTTGTAGCGAATAACATGCAGGATGGGGCCGAATACTTCTTCTGTGAGCTGATCAAGGGCTTTGATTTCGAACACGTGGGGGCCAATAAAGCTGCCTTGTTGGCACTCTGCGCTGAGTTCGACGCTGGCGATGTACGTGCCTTCTTGGTGCATGCGCTCGATGTGGCTTTGCAGTTCGGCTTGGGCGGCACTGTCGATTACGGGGCCAATATCGCTGCTGAGTTTACCCGGGTGTCCGGCGTGAACAGAGGCCATGGCGCCGCGTAGCATGGTGAGGACGTTGTCGGCGATATCGCTTTGCAAAAACAGTACGCGCAGGGCGGAGCAGCGCTGGCCTGCGCTCTGAAATGCGGAGGCGATTACGTCGTCGACGACCTGTTCTGGTAGGGCTGTTGAGTCGACGACCATGCAGTTTTGACCGCCGGTTTCGGCGATAAACGGAATGGGGCCTCCGGGTCGCTGTGCGAGTTGGCGATTGATGGTTTGCGCGGTCTGGGTTGAGCCGGTAAAGGCGATACCGGCGATGCGCGAGTCTGGAATAAGCACTTTGCCGATTTGCGAGCCGCTGCCGATAAGCAGTTGCAGAGCGCTCACCGGTACGCCGGCTTCGTGAAAGAGCTGCACTGCGTGGCTGGCAATAAAGGGTGTTTGGTCGGCGGGTTTGGCGATGACGCTGTTGCCTGCGGCCAGTGCGGCACTGACTTGGCCGACAAATATTGCCAGTGGGAAGTTCCATGGGCTGATGCAGAGGAAGACGCCGCGGCCGTGACGTTGCGCGGGGTCGTTGTGGCGGAACTGTTGGCGTGCTTGAACGGCGTAATAGCGGCAGAAGTCGACGGCTTCGCGCACTTCGGAGAGGGCGTCGGGGAGGGTGCGGCCCCCTTCGCTAACAATAACCGACATGAGTTCGGCGATTTGATATTCCATGAGGTCTGCCATCTTGTCGAGTATGGCGGCACGGTGTTCGCCGCCGAGGCTGTCCCATGCGGGCTGTGCTTGCGCGGCGGAGGTGAGGGCGTGCTGCATGTGTTCGGCGGTGGCTCGGCTGATGTCGCCTATGTGCTGCTTGTTCTGGCTGGGGCTAAATCGTGGCTCTGGTGTTGTCAGTATCAGTTCACCATCAATCAGCGGCCCTGCGGTGAGGGGTTTTTGGTTGGCTCTGGCTATGACGTCGATAATGGGCTGGCTGTCGATAACACAGTCGAGATCGATGCCGATAGAATTTTTTCGGGCTTGGTTGCTGGTTGCAAATAGGTCTGCGGGCGCGGATATCTGTCGGTGTTCGTAAGGGAAGACTCGGCAGACTTGCTCGCGAATATCTTGCACCAGTTCGTCAACGGGTGAGTTGTTGTCGAGGAAGCGGTTGACGAATGAGCTGTTGGCGCCGTTTTCCAGCAGGCGGCGCACCAAGTAGGGCAGCAGGTCGCGGTGGTTGCCGATGGGTGCGTAGACGCGCAGGGGTATTTTCTCTCGGCCGAGGTTGTTCATCAGTTGTTCGTAGAGAACATGGCCCATTCCGTGCAGGCGTTGGAATTCAAATGCGCGTTCGCCGGCCAGCGCTAAGATCATGCAGGCGGTGTAGGCGTTGTGGGTGGCAAACTGTGGATAAATTTGTTGATCGGCGTCTAGCAGCAGTTCGGCGCAGTGTTGGTAGCAGAGGTCGGTGTTGGCTTTGCGGGTGTATACGGGGTAGCTCTCGAGCCCAAGTTCTTGGGCATGTTTTATTTCGGCGTCCCAGTAGGCGCCTTTGACGAGGCGCACCATGAGTTTGCGCTGGGTGGCTTCGGCGAGGGCGATTAGCCATCGCGCGACATCGGGCGCGCGCTTTTGATAGGCCTGCAAAACAAAGCCGAGGCCCTGCCAGTTTTTTAGGTCGGGGTCTTCGGCCAGTGCTTGAAATAGGTCGAGTGAAATATCGAGTCGGTAGGACTCTTCGGCGTCGATGGAGAGGCCAATATGGTGCTCTTGGGCAAGTAGACACAGCTGTTTGATGCGTGGCAGCAGCTCGTCCATCACTTGTTGGTGCTGGGCGTAGCGGTACCGCGGGTGCAGTGCTGAGAGTTTTACCGAGATGCCGTTGTTGCTGTAGACCGATGTTTCGCTGGTGTGGCGGCCAATTTCAGTGATGGCGTCGGCATAGGATTGCAGGTAGCGGGCGGCGTCGCTTTCGGTGCGGGCACCTTCGCCGAGCATGTCGAATGAGAATCGTGTTTGCGCGTCGTTGTGTTTGGCGCCGCGCTGCAGTCCTTCCCCGATATCGCGGCCGAGCACATATTGGCCGCCCATGATTTTCATGGCTTGCATAACGGCGCGGCGGACGACGGGTTCGCTGAGTCGGGCGCTAAGGCGCTTAAGCCAACTGTCGGTGTGTTCGGTTATTTCGCTGTCGAGGCTGACAATTTGGCCGGTGAGCATAAGCCCCCACGTGGCGGCATTGACGAAGGCGGATTGCGATTGGCCGCGGTGCTCGTGCCATTTGCCGGAGAGGATTTTTTCGGCGATCAAGCGGTCGGCGGTGTCTGCGTCGGGCACTCGCAAAAGCGCTTCGGCGAGGCACATAAGCGCGACGCCTTCGTTGTTGGACAGTCCAAATTGCAGGAGGAATGCGTCAAGTAATCCTTTACTGGATTTGTTGCTGCGGCATTGACCCACCAGTTCGCGCGCCTGTTGCAACACTTTTTCCCGGGTCTGTGCCGAAAGCGGGTTGCTGTGCAGCAGTTGATTGACCACCTGATGCTCGTTCTGGTGCGTGGTTGTGCGTATTTTGCGGCGAAGTTGATCAATGTTCATAGGGGTGAATCCAGTCTTCAGACGAATAAATATTCGGCATTTTCGCTAAATCTTCGTACTATTAATCTCCATAATTACTTAATTAATAGCATTTTATGCTGGAAATATATGTATCGAAGGATAAAATGCTTTTCATGTTTTTGTGTGTAGACGGTTTCAGGAGGAGGTGACGGTATGACTAATGTGACGCAATTGGATCGCACTGATCGGCGGATTTTGACGATTTTGCAAAAGAATGGCCGCATCGCCAATGTTGACTTGGCGCGCGAGGTGAACTTGACACCTACGCCCTGCCTAGAGCGGGTGCGCCGTTTGGAGAAGGATGGTTATATTCTGCAATATGTGGCGCTGCTTGACCCGGTGAAAGCCAATGCGGCGCTTTGTGCTTACATTGAGGTGCAGTTAAACAACACAACTACTGCGTCGATTAAGGCATTTAATCAGCAGATGCTGGCGCTGGACGAGGTGCAGGAGTGCCAGATGGTGGCGGGGGGCTTTGACTATTTAATTAAAATTCGCGTTGCCGATATGCAGCACTATCAGCGGTTTTTGGGGGAGAAGCTGTCGACTATTGAGGGCGTTAGTCAAACCCATACGTATGTTGTTATTGAAGACGTGAAGTCAGTGACGGCCATTAAGCTTTAGCGGCCAGTCACTGTTTGCGGTTTATTGATAGATGCGCGGTACCCGTGCGGGTATGCGGGTCATCAGTTCGTAGCCTATGGTGTTGCACAGTTTGGCGACGCGGCTGACGGCAAGATTGGGGCCCCAAAGTTCGACGGGATCGCCAATGGCGACGCGGGTTAAGGCGCTGACGTCGACAGTAATCATATCCATGCTGACATTGCCTACTAATGGGCATTCAACGCCATTGACCAGCACCGGTGTGCCATTCGGTGCGCCCCGCGGATAGCCGTCGCCGTAGCCAATTGCGATGGTGGCGATGGTTGAGGGTTTGTCGGCGCGCCAGCGGCCTGAGTAACCTACGACTTCACCGGCGGCGATGTGGCGCAGGGAAATCACTGCTGAGGTTAGTGTCATGACGGCTTGCAGTTTGTCGGCGTTGCTGTGCGGGTGATCAAACGGTGAGCTGCCGTAGAGCATGTAGCCTGGTCGGTTCCAGTCGCGATGGGTGTCTGGGCGCGCCAAGATAGAGGCGGAGTTGGCGAGGCTCTGCAGGGGTTGCGCGTCGCCATATTCACTGAGACTTGCCAATGCTTGGTTGAAGCTGTCGAGCTGTTGTTGGGTGTAGCTATTTTTCAAATCTTCGGCGCAGGCAAAATGCGATGCTAGGACAATGGGTTTGTGAACATTGCGACTGTTGAGCAACTGCCCGTAGACGTCGGCGATATCACTGGGTTGAAACCCCAGTCTGTGCATGCCGCTGTCGAGACCAAGCCATACATAAACCGACATAGGCAGTTCAGTATTGATAATGGCCTCTTTTTGCGCGTGATTTTCGACCATCATCCAAATATTTTTCAGTGCGGCTATGGCGACTTCTTCTGCGCTAAACGTGCCTTCCAACAGAAGTATTGGTTGGGTTATACCGGCTTTACGCAACTCTAGCGCTTCTTCAATGCAGGCAACACCAAAGGCTGGGGCTAGATCGGCCAAGGCCGTTGCAACGGGCACCATGCCGTGGCCATAGGCGTTGGCTTTGACCATGGGCATGGTCTGGGAGCTTGGCGCCAGCGCTTGCGCTAGACGAAAATTGTTGCGCAGTGCGTCTAGGTTGATCAGCGCCTTAGTCGGTCGAGACATAACAATCCCTAATAGTTAAATTTTCCGGCGGAGTAGAGTGTTTGCGCCGCCAGCCACACGTCGCCCACTTCACCGTTGCCAACGGTTGTGCCGTTGATTTGCACCACGGCGGCGATGTCTTTGCTGGAGCTGGTAATCCACACTTCATCTGCGCTGTAGACCTCGTCCATGCTGACGTCGCGCTCCTCAACAGGAATGCTGCCATCGCGGCGCAAAATATCGAGCAGAATATGCCGCGTGATTCCCGGGAGTTTTGCATTGTCGAGGGCGGGGGTAATGACCGTACCATTTTTGACGATAAAGGCGTTACAGGCGCTTGCTTCGGTGAGCTGGTTGTCGGCATTAAACAGTAGCGTTTCGTCGTAGCCTTGTTCGTAGCCCTGCTGAAAGTGCAGCACGTTGCCCAGTAGCGCAATAGATTTGATATGGCAGCGTTCCCAGCGCAGATCGCGGGTGGCGGCAACGCGGTATTTTTTGGCGAGCGCTTTGTCGGCGACAGGCTCGGGGCCAATTTCAAAACTGTAGGCAAAGACGGTGGCAGGAATATTTTCAGGGAAGGCGTGGAAGCGCTTGCTGTCGGTGCCCCGTGTCACATGGAGATAGAGGCCGAGGTTGCCGGAGCCGTTTTTTTCTATGAGCTGTTGGCAGAGGTCGGCCCATTGTTTTGTCGTCCAGTCGAACTGGACGCCGATTGCTGCTAAGCCATTTTTCATGCGCTCAATGTGAGGACCGAAGCCAACCATTTTGCCATTATAAGAAGGGATAACTTCGTAGATGCCATCGCCAAACAAAAAGCCGCGATCCATGGGCGATATTTTGGCTTGGTCGAGGGGCAGATAACTGCCGTTTAAGTATGCGATGCTCATATTTCTGCCTTTTTTAACCTGTGCTGCCACGCTGGGCAGTAAGGGTGGTTGCCCCAAATGCCGACGTGAAAAATCCTATCAGTGAGATGCTGTGCAGGCAAAGCAAATCCACTTCCGGAGCCATATTAACCTGTAAATAGAGTTCTTATTATTCGTAGATGTCTATTTAAGGGGAATTTTTTGTCGCTAACAAAATCCGCTAATTTTGCGTAGCTGTAATATCAGCGCCTCGCTGATGCTTGAGTCGAGGCCATCTTCGGTGAGTGTGTTTTCTCGACTGACACCGTCAACGCTGCCGCGCTGAGAGAGATAGTGTAATTGTGCGAGATTGTCCCAGCCCGCGAGAAGGTCTTCTCCGCGTCGCGCTGAGAGCATGGCAATAATACCGTGTGCGGCCCAATTTGAAACGTCGGCGATAACCAGTTCGTCGCAGCAGGTGGCGGACGGCGTAATGTCCAGTTGAGCGACGGTCTGCGCAATATTGCCCATCCCGATTTCATTGCCGCCGTCACCAATTGCGACGCTTGGGCATGTCGCTAATGTTAGGAAATAGTCGAAGGCTGCGCAGCGCGGGCTAATATCTTCACCGCGCATATTGTAGTAGTGGCCGTCTTTGGCCATGCCTGGGCGCTCGATGGAAATGATCAGTGACGGGCTGTAGTGGGCGAGTGCCTCGCGCGCTTCGCTGGCGGCGCTGCTGGGTTGACCGACGGTTATTTTGTGCACGCGATAATCGGTCTTGAGGGCATCGGCCAGCGGCGCGCCACAGACTAAGATAGGTGTTGCGCCGAGATGCTCGAGTGCGTTGTAGAGTGCGATTGCGCCCAGTGGGCCATCTGTTTCGTAGGTGTCGTTTACGGGGAATCCGGTACCAATTAATACGTTTCCGGTGGCCTGTTCGAGCAGTTCTGCGGCGCGCAGATAGTAGCCGGGTTCGAGGGCAGCTTGCAGAGTTTGCATGCCACGCGGGTTCCTTGCGACCATCGCGTTTTCAATCGCTATGCTGAGTTGCAGATGGGTCAT
>LIDE01000040.1 GCA_001438605.1 SAR92 bacterium BACL16 MAG-120619-bin48 | reverse complement strand
GGGATCGCTCGCTGGTGTTATTTTTCTTTCCCGATCACCATCACGGCGAATACGGGTTGAGGTTATTTGAGCAGGCTTATGACTGGCAGAAAGTCGCTATGGCGATTACCTTGGAACACACCAGTCAGACGCAACTCTACTGGTACAACAATGGCTTGATGACGGCCAATGGTGTTGGCGCGTTTCGCTGGCACTTTCAGGGTAGCGATCGCTTTAAAACCATTGTCCGTGAAACGTTGCGTGACAACGGTGTATCGACCTACACACAAATGGATAGCAAGGCGAAGTTTACGAACCAAGCGCCGGGCTTTCATATTATCGATCACGTTATTTATCACACCACACTAGACACGCCTGAACTGGTTCCCGCCGAAGGTCTTAAGCGTTCGGCAAAGGCGTTTTTAGAGATTATTGAAGCAGCTAGCGCGCTCAGCGTGGAGGAATTGAGAGTTGACTCTCCGACAAGCTCCCCCACGCTAAAGTCTGCTTAATAGTGTTGAACGGTCTAGTGGATAAGCCTGTTTCATGCGTTATAAGTACATTGAGAAAAATAGTTCACGCGCTGCTTCGTGGCGGTTCTAAAACGACAGACTCTAAGGATTAACATGACAAACAATCAAGTCACTGCCGTTGATAGCAGCAATCGCGGCTCTTATCAAAATGTTGGTTTGGTGCTCGGGCCGGCGCTCTTTGTCTTAATGACAGCGTTCGATGGTGTTCAGGATGTGATGGCGCAAGAGGCTTGGCGCACCGCTGCCGTAGGTCTGTGGATGGCGGTGTGGTGGGCGACCGAGGCGATTCCGGTTCCGGTGACCGCCTTTTTACCGATTGTGACCTTTGATCTGCTTGGTATTGCGACTATTCGAGAGGCGGCAGAGCCCTACGCTAATCCTATTATCTATCTTTTTCTAGGCGCGTTTGTTTTGGCCATTGCGGTAGAGCGCTGGAATCTGCACAAGCGGATTGCCTTGATGATCTTGTCCCACACGGGTACCGATGGACGGCGCTTGATTGGTGGTTTTATGTTGGTGGCGGCACTGCTCTCGATGTGGATGACCAATACCTCGACCACCATGATGCTAATGCCAATTGCCATGTCGGTGGTGACGGTCGTTTTAAGCCAAACTGACGGTGTGAATGATCGACGTAAGAATAACTTTCAAACTGCCATGCTTCTCGGCTTGGCCTATGCTGCAACGATTGGTGGTTTGGCGACCCTCGTGGGCACGCCTCCGAATGCGCTACTCGCGGCTTTTATTGAGGAAAACTACGCCATTGAAATTAGTTTTGTCAGCTGGATGATGGTAGGTGTACCCATCAGCGCGCTGATGTTGCCGATAGCGTGGTTGATTCTGACGCGATGGGTATTCCCCGTTGAGATTCCTGCGAATGCTGCTGCTCAGCGCCATTTAGCCGAACTAAAAAACGACATGGGGCCAATAACCGCACCAGAAAAACGTGTGGCGATTATTTTTGCGCTTGTCATACTCGGCTGGATAATGCGTCGACCCCTCAGCGACTGGCTACCTCTCGACGGTCTCTCGGATACCGGTATTGCGATGGCTGGCGCGCTGATCCTATTTTTGGTGCCGAGCGGAGATCGCGCGCAGCAGCAGCTTATGACCTGGGCCGATCTCAATCGCCTGCCGTGGGGTGTGTTGGTGTTATTTGGCGGTGGCTTAAGCTTAGCTGCGGCGATTGCTGATTCCGGTCTGGCGCAGTGGTTGGGCGAGAGTCTGTCCCCGCTGTCTATTTATGGGGTGATGGCGCTGGTCATTGCCGCCACGGGATTGGTTATTTTTCTCACTGAGTTGACGAGTAATATTGCTACCGCAGCGACCTTTTTGCCGGTTCTTGGTGCCATTGCTATCGAGGCAGGAATTCCACCGATGGTTCTCTGCGTGCCAGTTACCCTTGCCGCCAGCTGCGCATTTATGTTGCCTGTGGCAACGCCGCCCAATGCGATTGTTTATGCCTCCGGTATGCTGACCATTCCCGATATGGCGCGTGCCGGTTTTTATCTTAACTGTGTTGGTATGCTTATTTTGGCACTGGTTGCCCTGTGGTGGGCGCCGCTGTTTTTCTAAGGGGTCTCTATGGCGCTATTAAGTGGCTGGGTGCGTCACGCGGCGTTTTATCTCGGTCGCTGGGCTCTGCTTCTGGCGACTGTGGCGAGTCCTGCACTGGCGCAGAGTAATGGTCAGACTGCGCCAGTTGAGGGCGTCGAGAAGGGCATGTTTGTGTTCTCTGCTTGGGCTGGAAAACCGCTCAATGTATTTTTTGTGCGGCCAGAAAAGATTGATCACAAAACAATGCCGGTGATTGTGCTGCACGGCGCCAACCGCAATGCAGACGACTATCGAGACGCGTGGGTGCAGTTAGCGCGAGACAATAATCTGCTGATAGTGGCGCCAGAGTTTAATGCGGTTGACTACCCGCGCTCGCATTACATATTGGGCAATATGACATCCCCGTCAGGCAAGCCGCAGGCTAAAGAGCAGTGGGTTTTTTCGGCCATTGAAGCGCTTTTTGATGACAGCCGAGCGCGGTTTGCGATTAAACGCAACGATTACAGCCTTTTTGGCCACTCTGGGGGTGCGCAGGTTGGCCATCGTTTTCTGTTTTTCGTACCCGACAATCGCGCCCGACGCGTTGTTTTGGCCAACGCAGGCTGGTATACCATGCCGCTCATAACAACCCCATTTCCACACGGACTGAAAGATTCGGGCGTCACTGAGGAGGCGCTTGCCGCTGCATATGCCAAGCGCGTGGTTGTTCTGTTGGGTGATCGGGATACGGATGCAAATCATAGAAATCTCAACCGCGATCGCGAAAGTATGCATCAGGGCATTCACCGGTTTTCCCGCGGCCATCGTTTTTTTGCCGCGTCGAGCCTGCAAGCTCTGCGCCAAAAAAGCCGGTTTAATTGGTCGCTTTCGATCGCGCCTGGCGTGGGGCATGAACAGGACAAAATGGTGATATTCGCCGCGCCTTTTTTGATGTCAGGGCCGCTCGAGGTACATTAGCTGACTAGCGCCAGCGATTGGCCCATGCATCGAGTACACGCTCTGCGTACCAATATTGACCATAGCTGCCATTGTAGCGTGCGAGAGCATCCGCCAGTCGCCCCTGCTCTTTATCGAGGTAATACTTGAGAATGGTGCAGCCGTAGCGAAGGTTGGTTTGGGTGTGAATAAGGTTGTCTTGTGGGCGGCCAATCTCTTTTTTCCAAAAAGGCATGACTTGCATAATTCCCTGAGCACCGGCCCGAGATACTGCGTAATTGTCAAAGCGACTTTCCACCTCAATTAGCGCGAGAACGATTTCGGGTTGCAGGCCGGCGCGGATCGCTTCGGCGTGAATAAGTTTGAGTAAGCTGAGGCGTTGGGCGGGGTTTTTGATGATCGCTGACAGGGTGTTGTCTTTTGCCGCCAACCAGACTTCGGCATCGTAACTGTCAGCAAAACTGTCGGCGCTGGCTGCCGCTTGTTTTAGTCGGCAGAGTAGGGCGCGGTCTGCTTCTTGATGAGTCTTTTAATCTGCCTGTTGGACGGATGCTTGTGCTGGCGTTGCTACTTTAGCTGCCTCTGCCTCTGCCTCTGTCACAGTTACGAGTGCGGTGAGAAGTACAGCCAATAGAGCTGCCGCGACGCGTCGCGACAGCTCCCTGCGCGGGCGTGGCGATTTAGTTTTTAAACACGTTGTCGCGAATAAATTCATGAAGCTGATCCATAGCTATGTGTTTGTTGTCGGGTTCGCGGCGGTTGCGGTACTCCACCGTCCCCTCTTCTAACCCACGATCGCCAACAACGATTCGGTGCGGAATTCCAATCAATTCAATGTCGGCCAGCATACCGCCGAGCCGTGCTTTGTCCTCGTCCATAAATAGCACTTCATAACCCGCCGCGCAAAGCTCGCTATAGAGTTTTTCGCAGGTTGCTTTTACGGTCTCCGATTTGTGCATATTGATGGGTACTATCGCTATTTGGAATGGCGCAATCGCGTCAGGCCAAATAATGCCATTGCTATCATTGTTTTGTTCTATCGCTGCGGCGACGATGCGGCTGACGCCAATGCCGTAGCAGCCCATCGTCATCACTTGTTCTTTGCCGTTTTCGTCGAGCACTGTGGCTTTCATGGCTTCGCTGTACTTGGTGCCGAGCTGAAAAATATGGCCGACTTCAATGCCGCGTTTGATTTCTAATAAACCTTGCCCGTCTGGGCTTGGGTCGCCGGCGACGACATTGCGAATATCTGCCACGCTAAACTCACCGCAGTCGCGCTGCCAGTTGACACCGGTTAAGTGGTAGCCATCGCGGTTGGCTCCGCAGACAAAGTCTGAGAGCACTGCGGCACTGCGATCGACAATAATCGGCATGCCGAGATTGACTGGGCCCAGTGATCCAGGCGAGCAGTTTAGTGCCGCTTTTATTTGCTCTTCAGTGGCAAAGGTCATTTCACCAACAATGCCAAGTGCGTGTTGTGCTTTAACTTCATTGAGCTCGTGGTCGCCGCGCAGCATTAGGCCGTAGAGTCGCGTTTTGCCCTCTGCATCGGCAGCGCTAACAATAAGAGTTTTCAATGTGTGTTCAGCGGTAGTATTGATAAAGGCGCAGAGATCGGCAATGGTGCGAACGCCGGGGGTGGCCAGTTCGGCCATCGCGGCTGTGCCTTCCTGCACTTTCTGGGAAGGGCTAATCGCTTCGGCTTTTTCGATATTGGCGGCATAGTCACTGTCGGTGGAGAAGACAATGGCGTCTTCGCCAGAGTCTGCTAACACATGAAACTCGTGGGAGACACTGCCGCCGATACTGCCGGTGTCGGCCAACACTGCGCGAAACACTAACCCGGTGCGCTCAAAGATCGCCGAATAGGTTTTGTACATAAGGTCATAGGTTTCTTGCAGCGAGGCGCTGTCAATGTGGAAGGAGTATGCATCCTTCATGCAGAACTCGCGGGTGCGCATGACACCGAAGCGTGGGCGACGCTCGTCGCGGAATTTCGTTTGAATCTGATAGAAATTAGCTGGTAGTTGTTTGTAGCTGCGAATTTCGTTGCGGATGAGGTCGGTAATAACCTCTTCGTGTGTGGGGCCGAGGCAAAAATCGCGATCATGACGGTCTTTAATACGCAGTAATTCAGGGCCAAATTGTGCCCAACGGCCGGACTCAACCCAGAGGTCGGCTGGCTGTACAACGGGCATCATGATTTCAAGAGCGCCTGATTTGTCCATCTCTTGGCGGACAATCGCTTCAACTTTACGAAATACACGCAGACCCATGGGCAGCCATGAATAGAGCCCAGAGGCGACTTTGCGGATCATGCCCGCTCGGAGCATTAGTTTGTGGCTGATGACTTCCGCATCGGCGGGTGATTCTTTTTGTGTGGCAATCAGGTAGTGGCTGGCGCGCATGGTTTCTCTTACACTGGTTTTCGGTGAGTTTAAGCCGGCTATTTTACGGTGCGCGGCTGTCGCGGTACAGCCATAAACGGGATGAGAACGAAATGTTTCAATTACATGCACAACTGGCCGCTGATACAGTGGTACTCGGACGCTTTCCTCTGAGTTTGTTATTACTGGCCAAGGATGCAAATTATCCTTGGTGTATTTTGGTGCCGCAGCGCCCTGATGTGAGAGAGATCTTTGAGCTCTCTCTTGAGGATCGCCGCCAGTTGTTGGCGGAGTCCTGCACTCTGGCTGAGACGCTGTCGCAGCTTTTTTCTGCGGATAAAATAAATGTAGCGACTATCGGCAATATGGTGCCCCAGTTGCACATGCACCATGTGGCGCGATTTGTCTCAGACGCTGCTTGGCCGCGACCTATTTGGGGTGCGGTACCGATTGCGCCTTATAAAGACAATGAGCTGGCCGAGCGAGCAGCGGCACTTGTTGCCGCCCTTGCGCCGGCGGGTCTGGTGGTGTGATTGTGCTCAAGGGTTGTACGAGTTAGACGTGCTATTGGGGTGAGCTAATAAGTTGGGCTATTAAGTTGGGCTATTAAGTTGGGCTATTAAGTTGGGCTAATAAGTTGAGCTAATAAGATGTGTTAATAAGTCTGCGACTGTCGGCCAACGAGCTTCTTCCGAAAGACATTTTACCGACGAACTCCTTGGGCGAGTGGGCTGATGCTTTTGCCGCCTGATCAAGATTGAATTCTACAGTCGCAGTGCCTGTTGCAAAGGGTATGCTTACTGCGCCATGTCCTTAAGTCCTTTTAGCGCATGCACCTTTACCGCGACCGAGGCTGGTTTTGCGCTGAAGGTCGTCTCTTTGCCAGTGAAGGGGTTAATGCCCACATAGGCTTTTTTGGCAGGTCGTTTTACTGTGTGAATTTTAATTAAGCCGGCCAGTACAAATTCGCCCACAGAGCGTTTTTTAACATGTCGTTCTATCAGCGCGGCCAATTCGTCGAGGACTGTATTGACTTGCTTGCGGGTCATATTTGCGTTGGCGGCAAGTTCGCTGATGATTTGAGTTTTGCTGTAGCGCTCGCTGATAGCAGTGGTTTTGCGCGCAGGTGCAGCGGTCTTTTTACTGGTCATTCCCTTTGATACTGATTTTCCTGTGTTGGCTTTTACAACCGTAGCCTCTTTGCCAGCTACTTTTTTTGCCATGGACACATCAGATGTCGTTTTTCCCTTCTTTGTTCCTTTTTTAGCGGCCATCGTCTTTTCCTATGTGATTATCCAAGTTACTCCAAACCCTGTGGGGTGGCTTCATGCTGCCCACAGGGGCTCGCCATTATTTATAGCCGCTGTTTTGGGGATGCGCCATGAAAGCTAACTTTTTTCAGCATTTTTCTAATTTTCAACGACTTATGCTTTGGTTAAAGCATTTTCCACAGGCCGGTGCTGGGGTATAATGCGGCGCTTTTTTCAATGGCTGGCGCGGTTTGCGGCAGTCGATGTGTGGTTTAAGACTGGTTGGAATGGTTTAGGAAGTTGATATATGCCTATATATGAGTATCGCTGCAAGGCTTGTGGCCACGAACTGGAAGCTATGCAGAAAATTGCCGATAAGGCGTTGACCGATTGTCCGGCGTGCGCAAAACCCGAATTAAAGAAACAGCTATCGGCTGGTGGCTTTCGTTTGAGTGGCAGCGGCTGGTATGAAACAGATTTTAAGACCGGTAGTAAGAAAAACTTAAGCGAAGGCTCTGGGGCTGGGAAAGAAAGCTAAAGCACCCGTGCAACCATGGCCGAGCGACAATCACGCGGTTAACCGAAGCCGCGTCAACAACAATGAATAAAATAGGGATAGACACCTGATGTACCGATCGAACTACTGTGGTTTAGTCACAAGTAAAAACATTGATGAAGAAGTCACGCTGTGTGGATGGGTAGATCGTCGCCGCGACCACGGCGGTGTTATTTTCGTCGACCTGCGCGACCGTGAAGGCATCGTTCAGGTGGTCTTTGATCCCGATGCGGGTGAGTTTTTTGCTCAGGCGGATAAGGTTCGGTCGGAGTATGTCTTGCGTGTCACAGGCAAGGTTCGCGCGCGCACCGCGGCCACTGTCAATGCCAATATGGCAACCGGAGAAATTGAAGTCTACGGCACTGCGCTGGAAATTTTAAACTCAGCCGTGACACCGCCATTCCAGCTCGATGAACACGTGACCGTCGGTGAAGATGTCCGCTTAAAATATCGCTACATGGATTTGCGCCGCCCATCCATGCAAAACAACCTGCGCTTTAGAGCGAAAATTACCACATCAATTCGCAACTTCCTTTTCGAGCGCGGGTTTCTCGATATTGAAACGCCGATTATGACGCGAGCCACGCCCGAAGGCGCGCGCGACTATTTGATTCCATCGCGAACCCACCCCGGCCAGTTTTTCGCCATGCCGCAATCACCACAGCTTTTCAAACAGCTTTTAATGGTTGCTGGGTTTGATCGCTACTATCAAATAGCGAAGTGTTTTCGCGACGAAGATTTGCGCGCTGACCGTCAGCCTGAATTCACTCAGATTGATATAGAGGCCTCTTTTATTGATGAAGAGGACATTATGTCGACCACTGAGACCATGGTGCGGCAGATATTCTCAGAGCATATGGGTGTTGAGTTCGACAGCTTTCCGCGCATGACCTACGCCGAGGCCATGGATCGATACGGTTCCGATAAGCCTGATTTGCGCATTCCCTTAGAGCTGGTCGAGATCAAAGATTTACTTAAAGATATTGAATTTAAAGTGTTCTCTGGTCCAGCCAACGACCCAGCTTGCCGTGTGACGGCACTTAAAGTCACTGGCGGCGCTGAAATTTCGCGCAAGCAAATTGACGACTACACCAAATTTGTCAGTATCTACGGCGCCAAAGGGTTGGCGTGGATTAAAGTCAATGCCATTGAAACAGGTATTGAAGGGCTGCAGTCACCTATCATTAAATTCCTCGGCGACGACGTCACGATGACTATTATGCAGCGCCTGAATGCTCAGAATGGCGATATCGTATTCTTTGGTGCCGACAAAGCTAAAGTGGTCTCTGAGGCTCTTGGTGCCCTGCGCTGCAAAATTGGTGCAGACCTCAACCTTTATACGACGCCTTGGGCGCCAATGTGGGTTATCGACTTCCCTATGTTCGAAACCACCGATGCCGGTGCATTGACACCGCTGCACCACCCGTTCACCGCACCCTCATGCTCCATGGATGAACTGCGCGCGAACCCCGGTGCTGCGCTCTCGCGCGCCTATGACATGGTTCTCAACGGCACCGAGTTGGGCGGTGGTTCCATTCGTATTCACGACCAAGATATGCAAGCGAAAGTCTTTGATGTGCTGAAAATTAGTGCTGAAGAGCAGCGCGAAAAATTTGGCTTTTTACTCGATGCGCTCAAGCACGGCGCGCCGCCACACGGTGGCTTGGCTTTTGGTCTAGACCGATTGATTATGTTAATGGTTGGCGCGGAGTCGATTCGCGATGTTATCGCCTTCCCTAAAACACAATCTGCAGCCTGTCTGTTAACCGATGCGCCGAGTACGGTAGAAGCCGCTCAGCTGCGCGACTTAAGTATTCGCGTGCGCACTAAAGAGCAAGACGCATAATTTCCAAGGAGACTGGGAGCCGTGGCAGGACACAGTAAATGGGCCAATATTAAGCACCGCAAAGCCGCGCAGGATGCAAAGCGCGGCAAAGTGTTTACCAAGTTGATTCGCGAATTGGTGGTCGCTGCAAAAGCTGGCGGCCCCAATCCCGATGACAACCCGCGGTTGCGCGCCGCCGTCGATAAGGCGCTGGGTGCCAATATGAAGCGCGATACCGTGGACAAGGCAATAGCCCGCGGTGCCGGTGCGGATAACACCGAAAACTATGATGAGATTACCTATGAAGGGTATGCTCATGGTGGTGTCGCCGTGCTGGTGGAGTGCATGACTGACAACCGCAACCGCACAGTGGGCGATGTGCGCTACGGTTTTGCCAAGCGCGGCGGCAATTTAGGCACCGATGGCTCGGTGGCCTATCTGTTTAATCGCGTCGGTCAAATCAGCTTTGAGCCAGGCGTCGATGAAGAAGCGCTGATGGATGTTGCGCTCGATGCAGGTGCCGAGGACATTGTTACCAATAGCGACGGCTCGGTCGATGTGGAAACCAGCTTTGAAGGCTTTCACAGCGCCAAAGATGCTCTGATTGCCGCAGGTTTTACGCCTGTCCACGCTGATATTGCGATGGTAGCGGATATCCGTGTGCCCTTAGATAAAGAGGGCGCGGAAAAATTATTGGATTTAATTGATACCTTAGAAGATTTAGATGATGTGCAGAATGTGTACACCAACGCCGATATTCCCGACGACGTACTAGAGCAGCTAGGCTAATACGAGGTAGGGTTTTACCCGAGGTGGCTCAGGTCGCCTATATTAAAAAAGGCTCAAGGGCAGATTGAAAATTGCCCACACACGAGTAATCACTAAGAGAGGTTAGAAACGATGAAAGTTGTCAAAAAGACCAAAGAATATAGCGTATATCAAAAGGGATCAGGCCGTTTTGCGGTTAAAGATGCGGATAAAAAGTGGGTTAACGGCGACGCAAAGGTCGCTATTTTGTTAGCCGAAGGGCTGGTAAAAGCCTTCCAAGCGCCCGCCGCACCGGCTGTTGAAGAGGCACCCGCTGTTGAAGAGGCACCCGCTGCAGAAGTGGCAGTGGAAGAAACTCCTGTGGCAGAAGCTGTGGTAGAAGAAGCTCCAGTAGAAGACGCTGCACCCACTGAGGTAGTGGCAGAAGAAGCTCCCGCAGAAGAACCTGCTGCAGAAGTAGCGGAAGAAGCTGCCGCAGAAGTAGCGGAAGAAGCTGCCGAAGAAGCGCCCAAGCCAAAGGCGAAACCAAAAGCGAAAGCTGCGCCCAAGGCAAAAGCCAAGGCGAAAGCTGAGCCCGCCGCAGAGTAACTGCTGCGCACTGCGAAAAAGCCCGTCGGACCTCAATCCAGCGGGCTTTTTTATTGCCTGCTCTTTTATACTGCAGTTTTTTAACACGCGAGTTTCCTTTGCGCAGCCCTCGAGTGTGACCGGCACTCACTTATTATGCCCATCCCTGTTTTAAGTCATTCTTTTCGCCTGACAATCTCTGTTTCACCCTAGAAATCAAAGTACCCATTAACTACATTTAAGTCTGATTGCATGGGGTGCTCAAAGGATTTGCTATGAAGAAACGATGGATTGTTGCTGTTGTCGCAGTGCTGCTTGTTTTGGCAGCTTACTTATTAAGCCGCCCGGAACCGCCCGAGGTGGAATTACTGAAAGTCACCACGGGACGCGTTGAACAAACGGTTTCAAATACTCGTGCGGGCACGGTCGAAGCCTGCCGCCGCTCAAAATTATCACTGCCTATTGGCGGGCAAATTGCAGCCCTGCATGTGCGTGAAGGGGACTTAGTTGAGGCCGATCAATTGTTGATGGCGCTGTGGAACGATGACCGTCTCGCCCAAGTTGAACAGGCCAAGGCTCAGGTGCGCGCCAGCGATCGCGAGCGCAACAGTATTTGCATTGCCGCGGCTTCCGACAACCGCGAAGCCAAACGATTGAGCACGTTGTTGAAACAAAAGCTGGTCTCAGGTGAGCAAGCGGATAGGGCGCAATCTCGCTCGGAGGCCAGCGAAGCCGCCTGTGCCGCCGCCACCGCGCGTAAACAATTGTCGGATGCAAGCCTGAAAATGGCCGAAGCAGCGTTGGCGCAAACCTATCTCCGCGCCCCCTTCGCTGGGCGAGTCGCTGAAGTCACAGGCGAAGTTGGCGAGTTCTCCACGCCATCGCCACCTGGCGTGCCAACACCACCCGCCATTGATCTGCTGACTGACGACTGCCACTACATAAGTGCGCCGATCGATGAAGTGGATGCATCAGAGATTGCCGTCGGCATGCCGGTACGTGTGACCATGGACGCTTTTCGAGAGCGCGATTTCCCCGCGACCGTTCGCCGTATTTCGACCTATGTTCTGGACTTTGAAAAACAGGCGCGCACCGTAGAGGTGGAAGCCGAACTGCAGCATGACTCGGAAATGCCGCTACTACTCGCAGGCTACAGTGCGGATATGGAGATTATTTTAGCCGCAAAAGAAAGCGCGCTGCGTGTGCCCACCGAGCTTGTTGTCGAGGGCAAACACGTTTTAGTTGTGGACGAAAACAATCTTGTCACAGAGCGTGAAATTACAATCGGATTATCGAATTGGCACTTCACGGAAATCATCGACGGTCTCCGAGAGGGCGACACAGTGATTGGCAATACCGGCGCCAAAGGAATTGTTGTCGGTGCGAAAGTGGCGATTGCCCAGTGATCAAACTCATCTCAATCAACAAAACCTATCAAATCGGCGACACTCCGCTGCGGGCACTGCGCGATGTGAGTCTGAACATTGATTCCGGGGAATATCTGTCAGTGATGGGCCCCTCGGGGTCGGGTAAATCCACGCTGCTGAATATGATTGGCCTACTCGATAGGCCCGACTCGGGTAGCTACTTATTTGATAATGTCGCAACGGAGGCCCTGAAAGAAGAGCGGCGTGCGCGACTGCGTGGCGAGAATATAGGCTTTATATTTCAATCATTCCATCTGATTAATCGGCTCACGGCCTTTGAAAATGTTGAGCTGCCACTGATCTTGACAGAACAGCCAATCAAGTCGCGGCGGCAAGCGGTGGCCGAAGTATTAGATATGGTCGGGCTCAGCGCCCGCGCCAGCCATAAACCCAATCAGTTGTCTGGCGGTCAGCTGCAGCGCGTCGCAATTGCCCGCGCCATCGTTATGCGTCCGCGCTTGCTCTTAGCCGACGAACCGACGGGCAATCTCGATTCTGCTTCAGGGAGTGAGGTGATAGAGGTGATTGAGCGGCTCAATCGCGATGGTATCACTCTGGTTGCGGTTACCCACGACCAAAACCTCGGCGACCGCGCAACCCGCCATATTCGTATGGTCGATGGCCAAATCGATTCAGACCAGCGATGAAACTCGTCGATCAAATTAGTTTTAACTGGCAGATATTTCAGCGCCACGGACTGCGTACATTTTTATTGCTGGCGGCGGTCGGTATCGGTGTGGCATCGGTGATTTTACTGACTAGTCTTGGCGAAGGTGCTCGCCGCTATGTGGACCGCGAATTCTCGGCGCTGGGAAATCGCGTGTTAATTGTCTTGCCCGGACGCTCAGAGACCACCGGCGGTGCGCCTCCTATCTACGGCTCGGTACCGAGAGATTTGACCCTCGAAGATGCCTATACCCTAGAAAAGATTCCCGGCGTTTTGGCTGTTGCGCCCATTGTCGCGGGAACGACAACAGTGGCCGTCGACAGCCGCTCGCGGGAGGTGATTACCCTTGGCAGCAATCAGTCCTTTTTTACGGTTCGCAAGCTCGCTGTTGGCGCCGGCCAAATACTGCCTGCGCGCACCCGAGAGGATGCAATGGCGGTCTGCGTGCTCGGCGTAAAATTGAAACGCGAGTTGTTTGGCAATGCCCGTGCGCTGGGCGAATGGGTTCGCGTCGGCGACAGGCGCATGCGGGTTGTGGGTGTTTTGGAGGAGCGTGGCGAATCCCTGGGTCTGGATATGCGCGATATTCTGCTGATTCCGGTGCGCACCGCCGAGCAGTTATTTAATTCCCCGAGCCTCTTTCGCATTATGTTGGATATCGCGCCAAGCGCCGATAGCGACCTGATTCAAACAAAAATTAAAGCGGTGATTACCGAGCGCCATGAAGGTGAGGAGGATATTACCGTGATTAGCCAAGATTCGATGTTGGCCGCATTCAACAGTATTTTGACTACCTTAACCCTCGTGATTGCCGCCATCGCGTCGATCAGCCTGCTGGTTGCAGGCATTTTAATTATGAATATCAGCTTAATTTCCGTGAGCCAGCGTCGCAAGGAGATCGGCCTGCTAAAAGCTATTGGTGCCAGCAGTCGGCAGATAAGGCAGCTGTTTCTGGGAGAATCTCTGCTGCTCGTGTCCCTCGGGTCAGTGGCAGGTATTTTGTTCGCCTACAGCCTAATTGCCTTTTTTTCTAGCCTCTGGCCCAGCTTTCCTTTAATGCCGCCGCTGTGGGCAGTCCCGGCGGCCGTCGGTGTGGCATTTTTCTCCGGCCTGACATTTTCAATTGTACCTGCCAAGCGAGCAGCTGGTCTCGATCCCGTGCTGGCACTGCGTGGGGTGCAGGAATGAAATTGCGAGACAGCACCAGCTGGATTTTCAAGGCCCTGTGGATGCAGCGAACCCGCTCGCTGCTGACCATTGCAGGCTTTTCAATCGGCATTGCCGCCATGGTCACTCTCAGCACATTGGGTGAAGGGCTGCGCACGTTTGTGCTAAACGAATTTACACAATTTGGCAGTCATATTATTGCCCTGACCCCCGGCAAGACGGAAACCTTTGGTATGGGCGGCGTGCTCAACACAACACGGCCGCTGAGTTTAAGTGATGCAGCTGCGATCGGCACATTGCCGAATGTTGAAGCAGTTGTGCCGGTAGTGATGGGCAACGCCAAAGTGAAAGCGGGGCAGCGTGGTCGCGACACCGAAATTGCCGGTGTCGGTGGAGCAGCAGATAAAGTTTGGAAGCTGGAATTGGCGCTCGGCCATTTTTTGCCTGTCGATGATCTCGAGCGCTCGCGGGCACTGGTGGTGTTGGGTAATAAGCTGCAGCAAGAGCTCTTTCCCGGCCTTAATCCGGTGGGACAGTTTGTCCACATTGGCGGCGCTCGCTTTCGCGTTGTGGGTGTTTTGGCGGAAAAAGGGGAGTTTCTTGGCATTAATATGGATGAGATGGTTTTTATTCCTGCCAGCAAGAGTATGCAGCTTTTTAATCGTCAAAGTTTGATGGAGGTCGATATCTTTTTTAACCCGCGTGTGAGCAGCGAGACGATGGCTAAGAAAATCAGGCAATTTATGATTGATCGCCACGGCTTTGAAGATTTTACGCTGGTAACCCAGGACCAAGTGCTGGCGACAATGGATAATATTCTCTCGGTACTGACCTATGCCGCTGCAGGTCTCGGGGCAATTTCTCTATTGGTCGGCGGGGTTGGTATCACCACCATTTTAATGATCACAGTGACCGAGTGAACATCGGAGGTTGGTCTCTTGCGCGCCCTTGGTGGCACCGTGGGACAGGTGCGCGTTCTGTTTTTAGGCGAAGCATTAATGCTCGGTTTAATTGGCGGTCTGTGTGGGCTGATGGTTGTTTTCTTGCTGTTGTTAATTATCTTTTTGTTTGTGCCGGCGCTGCCTATTGCGCTGAGCCCACTGATTGTTCTCGGCGCTCTTGGCATTTCCATGGTAATTGGCTTGCTTGCCGGTGGACAGCCAGCGTCTCGCGCGGCGAAATTAACACCGATCGACGCATTGCGCGCTGAATAAACTGCACAGTTGTTTGCATAATGGTTGACTCGGTGAGTCAGCGTTGCAACACTCGCAGTTAACTTTACTAACAGATTTTTTCATGACGCGAATAATAGGCATAGACCCAGGATCGCGACGCACCGGTTACGGTATTGTCGACGCGGTCGCGGGGAAAATAACCTACGTGACCAGCGGTATTATTCGCCTGCCTGAAGGTTCTCTGCCGGACCGACTAAAAATTATTTTTCACGGCATCAGCCAACTTGTCACTGAATATCAGCCTGCGGAAATGGCCATTGAAGAAGTATTTTTGGCCAAAAATGCCGGCTCTGCTCTCAAGCTGGGCCAGGCCCGTGGCGCAGCAATTGTCGCAGGAGTCAACGCAGGTCTCTCGGTCGGCGAGTACTCGGCGCGCAGCATAAAACTTGCCGTGGTGGGTACCGGCGCGGCAAACAAAGCCCAAGTGCAAATGATGATTGTGCAACTATTAAAGTTGTCGCAAGCGCCCGCAGAAGATGCCGCCGACGGACTGGCCGTGGCGCTGTGTCACGCACAGACCAGTCGGTCGCTGGCGGCGATGGACGGCGTCACGGGTTATGCGCGGGGACGCCACAAATAAAGAGCAACCACAGTAAATCTAACGGGGATTTTCAACGGCGATGATTGGACGAATACAGGGCAAGATAATTGAGAAGCAGGCACCGGATCTACTGGTCGATGTTCAGGGCGTTGGCTACGAAGTACTGGTCTCGCTAAACACCTTTTTTGATATTCCCGCCGTCGGTGAGACGGTAACGTTGCACACCCATTTTGTGGTGCGCGAAGATGCCCAGCAACTCTATGGCTTTGCCAAACTCTCGGAGCGCAGTTTATTTCGGCATTTGATTAAAGTGAATGGTGTCGGGCCGAAAATGGCTTTGGCCATCTTATCCGGCATGTCCGCAGCCGACTTTTCCCTCGCCGTGCACAGTAATGATGTCGCCACGCTGGTGAAGTTGCCCGGTGTGGGTAAAAAGACTGCAGAGCGGTTACTGATCGAAATGCGCGACAAAATTGGCGATATTGATGCCACCGCCAGCCGCGCTGGATCAGGGTCGCGGGCCGCAGCGAAGCCCGATATTGCGCAGGAAGCAGAGAGCGCGTTAATTGCTCTTGGGTACAAACCGACCGATGCCGCAAAAATCATTAGTCGCGTGGCCAATGAAGCGGTTACCGACGCCGGCGAGCTTATTCGTCTAGCTCTCAAGAGCATGGGTTCCTAAGGGATTTATTGTTGATAAAGGCAGCGCCTGTTAGTGAAAATTGCAGGTCATCAAGGTATGCTACACCGCAAAACCAAGATGGTGTCAGATGATTGAACCCGACCGTATAATCTCCGCAGATACCTCTGTCGCCGAAGAGCGTTTTGACCGCGCTCTGCGTCCAATTTCCCTCGCCGATTATGTAGGCCAGCCGGTTGTTGTTGAGCAGCTGGATATCTTTATCCGCGCTGCGCGAAAACGCGGTGAACCTCTCGACCACACCCTCGTGTTTGGCCCCCCAGGGCTGGGTAAAACTACGTTGGCGCATATTATTGCCAACGAGATGCAAGTTGATCTAAAAACCACGTCTGGGCCGGTGTTGGAGAAAGCCGGCGATCTCGCCGCACTGCTAACCAACCTTGAGCCGGGTGACGTTTTATTTATTGATGAGATTCACCGTCTGAGCCCGGTCGTTGAAGAAATTCTCTATCCCGCTATGGAAGACTATCAGCTCGATATCGTTATTGGTGAAGGCCCCGCGGCGCGCTCAATCAAGCTTGATCTTCCACCCTTTACCCTTGTGGGTGCGACAACCCGAGCGGGTCTGCTGACGTCGCCGCTGCGTGATCGTTTTGGCATTGTCCAGCGTCTTGAGTTTTACTCGGAAGACGATTTAACCAGTATCGTGCGTCGTGCCGGTGCGATTCTGAACGTTCAAGTCGACGCCGAGGGTGCGCGAGAAATTGCTCGCCGCTCACGTGGTACGCCGCGCATTGCTAACCGGTTGCTGCGCCGCGTGCGAGATTATGCAGAGGTGAAGGGTGATGGAAGTATCTCTGTGACTGTCGCCGATCAAGCCCTAAATATGCTCGCCGTCGATCAGCGTGGTTTTGATCATCAAGATCGCCGCTTGCTGCTGACGTTGATGGAAAAGTTTGCAGGTGGTCCTGTGGGCGTTGACAGTTTGGCCGCGGCCCTAAGCGAAGAGCGCGGTACCATTGAAGATGTTTTGGAACCCTACCTTATTCAGCAGGGGTACCTTATGCGTACCTCCCGAGGGCGTATGGCGACTGCGCTCGCCTACCAACATTTTGGTTTAAAAAGCCCTCAAACAATTGCCCAGCAACTGGACGCCCTCGATGACTGATAGCGCCGAATTTCAGCTGCCTATCCGCGTTTATGTGGAAGACACCGATACAGGCGGGATTGTGTTCTACGGCAATTATTTAAAGTTTATGGAACGCGCGCGCACTGAGTTGATGCGCAGTCTAGGCTATGCTAAACCGGCGCTCTTTGATGGATTGCAGTTTGTTGTTCACGAAGTGGCGCTGAAGTATCACAAGCCCGCAGTGCTCGACGATTTAATTGTTGTTACCGCGGTTCTTGAAAAAGCGGGAAGGGCGACTTTTGATATGAGTCAGCGCGTGCTGCGCGACGGTGAGCTGTTGGTGGAAGGGCGCATCAAAGTGGCCTGCATCGACGCGCAAACCAAACGCCCGAAAGGGATGCCTAAAAATATGTTTGAAACCTTAAAAAGCCAACTCGGCTGAACTTGGAGTCTATACAGGTGATTGAAGAAAATTTATCCATTTGGTCGTTAATCGTCAATGCCAGTTTGCTGGTGAAACTGGTGATGGCAATTTTGTTTATCGCTTCAATGATGTCGTGGGTGATGATTATCCAACGCGGCTTGGTTCTCAGTGCAGCGCAGCGCAATTTTCGCGAGTTTGAAGACACCTTTTGGTCTGGGGTGGATCTCAATAGTCTCTACAATGAACTCACCCAAAAAGCCAAGCAAGAGGGCGGTGGTGACGGTATTGAAAACGTTTTTCGCGCCGGTTTTCGCGAGTTTAATCGCTTAGCGCAGGTCAATGGCAGCGACCCCGACGCCGTGATGCAGGGCACCGATCGAGCCATGCGCGTGGCGCTCTCGCGAGAAGACGAAAAGCTCAATACCAGCCTACCATTTCTGGCCAGCGTCGCGTCAGTCAGCCCCTATATTGGTCTGTTTGGCACAGTCTGGGGCATTATGAACTCGTTCCGTGGTCTGGCTATGGTGCAACAGGCAACCCTAGCCACAGTGGCCCCTGGTATATCTGAAGCTTTGATTGCGACCGCCATGGGTTTGTTTGCTGCGATTCCAGCCGTTATCGCCTACAACCGCTATGCTGCAGTGACAGAAAGTCTAAACAGCAACTATGAGACGTTTTCGGAAGAATTCAGCAGTATCTTGCACCGCCAAGTGCACACCAACTAAGGGTGGCTCTCGGAGCAACAACAAGATAGCAAGACCGCCGCGAGGGCGCGGCTAAAAAGGCAGTGAGGCAGGGCAAGTGAAAACAAAAAGAACCAAACGAAAACTGGTTGCTGAAATAAACGTCGTTCCTTATATCGACGTGACACTGGTGCTATTGGTCGTGTTTATGATCACCGCACCGCTGTTGATGCAGGGCGTTAAAGTGGAATTGCCCGATGCAAATTCAGCGCCCATGGATACTAAAGATCAAGAACCCTTTATTGTTTCTATTAAAGCAGACGGCAGTTACTGGATAGATGTGTCTGGCGAGAACAAAGCAGAAAGTCTCGCCGTGATCAAAGATCGCGTAGCCAAAGTGTTGCGTCAAAAGCCAAAGACGCCGGTATTGGTGTGGGGCGATGGCAGAGTTGATTATGGTGTTGTGGTGCACTTGATGAGTGAATTGCAATTGGCGGGAGCGCCCTCCGTGGGTCTAGTGACAGAACCGCCGCAGAAATAATATGAGGCCCGTTCAGAGTTACGCCATTGCAGTTGTCGCCAGTGTTGCGCTGCACGTAGTTGTGGTCGGTGCACTGTTAGCGAACTGGCAGCCCGACACAGCCCGCATCATGGTGCAACCTCAATTTATTGAAGCAAAATTAGTTGAGTTGGCGCCCAAGGCCAAGCCAAAACCGCCAGCGCCACAAAAGCCAAAAGTGGACGTGGCGAAAAAGCAAAACGACGAGAAAAAGCGTTTGGAAAAATTGGCGGCTGACAAAAAGGCACAAGAGAAAAAGCGTCTTCAGCAAGAGCAGCTAAAAAAGGCCGAGCAGGCCAAGAAAGAAAAGCAGCGTCTTGAAGATCAGCGCAAAGCCGAAGAGAAAAAGCGTCAAGAAAAAGCCGCAGCGGAGCGCGAGCGCATTGAAGCCGAGTTTGCCAAGGCCCTAGAGAAAGAGCGTTCAGAAGTGACGGCTAAGAACGACGAGCGAGTTGCCAACAGCTATCGGCAGTTAATTCAGCAGCGCCTCTCGGAAAATTGGAGTCGCCCGCCGAGCGCACGCTTAGGCATGGAAACGCTAATTAGAATACGCTTGGTGCCCACGGGCCGTATCGTCGGCGTCACCGTTCTAAAGTCGAGCGGTGATATCGCGTTTGATCGATCTGTCGAACAAGCGGCATTAAAAGTTGAGCAGTTTGTAGAAATTCAGGGAATGGATCCCGGTCTTTTTGAGCGAAAATTTAGACAGGTCGATGTGGCATTTAGCCCCGAAGACCTACGTTTATAAATGCAGTATTTAATGAAAATGGAGAATTCTGTGCGTTATAAAATAGTCGCGTTACTTATGTTGATGGTTTTTTCGTCAAGCAGTTACAGTGAATTAGTGATTCGTGTTACCCAAGGCAATGACAAGCCGACAAAAATCGCCATTGCGCCGATCTCGCAGGGTGTCGCAAAGACCAGCGAAGATATCAGCCGTATTGTTGAAGCCGATCTGCAGCGCAGCGGTCTCTTCGAAACCATCGAGCGCCGCGACATGCTGGCCTTTCCGACGCGAGCCAAAGATGTTTACTACCGCGACTGGCGGCTATTGGGTGCCGAGTACCTCGTTGCAGGGCAAATGCAGATGCTGCCGGATGGTCGCTACCAGGTTGAATTCAGCCTCTTAAATGTCACTGGGCAGAAAACCGTTTTTACCCACCGAGTCAGTGGCTCGCTGAGTCAGATGCGTGATCTTGCGCATCTGATTAGCGATAAAGTGTATGAAGAAATCACCGGCATCCGCGGTGCATTTTCGACACGTCTCGCCTACATTACCTCAGTGCGTAAAAATGGAAAGTACAGTTATCGTTTAAATGTTTCAGATGCAGACGGCGCTCGGGAAAAGTTGATCCTTGAGTCGTCCCAGCCGATTATGTCGCCCGCATGGTCAAACAGCGGTCAAGAACTGGCTTATGTTTCTTTTGAGACGGGACGTCCAGCGATATTTCGGCAAAACTTGGTCACGGCTGCGCGCCAGCAATTGACCAACTTCACAGGCATAAATGGCGCGCCATCATGGTCACCAGACGATCGCAAGCTCGCGCTGGTATTGTCGAAAGATGGCAATCCGGAGATTTATCTGCTTGAGATCGAGAGCAAAAAATTCACCCGCCTGACGCGCCACTTCGCCATTGACACCGAACCCACATGGATGCCCGACAGCAAGCATTTATTGTTCACTTCAGACCGAGGCGGCACCCCACAAATATATAAATTAAATATTGCAAGTAATGCCACCGAACGGATAACATTCGCGGGCAATTACAATGCTCGTCCGAGTCTCGCACCGGATGGACGGACATTGGCAATGGTTCACAGGACAACTGACACTTTTCATATTGCCTCGTTTGATTTACAGACGGGCAGGATGATCGAATTGACAGAAACGCGACTCGACGAATCTCCAACGGTCGCGCCCAATGGGGCTATGCTTATGTATGCCACAAAACAAGGTGACAGAGGGGTTTTAGCAGCAGTATCGCTAGATGCTGGAGTGCGCTACGTACTTCCAGCCAGCGCTGGTGATGTGAGAGAACCCGCTTGGTCGCCTTTTTTGAGATAAGTATTTGTTTGGTAGTGCTTTTGCACTTATATTTAAATCACACGTTTGTTTAAACAGGATGTAAAAATGAAAATGACATTGATCAAATCTGGCCTTACTGCCCTAATGATGACAGCTTTCCTTGCTGGTTGTAGCAGCAACCCAGCTGACGATCAGCAGGGTTCAACTGATATCGAAGACACTTCACTGCAAACTGGTCAAGTCGACGATTCAGGTATCAATGATGGTTCAGTTGATGGCATGGGCATGTCCAACGTATTCTATTTTGATTACGACAAAGCACTGCTTAAGCCTGAATCACGCGCTGCACTTCTTGAGCACGCTGAAGCATTGCGCAGCAGCCCACGCAATATTCGCCTAGAAGGTCACGGTGATGAGCGCGGTACACGCGAGTACAACATCGCACTGGGCGAGCGTCGCGCCAATGCTGTAAAAGAGTTCTTGGTTCTTCAGGGCGTTTCAGCTGGCTTGATCGAAGTAATCAGCTACGGTGAAGAGCGTGCAGCCGCTTACGGCAGCAACGAAGAAGCGTGGAGCTTGAACCGTCGCGTAGAACTGAAGTAAGTTTTATTGGCTTGAATTAAAGCCAAGGTAGGAATCGAGCGGCCGGAGTTGTACTATACGACTCCGGCCGTTGTCTATTTTGAAACCACGAAAACTCACGGAATAGTCATGAAATCTACTTTTTTACAGAAAGCACTTTTAGCCTCTACTTTAGCCTCTACCGTCATTTTTGCAGCCTCGGTGCAAGCGCAGCGTGGAGCACCCGTTGTTGATCTCAGCGCCAGTCAGTCGCCTAAAACCGCCGTTCAGCCAAGTGCTGCAGCGGGTGATAGTTACTATCAATCACAGATGTTGCAAGACGAAGTGCGCGAGCTGCGCGGCATGGTTGAAGAGCTCAGCTATGAACTTCAGCGCGTTAAACAGCGTCAGATGGACGATTACCTCGATATCGATCGCCGACTCAGCGCCCTTGCCGGCGGAGCGGTGCCGATCGATAATTCTTTTGGCGATACAGGTGGTGCCACGAGTCCTGTTGATATGCAGGCAAACCAGTCGGTAGTGCCAAGTAATATGCCTGAAAATAGCGCGGAAATTACCGCCAGTTACACCCAAGCATCCAATCTTTTATTGAAAGATCGCGACATCAACGCAGCCGCGCTCGCCTTTAAAAGCCATGTGATCGATTTCCCCGACAGTCCCTATCTTGCCAACGTTCATTACTGGTTGGGCGAAATTTATCTGCTTCAAGGCCAAGACGAACAGGCGCGCCAGTCGTTCGCACTGGTTGTCGAACAGTATCCAAATCACGCCAAAGCCCTTGATGCCAATTTCAAGCTGGGCAAGCTTTACAATGAGCTGGGCGACAAGAAGCGCGCTCGTGAATTATTACAAAGAGCAGCTCAGGGCACTGGCGCAACGGCCAGCAAAGCGAAAAGCTATCTAGAAAGTAACTTTTAATACAGGGGCCTCAGTGCCCCTGCATCACTAACCTAAAAATATAATTGAATGTCTGATACCGCACTGCGCATCACCGAAATCTTCCACTCGTTGCAAGGCGAGACCAGCACCACTGGGCTGCCCACCGTTTTCGTACGCCTGACCGGCTGCCCTCTGCGCTGTGGCTACTGCGACACAGCTTATGCTTTTGAGGGTGGTACAAAAATACTCATCAGCGAGATCCTCGATACCGTGAAAGCGTTTGGTGCTGATTGCGTCACCGTCACGGGTGGCGAGCCGCTGGCTCAGCCGCAGTGCCTTGAGTTGCTGGAGGAGCTCTGCGATGCAGGTTATCGCGTCTCTCTTGAAACCAGTGGCGCTATGCCGGTCGCCGAGGTGGATCCGCGAGTGGTTAAAATTGTCGATTTAAAAACCCCAGGCTCGGGCGAGCTGTCAAAAAATCTCTATGAAAACATGGATCATTTACAGCCACACGATGAAGTGAAATTTGTGATCTGTGATCGTCAAGACTATGACTGGGCCTGCCTCAAGGTCGATCAGTTAAACTTGCGCGCCAAAGCGGCAGAAGTGCTCTTCTCGCCTAGTCAGGGACAGTTAGCGCCCAAGCAGCTGGCCGAGTGGATGTTAGCCGACAAATTGAATATTCGCATGCAACTGCAGATGCATAAATATATTTGGGGCGATCAACCGGGGCACTAGCCGCGAGGGTCGCCATTGACGATAAGCCACTGGGTTAGCCCTACAATATAAGCAAAGGACCACGCCATCACTATGTCAAAAAAAGCTGTTATTCTCGTCTCGGGAGGTCTCGACTCCACTACCGTTACCGCCATGGCGATGAAGCAGGGATACGACTGCTACACCTTGAGTTTTGACTACGGTCAGCGCCATCGCTCTGAACTGGAAGCCGCACAGCGCGTCTCTGAACTGATGACCGTGCACCAGCATAAAGTGGTCAAGCTAGACCTCGGCTCCATAGGCGGCTCAGCGTTGACCGACAGCGCCATTGCCGTACCTGAAGAGGAAACCGCCGGTATTCCAGTCACCTACGTTCCAGCGCGCAATACCGTGTTTTTATCCATTGCCTTAGGCTGGGCTGAAGTGCTCGGCGCTGACGATATCTTTATTGGTGTCAATGCCGTCGATTTTTCCGGATACCCCGACTGCCGCCCTGAATACATCGAGGCTTTCGAGCGTATGGCCAACTTAGCCACAAGAGCAGGTGTAGAAGGCAATCGGTTGACAATTCATGCACCCCTTATCGCTATGACAAAAGCGGAAATTATCCATACCGGACTGGCTCTGGGCGTGGATTACAGCGCCACGGTTTCCTGCTATCAAGCGGATACCAGCGGTGCTGCCTGCGGCAAATGCGAGAGTTGCCGGTTGCGCAGACAGGGATTTAACCAAGCGGGGGTAAAAGACCCCACTCGATATCAAAATAACGCTTGAAATTTAGCCTCCGGCAAGTATGATACGCACCTCTTTTCGGGGCCGTTAGCTCAGCGGTAGAGCAGTTGGCTTTTAACCAATTGGTCGATGGTTCGAATCCATCACGGCCCACCAGTTTCTTCCCCCCCCCTAATTTGATTCCCCTGCTTGATCTGTAGCGGAAGAGCTTCCTAGCTTTTCAAAAGCTCTTAAATAGCTAGATAAAACTCTCCGTAAAATGTTGTGTTCTGCCCCACAAGTGGGTCACGTGCATTCGTCAAATCTGTTAATAACTCTAAACGCCTTTTTTAGTAGTCACCATCACCCCATAAAAGCCTGACCACCGTCAAGGGCGATGCTCTGGCCGCTGATGTACGAGCTCTCTGGACAGCAGAGCAACGCAACAAATTCGCCGATGTCTTTTTGGCAGTCGCCTATGCGTCCTAGACGAGTTAGAAGTAATGCTGCAGCAGGGTGCTGGCAGTATTGTGAATATCTCCTCAAATGCGTCCTTGCGCGGGCAAGTTTATAACACCGCTTATGCTGCGGCTAAAGCGGGCGTTAATGTGTTGACGCAGAGTTCTGCGGCGGAATATGGCGCGAAGGGTATTCGCATTAATGCAGTTTCACCCGGAGTGGTCCGTACTCCCGGTGTCGAAAAATATTTTGCTGAGCAACCCAAAATTGCCGAGGGACTCAAGCGCGCGGCGGTGATGAATCGTCTTGGCGAGCCCGAAGAGATTGCCGAAGCCGTCGTGTTTCTATGCTCTGACCGAGCGTCGTTTATTACTGGACAAATATTATCTGTGGATGGCGGCGCCGCCGTCCGCTAACCCAATGTTAAGGAGAGTAAAATGCTTATAGCGAGTGACAAAAAAACGCATCGGGTTGATTTACCGATGCCATCTGGCTGGTTTCATGTACTTTATTCCGATGAGCTCGCCGTTGGCCAAGCCAAACCCCTCGAGTACTTTTCTCAAGAGCTGGTTGCCTTCCGGACGGAGTCGGGTCAAGCCAAAGTAGTGGATGCCTACTGCCCTCACATGGGTGCACATCTGGGTTACGGTATTCGCGATCAGGCAGGTCATGGTTCGGCAGTGTTTGGTGAGAGTATTGTCTGTCCATTTCACGGATGGGCCTACGACGGTGATGGTAAATGCACTAGCATTCCCTACGCGAAAAATATGCCGCCAAAAGTGGCCCGCGGTGAGCAGGTTTTGGGCACTTGGCATGTGCGCGAAGTGAATCAATGTATTTTGGTGTGGTACCACCCGCACGGCGACGCACCAAGCTACGAGCCCTTAACCGTGCCTGAGGCGCAAAAAGATAATCTCGAGTGGGGCGATTTTGATAATCACCACTGGGAAATCAATACACACATGCAAGAGGTAGGGGAGAACGCAGTCGATTCGGTGCATTTTCACTATGTTCATGGCACCAAAGATATTCCTGATGCCGAAGTGATGGAGTTCGACGGGCACACGCGCCGCGGATTTTTGCGCACCCGCAATCCAACGCCGAAAGGCGTGATTGAAGGTTCGATTGAAAATCAAAATATTGGCCCGGGTCTCGCGATTATTCGCTTTTCAGGCATTGTTGACACGGTACTGTTGGCACACCTAACACCCGTCACAGCAAACCACACCCGCGCCTTTTACTCGTTTATTCAAAAGCGGTCTGACAGTGAGTCAGGAAAGTCGCGCATTGCTGAGGCTATTGTTAAAAACATCTGCCAGCAAATGGCGGAAGATCGCATTATTTGGGATCGCAAAAAGTACTATGAAAAACCCATGCTGTGTGACGGTGATGGGCCTTTCGCAAAATTCAGAAAATGGTATGGACAATTTTTGATCGAGTGACAATAGTGGGTTTTTCGCCTGCAGCAGTTGCTCAGAAGTCCAATCAACAATTTAATAAGAAATAATTTAATAAGAAATAATTTAATAAAAAGCCCAATAAAAAGCTGTCCGCAACGACAGCTTTTTTCTTTTCTGCGTATCAATTTCGGCTCTAGACGCGTAAAAATTATAATGGCATGATTAATGCCAATATCATTGGCTGCGAACGACACGGGCTTTGTTAGGCTTTTAGCAGGCTATAGGAGCGTTTTGTGAAAAAACCGATTATTGCGATTGTTATCGTTATTGTGCTGGGCGCATCCTTGGCGTGGTTTAAGCGTGTTGATGTCATGCTCGCGGTGGTCAAATACAAGGCTCAATCACGTCACACGATTGCCGGAAATCGAGAGGTGGTTTGGCAGGGCGATGCGTCTTCGACTTCTGCTATCGCCGCAACCTCGACAGCGCAGAGCTCAGACACAACACGCCCGCCGAATATTATTTTGATTGTCGCTGACGACTTAGGCCACAACGATATTTCCACCTTTGGCGGTGGCGTCGCCGGAGGTCAAATAAAAACTCCCAACATCGATCGCTTGGCGTCAGAGGGCGCAATTTTCAATCAGTCCTATTCCGGTGCCAGTACCTGCGCCCCCTCGCGGGCGATGATGATGACCGGGCGCTACCCAACTCGCACAGGCTTCGAATTCACACCAACGCCGCTTGGCATGGGTAAGGTGTTGAGCACACTGATTAATTCGTCCGATAGCGGTATGCCGCCGGCCTTCTATGACAGCAAGACGGAGGAAGGGCTGCCCCCTTATGAGCGCATGGGCCTGCCGGCGTCTGAGCTGACCATTGCCGAAGTTTTGCAACAGCGCGGCTATTACACGGCCCATATTGGTAAATGGCACTTGGGCCGCGAAGAGGGTATGGCGCCCCATGAGCAAGGGTTTAACGACAGTCTGTTAATGGCCAGCGGGCTCTATTTGCCGGAAGATGACCCTAATGTGGTCAACGCTGAGCTCGATTTTGACCCTATCGACAAGTTTCTCTGGGCCAGCATGACTTATGCGGCATCGTTCAACAGTGGCAATCAACAAATGTTTAAGCCTGCCGGTTATCTCACCGATTACTGGACCGATGAGTCACTCAAGGTTATTCAGGCCAACAAAAATCGACCATTCTTTCTCTATTTAGCGCACTGGGGTGTGCACACGCCACTGCAGGCCACCCGCGAAGATTATGACGCGGTGGGTGATATTCAACCGCACCGTTTGCGGGTCTATGCGGCTATGATCCGAGCGCTCGATCGCAGTGTTGGGCGGATTATGGAGGGTCTGGAAAGGGAAGGGTTGGCCGACAATACGCTAATCGCTTTTACCAGTGACAATGGTGGTCCCGGCTATCTGGGCCTGCCTGATATTAATGCACCCTATCGCGGGTGGAAGATTACCCAGTTCGAAGGGGGGATCAGGGTTCCGCTGTTTGTTAAATGGCCCGGTAAAACCGTTCCCGGCAGTCGCATCGACACACCAGTGGCCCATATTGATATGATGCCGACACTTGCCGCAGCGGCGGGTGCCGCTCTTCCCAGCAATCTCGCCATCGATGGACTCAGTGTGCTGCCCTTGCTGGCGCAGGCTGATAGCCGCGACGTGCAGTGGCCGCGCCAAACCCTGTTTTGGCAGAACGGTCACTATCAAGTGGTTCGTCACGGTGA
>LIDE01000039.1 GCA_001438605.1 SAR92 bacterium BACL16 MAG-120619-bin48 | reverse complement strand
ATCTACGTATGGATGCCGACCCTACTGCTCGATTACAGCGGTAACGCGCTATTCCTCGCTACGTACGCACTAACCATATTCTTTGTACTCCGAGCCGCAGGCCGCTTCTTAGGTATCTGGATGATGGCGCGCTTTAACTGGACAGTAGTGATGTCCTTGTTTAGTTTTGCAATCTTATTGTGCTTTATTGGCACCATTAACATTGGTACAGATGCGGCGGTTTACCTGCTGCCACTCTCTGGACTTTTTATGTCAGTGATCTATCCAACTCTTAACTCAAAAGGTATTAGCTGCTTCCCCAAACAGAACCACGGCGGCGCGGCCGGCGTAATTCTATTCTTTACCGCCCTGGGCGCAGCCTTTGGGCCGCTCACCATGGGTTTAGTGAGCGATAGCTATGGCGGCAATGCCGAGTACGGCTTTATGGTTGCGGGAATATTCGCTGGACTACTTTTTGTTGGATTATTAATCAATCAGCTTAAATCGCTAACCGATCTCCGGTTAGAGGCGCTTGAAAAAAGCGAGTATAGCTAGGCGCACTTTATTTAAGGAGACTGTCCCGTCAGCTTATCTTAGGACGAGACAGTTTAACGAGGTAAAAATAAACATGGAGACGTCTCAACCTGCTGAAGCAGAAAAACAGTCCTTGCTTAAAAACTCAATTAGCGCGCTATAAAGTGTCAGCTTATGGTCAAAAAATAAGGTGCTCGAAAAATGGTCTGCGCCCTTAAGCTCAACATATTTATAGGTTTTTTTGTTTTCATCAAGCGCTTTACGGTACTTGTCAGCATGAGCCAATGGCACGCGCTGATCTACGTCACCGTGAATTAAGAGCATAGGGACATTGACATTTCCGGCCTCAAGCAGTGGCGACACGCTGTCATCCCACATCCTTAGCTGCTCCTCCTTACTAGCACCGCGCATCAAAAAGCGGTAATAGTTAATTTGCATTAAAGGGTCGCTTACCGCTGCACCCGCAATAACGCACTGATATAACTGAGGCGTTCTGGCTGCGGCAACCAATGCAGCATAACCGCCATAAGACCAGCCAAACATCGCCATTCGAGTTGGATCAACAAGACCTTTGTCGACCAAGTACTGGGCGCCATCATCTTTATCGTCTTGCATCTTATAGCCGCCCTGCCCGCCTTTCATAAATGCTGACTGGTAAAAGTCCAACCCGTAACCCAATGATCCGCGATACTGCGGTTGAAAGACCAGATAGCCATTATTGGCGAGCATCTGCGACCACTCGTCAAAGACCACAACCTCCTGCACAAATGGCCCGCCGTGGGGGAGTACAACCAGTGGGTACGGCGGCTTCGAATTAGGAATCGTTATAAAACCGGGAATAATCTTTCCATCGCGCGCTTTGTAATTAATATATTCAACATCCGCAAGCTGCTCGCTCGCCAACAGGGGCTGCTTTGTACCAACCACCGTAAGAACCCCACCCTTGAGCAAGAAGTAGGTTCCTGGATCTCGTGGACCGGCATTATAAATAGTCATCGAGCTGCCATCTCGTGAACGACTGTTTATTCGCAGCGTGTGAGCATGAGGAATGATTCCCTTTAGCTGCTCCTCAAGGGCGCCCTCCTCAGGATCAAAGTACTCCGAGTGAAAGGCGTCTTTGTAATAAACCACTGCGGTGATTAGATCTGGCTTAGTCCAAGTGTTTGAGTGCCTTTTGACTGAGTAGACATCGACATCTGAGCGCCGATAAACCAACTCTGCGAACTTGTTATTCTTAGCATCAAACGACCACAGTCCAATCTTGTCATTGCCGTTGTGTGCAAGCACCAATAAATGATCTTGTAGCTCTGGATCCTTGCCAACAACCGAGAACTCCTCAAAATTGTCTTCATGCTGACGATGAATCAATTGCCAATCAGCGCTGTCCTTGGCTCGGTAGTACCAGAGATATTCTGAGGTGGCAATATCATAGCCTCGAGCAGCCCAAGGGTTACCTTGATCGTCAAAATCGATACCCCCGAGAGAAATCTTGCCACGAATTAACAGCTTTTTGCTGCCTGTTTTTAGATCAAATTCCCAATATGCACTGGGCCGGAAGGCACCCTTAACCTTAGAGCCAGGTCCGTCGCCGCCGCCCTCTGCGAAAGAAATAATAATTTTATCGGGCTTGCTTGGTAGTAAATCGACGATGTAAGGGTTTCTTTCATTAAAGGTTTTTAATTTTTTCTTTTTTAAATCGAGCAGAGCTATTTTGCTCTCATAAACCCCTTCATTAAATCCATCAATGCGCTCTCTCACCTTCTGACGCAAGCTAAAAATAATGGTCTCATTACCGGCCCAATAAAAACTTGTGATTTCCATGGGGTCTGCATCCACCCGGAAAGGGTCTGCTTGTAAATTATCTGTTTCATACACTTCGATAATTGGATCACCATTTCTACTCGGAATTGTCATCAATGCTAAGTATTTTCCATCTGGAGATAGCTGGGCATTATTTATCGCTGAACGAATAGCCCAGTATTCAGGCGGATAAGGCTGGCTTTCACTACTGGCTTGCACAGAGGATGCGCTGCTAACAAACAGAAATAACAGTAAAAAAAATCGCGTAAAAATTGGCATAGTCATATCTTAAAGTGTGAGTTTATCCAAGTAAAAAAGCCCTCTTACGGAGAACCGTTAGAGGGCTTAGAGACTAATATCCTTCAGGTCTAGTCAGCATTTCCAAATCTGTAAGAGACATTCATAAAGAACACTCGGCCGTTCAGGTCATAGCCATAACCGATGGGCGCGTTGTTGACTGACAAAATTTCAGAGCCGTCTACTTTAGGTGGCGCTTTATCTTCTAAGTTGCGCACACCAAAGCCTACATCCCAGTTGTCCGCCGAGTAGTACAGCGACACGTTATGTGTCACGTAATCTTTAGCATCGCCGTAGTCGCGACATAGAACATCGCCGTACGCTGGGCCTAAGCAAGTGTCAGATGCATTGAAGGCATCGCTGAACTCATCAACGGACAGAGCATCCTGATGAACAGAACTGATAAAACGCGTCTCCCAGGTAAACCGCCAATCGTCGTAACCCACGCGGAAGAACATATTCGCCTTCCAGCCGGGGAAGCCCCACTCGCCTGCGTATTCTTCGAAGTCTTCATTGCCTTCAGCATCAACAAACAATGTTGAGCGTTCGAGCTGGCGATTCGCCACTAAATCAAGACCGATGTTGTAAGGGCGATCCATGATCGTCCACACATCGTCGAAGGCAATGTTGAAATCTATGCCACGAGCCGACTCACTGTCACGGTTGATAAATCCTTGATCGATAATATCAATGCGCGGATCAGTAGGGTCGCTAAGGTCTCGCTTAATCCGATCACAGAACACACTGTTACCTGTTGTGGAGCCGTAACAGTCGTTAACAATGTACTGGCCAGAAGGCTCAATAATCGTGTTGGTAACTTCAATCTCGTAGTACGTTGAGCTGATCGCTAAATCAAACTCATTAGAGAATGGCTGTTCCCACGCGAAACCAAACGACCATGACTCTGACTCTTCTGGATTCAAGTTAAGAGCACCACCTGCTGAAAGCTCTGTACTAAACGACGTAGTACCCGCCGCGTAAGCAAGAGTAGGGTCTACACCATTCGCCAGACAGTTGGTCAGTATTTCAGGCTCACGCTTGTCTTTGGCTGGATCATAGGTGCCCGTCAACGCATCAATAGCATCAGACGAGACATAACATGGATCACCGATGGTACCGAAACCAGTCTGGTTAGCGAGATAAAGTTCTCTTAAGTTAGGCGCACGGAACGCAGTGCCATAAGTACCTCTCACCAACAATGAGTTAATGGGACGCCACGCCATTTTGAACGATTCAGTCCAGTTAGCGCCGTAGATTTCATCGTCAGTCCAGCGAGTTGACAGGTTGACAGTCAGCTCTTCGGCAAAAGGCTTGTTAGCCAAGAGTGGCAATTCAACTTCGACGAACAGCTCATTGGTATCTTTCGAACCGACTGCGCCACCATCTGAGAAATAGCCAAAGAACAGTCCGTCGCGAGCAACGTTGTCAGGCATAGATGTAATTTTGTCGCGGCGAGATTCAAAACCGAAACCAAGCGCTACGTTACCGGCAGGTAGTTCATAGACATTACCTGTCATGTAACCTGAAATAACAGTCTGTTCGTACTCTGTATCAAAATCACGCGAGTCAAATAGATAGTTTCTTTCCGCTGCAGTTGCAAAATCACCCACAATACCTTTTGGATAAAGTGATGGCGCAAACATATTTACAGCGACACATCCCGGCGCAACGTCACTGTCAAGCACAGCGCCAGTATTGTTCTCACATGGCGTATTTGTGGTTGAGAAGACACCGAGAGACAGGTTTAACCTGTCACCGCGAATACCATAACGATGTGAGTTACCCGATGACAAAGAGTAGCTACCGTAAATATCGAAGCTCCAATCTGATAGCGTACCAAAGTTAATGCCCGGTAGATCGCCCTTAAATCCAGCAACAAAACGCTGCTGTTCAAACTCTACCTCAGTGGTTGATCGATCGCCGACAACTGACACGATAGGTTGAGTAGAGAGAGGACCTACTGGACCCAACAAGCGGCCAAATGCCGCCGGAGTACAGCCACTCAGATCGATACCAAAACCGGCACAATAGTCTTCGTAGTAGTTAGCAAATGACGCTACGTAGTTAGGATTGGTGTACAACGCATCCTGTGCTAGACCACAATCCACACCATCTGGATTATTCGGGTTACAAAGGTTGTAAGGGTTGTTAGCTGGAACCGTAGGAAACAACTGCGGTGGACTAGAGATCGTGCTGTATTCTGCAGTTGAATACATCGCTTCAAAATAGCCCGTAATGTTCGCCTCACCTTCAAACGTATACTCGCCATAGGCCATATAGTTTTCAGTTTTGTAATCTGGGAACATGTAAGAATTTTGCTTGTAAGGTGTTCCGTTCAGAGTGTAATCGTCAAAGCTGATGTCAGTTACGCCATCGCCATCACCATCAACACCACCAAATGAATCGTTAGATTCGGAGAAATTGGGCCACCCACCATTACTTGTACCTGGCGTGTAATAAATGCTACCGGCACGAGTTCTCACCGCAACACGACCCGCCAGAGCAGATGGCACGCAGTTACTTGCGTTCATACCGTAGACATTACTGTAATAGAGGTCAGTGGTTCGGAACTCACCGCTCTGATCAATTTCATAGTTAGTCTCGCACTCGCTAGTCCATGGGCGCTGAGCGTAAGTGACGTGTTTATTGTCAGAATATTCAGCACCGAAACCAACAAACCCTCGGTCGTAGTTTTTACCCCAAGTTAGACTAAGCGATGTGTCTTCACCGCCACCGTGTTCAGGTAGACGCGAATAACCCTCTATTTCAAGGCCGTTAAAGTCTTTACGCAAAATTACGTTAGCAACACCGGCGATTGCATCAGAACCATAAATTGACGATGCGCCATCCAACAGAATGTCGTATTGCTGAACAAGAGACCCTGGTACTAAATTTAGGTTAGGTGCGTAAGGAGCACCCTCTGCACCACCCGGTGCAAGGCGGCGGCCATTGACTAACACCAACGTTCGCGCTTCTCCCAAGCCTCGCAAATTTGCGGTTGAAGAACCTGGGCCGTTATCGAGAACGAATCCACTAAAGGTCAAGTCAATCTGCTGACCACTGGAGGCTGTCGACGTTTGAAGAATGTCGCCGGGATTGATCAAACCAACTTCGCGTGACATCTCAGCTGTAATGATTTGCATCGGCGACACACTTGAATACGTGTCTCTCTTTAAGCGAGAACCAGTGACAACAATTTCATCAACTGCGTCAGAAACCAAACTCTGGTCTTCTGTCTCACTGCTATTTACCAGTGTTTCTTCTAACGCTTCATCCTGCGCTGTAGCCAACGAAGGGCCAAACAGCACCATGGATAGCGCTAAAATATTTAACTTTTTAACGAATTTAAGGCTAGTAATATTGCCCACAGGTATCTCCCCCAGAGAAGTCTTAAGAGTATTTCTATTATTAGATCGCCAGTTTTGGCCTGATCATACGTCATCTTACATCCAGTTTAAACTTATATGCAAGTGTATATTGACACTTAACGACCTATATTTTGCGGCAGGATTGGTATGTCTTTTCGCGATAAATTCCGCGTCTAGGGCGTTAACCGGCATTCACTACCGGTTCAAAACTTACTTTGGCGGCGCGCGTCGGCGCCAAGATGATGGGACCAGGTTGGGTTGCTTTTCTAAATAAGGGAAAAACTTACTGTTCTTATAACGCAGTTTCATAAACCCTGAGACGCCCAATCCCTCGATTAATGATAAATGGCTAATAATTTCATCTAAGCACTGACGAAATTCCGTTTCCCGTGTGGTGTCTAGCAAGGTGAGGTAATTGTGAATTTTAAGGTCTGTCTCTAAGGCTTCAAAAATAATACAGCCGGTATGATGAATTTGATTCATGGCCGACAGTACTTGCATAATCGGCTGCGGCAGTTGCAGTCGTTCATCAGGGTCGCTGCCATCCTCGAAATAAGAGTGCAACCGAGTAATTTTATCTTCCTCAGTCGACAGGATCGTCACGTTTGTCGGCACTTCAAATTGAATATGTAACTCAGGTTCGGCGACAAATTTCGCCTTGATGCTTTTACGCCCAATATGCAGTGTTTTGCGCGCATCAAACATGCAACTTTTGAAGACACCTTGCTTTGACAGCGCGCGACCAAGGTGCACCACATTGTTGACTGCGGTAGTAAACGCAGAAAGTAAGGCTGTATCGCAAAGGGTTAAATTCGAATCAATATAGACACCGCCATCACCCCATTTGACCGCAAGACCACCGACCACCGGATAGTGGCCGAGGTAACCCACGGCAATGACAAAAGCTTTCTCAGTATTGCCCATACCACTTAAATAGTTTTCATAGCGGCCATAGGCGCCAATATTGCCAACCAGAGGATGCTTGGCATACTGGGGTTGTTGGTAAACCGCATGAGAGCCAATCTCTTGACGCAAGAAGCCTTTACGCGAACTGTACACTACAGTCTCAAGAGGCTCATCAGAACTCAACACTCTAACGGGAATAAGCGGCGCAACAGGATTTTCTGCAGAGAGTTTTGGCAAGCTAACGATATGCTTCATATAGCGCATATTGTTGAAAAAATAGTCCCCCGCTTGCTGCCGTATACCCAGATTGTCGTGCAACATTCCTGACAGAGTTCGCGCAAATTCAATAGGTAGCCCCAGCGACTCCGGTGTAATTACGTTTTTGCCAAAGCGGCTGCTCTGCCCAGACGCAAGTGCGTAGAGTGTTCCCGCTAAACCTTGTTCATCAAAACGTGGGGATGAAAACGCGCCTTGCAGTTGCTCCTCACCGATAAAATGAATATCACCTAATTTTGCATTAGTTTTTTGTAAGTCCGCATTCAATGCATCCATACCAATACCGTCAACTCGATTGCCATGAACATCAGATTGCGCAAACACAGCTGCACCCCAGTCGATCAAGGAAATACGTTCAGTCTGCTTATCAAACATAATATTGGAGGGCTTTATGTCGCCGTGAACTATGCTTGAGCGCTCGTCGGTATTGCGCAAACTCGCCAAAATATCCGCCATCTGCGCGGCAATCTTTAACACGAGGCGAGACTCGAGGCGGCCGACCTGCAGCGCATATTCTTGCAGGTTGATGCCCGGTGCCCGCGACATCATTAATATTGACTGTCCACGCACTTGCTGAAAGGCGATAAAATCAGGAATGCCGCTATGCGCGACTTGGCTGAGCATAAAGCCCTCTTCTTCAAGGCGGTCTTTGATATGCTGCGGCAGCGTTATTCGCGAAAACTTAAAAACATATTGCTGTACGTTTGTTTCACTATCTGCACCGCTCGTTCCGGCAAACACGAACCCGTAGGCGCCGTTTCCGATAAGTTCAATATTGCTGTAACCGAGACGAGTTAACTGGGACTCGCAGAGGTGCAACCAACTTTTGAGTTTGCGCGCATCTTTATGGCTGAGCAGGTAAAACGATTGCTCTTCATTGATGTAAAAGTGCTGTAGATTTTTGCTCTCGTGCAAACTCAATCGTACATTGCTCCCCCAGTGAGCCCTCGAACGACACTTCCTGTTAACGCAAGAGCGCTAACATCGTTGCTGGATTTTCTAAGTAACCCATCCACAAATTATTGAACCGCGCAATCGTGCCACCGTCTATCACTCGATGATCTCCAGACCAACTAACTGTCATTATTTTGCGCGGATTCACATTACCCTGGGCATCATACCGCGGCAACGTTTGAATTTTCCCAAGGGCCACTATGGCAACGCTGGGTTTATTGATAATCGGCGTTGCAGCGGTGCCGCCAATCGCGCCGATATTCGAGATCGTGATGGTGCCACCGGACAGCTCCTGAGGGCTTATTTTGCCGCTGCGTGCGGCGTCGGTTAGGCGCGTCACTTCGCGGGCGATATCGAGCAAGCTGAGCTGCTGAACCTGTTTAATATTCGGCACCAATAGGCCGGTCTTGCCGTCCACCGCCATACCGATATTGTGGCTCGCGACGTAAGTGAGCTCAGTAAAGTCGTCATTGGTGCGGCTATTGAGGATCGGAAAGGCATTCAAGGCGAGTGAGAGCGCTTTGATAAAGAGCGGCATAAGGGTAATTTTCAGTTCATCGCTCGCATAGGTGTCTTTGAGCGTTTGACGCAGATCCACCAGTGCGGTGACATCCACTTCGTCAACGTAGGTGAAATGAGGAATGGTGGCGACAGCATCACTCATGCGCTCGGCCATAATTTTGCGCACGCCTTTAATGGCTTCAACGCGGTCGGTCGTGGCTAGGGGGGGGAGCACCTCACTGACGGGAGTCACTTTTTCGCCCGACAGATGCTGCAAAATATCCTCTTTTAAAACGCGCCCCTGTTTACCGCTGCCGGCAATTGAAGCCAAGTCCAGCGAGTGCTCGCGGGCCATTTTTCTAACGGCTGGCGTAGTTAAGACTTTCTCATCTGTTTGGGCAGTGGGGGCGGACACTTGAATCGCCTGTTCTTGGCGCCCCTTTTTCTCCGTCGTATCACTGGCCGTTTCCACTGTTTGTAAAGCGGTATCAGACTCTTGATCGACATCACTTTCAATCTCAATGGCAAACAGTGGTGAATGCACCTGTGCAGTATCGCCCTCGCGATGATAGAGCTTTAGGATCCTTCCGTTATACATGGATGGGATCTCAAATATGGCCTTATCCGTGCTCACATCAACAACGATTTGATCCTCGTCAATGGTATCGCCCTCTTTGACTTTCCATTCAATCACTTCGCACTCGACGATGCCTTCGCCAATGTCCGGCAAGATAAAATCTTTTTTCATTTTGTTCTCCTAAAACCCCTATCAATTTAGGGCTGTAACGATCAATAAAACCTTGCCCTAGAAATTAACAGAGGCTTTTATTGCTTCGTAAATTTTTAAATAATCAGGTAAATACTGCTTTTCTTGGATCAGTGGAAACGGTGTATCCAGTCCGGCAACCCGGGTTATCGGCGACTCTAGACTCAGAAAGCAACGCTCTTGAATTGTCGCTGTAATCTCACCGGCAAAACCGCCCGTCAAGGGCGCTTCGTGGCTAATCAACAATCTACCTGTCTTGCTCACAGACGTGGCAACGGTGTCTCGATCCCAAGGTAACAGCGTGCGCAAATCAATCACCTCGCAAGAAATACCCTCGCCGGCGGCCATCTCTGCCGCTTTATTAATTTGGATCATCTGCGCACCCCAACCCAACAGCGTGATATCGGTGCCCTCCTGAACCACTTCGGCAACACCAATCGGCAGCTCGTAATCCGTCACTGGCACCTCGCCAACCGAGGCGCGATATATGGCTTTAGGCTCAAAAAACAACACAGGGTCGGGATCGCGAATAGCAGCCAACAGTAGGCCTTTTGCTTGATAAGGGCTGCTTGGAATCACGACTTTTAAGCCCGGCGTGTGGCAAAAATAGGCTTCTGGAGATTGCGAGTGATAGAGACCTCCGTCAATGCCGCCGCCGTAGGGCGCTCGAATGGTTAGACCGCCACAATTAAACTGATCGCCGCTGCGATAGCGAAACTTGGCCGCCTCATTCACAATTTGGTCGAAGGCTGGGAAAATATAATCCGCGAACTGTATTTCAGCCACAGCCACTGACCCTTGGGCCGCAAGGCCAATCGCAAAACCTGCGATACCCTGTTCGGTGAGCGGTGTATTAAAACAGCGCAGTCGGCCAAATTTTTCCTGCAAGTTACTGGTGGCGCGAAAAACGCCGCCAAACTTACCAATATCTTCACCAAGGCAAACCACCTTGCCATCGGCTTCCATCGCAGTATCCAGCGCGCTGTTAATCGCCTGCAGCAGGTTCATCCGCTTAGTTTCAACAGTGTTCATGTTAGCCCTCCCCGTGAGTCAAAGAGTCTTTCGGATACTTGTCGGGGTACTTGGCAATATGTGCCTTTAAATCCGCCAGCTGCTCTTGAAGATGCGTGGGAGGCGTTTTATAGACATCACCGATAATATCGTTGAGAAGTGGTTTAGGCCTTTTTTCGGCTAACTTCAGCTCATCGAGAATTTCACTGCGGAATCCAGATCGCAGCGTTTCATCGCGCGCCTCATCCCACCATTTTTGTTTAATCAACCAATTCTTCATTCGAATGATGGGGTCTTTTTGACGCCAGATTTCCTCTTCTTCCGCACTGCGATAGCCGCTTGGGTCATCGGATGTTGAGTGAGCGCCAAGGCGATAACTCATGGTTTCAATTAAGACAGGGGCCTGCTCTTCCACCGCTATTTTGCGAGCTTCCACAGCGGCCGCATAAACCGCCAAAATATCGTTGCCGTCCACGCGAATAGTTTTGATACCGTAAGCGAGACCCCGCGGTGCAATGCCGTCGCCGGCGAACTGCTCGGCTGCCGGCGTTGAAATGGCGTAGCCGTTATTTCGCGCGACAAATACCACAGGACACTTCAGCACTGCGGCCATATTGAGACCAGCATGGAAATCGCCCTCGGAGGCGGCTCCCTCGCCGAAGTAACAGAGGGTACAGGCTTTTTTACCTGCCAACTTCTGACCATAGGCGTAGCCCGCGGCCTGTGGGATCTGCGTCGCCAGTGGCGAACTGATGGTCATAAAATTTAACGCGCGACTACCGTAATGCACCGGCATCTGCCGGCCCTTCCCTAGATCTTGGTTATTACTAAACAGCTGGTTCATAAACTGCGCGGTGGTAAAGCCGCGAAAGCGCAGTGCGACTTGCTCTCGGTATTGGCCCATCACCATATCGTCGGCATTAAAAGCCGCTATCGTGCCTGCTACAGAGGCCTCTTCACCGGTGCAGGTGAGATAAAAGCTCAATCGTCCCTGCCGCTGGGCACCTACCATGCGTTCATCGAGACTGCGGGTATAAACCATGTCGCTATAGATTTTTTCTGCTAGCGCGCGATCCATGGCGGGGATCGCCGTTCCGGCCAGCAATGTGCCATCGGCCTGTAAAATGCTCAGGGTTGGAATAGTCACTGCTGAACCGTCCATAAAGGCTGTGGCCACATTGTGCTGCGCCACTCTATCTGTTTTTTTCACTACCATTTACCACCTCAAAGAATGTTGCTTTTTCCATCATTTTTGTCAGGGTCCTGTACTGAGTGTATGCCGAATTTGACACCCCTGTTGTGGCCGACTTATTTAAAAACCGTCCGCCCACAGACCCTTTTTATAGAGCATAAAATTAGCATGAGCGAGGCTAGAGAATCCTGCCAAAGTAATGATTCCGGAATATAGGTTAAGACAGGTTATCGCGTTACGTTACTAGTTCACGGTGAATTATTGCGCGAAGTTACCTATACTTGGTAAATGTGGCAAATAACCTCGATTTTCCGGTGTGTAGCAAGACTAGCTAGGCAGGTTCGATAAGCCTAGTTAAGGCTCGATTTCATAAACAGCAACCCGCGCCTTTAAACTGTGCGGCTTATATAAGCAGGAAACATATGACTGAGTACAAATTAGATAATATTGATTGGAAGATTATCAATATATTGCAATCCGACGGGGGTATTTCAAACCTCGAGCTGGCCGACAAAGTCTGTCTCTCGCCATCGCCCTGCTCGCGCCGTGTGAAAAACCTTGAGGCGCTGGGCTACATTACCAAACGAGTGACGCTGATCGACCCTATGAAAGTGGGTTTGCCCGTCACGGTTTTCGTTCAGATAACATTGCACCATCAGGTAAAAAAGGATTTAGATCACTTCGCTCAGCAGGTGCTTAATTGGCCGGAGGTCATGGAGTGTTATCTTATGACCGGTGATTTTGACTATCTGATTCGCGTGGTCACCCCCGACCTGCTCGCCTATCAATATTTTCTCGATAAGCTGACTCAGGTTGAGGGTTTGGATCACGTTAAAAGCAGTTTTTCGCTTAAACCTATCTGTTACAAGACGGAGCTGCCATTGGGGCATTTGATTTGAGCTGATTTTGACGCTGCGGCTGCCAATGGCAGTCGACAGCATTGAAACGCTCTTCAGCAAGTCGGTCAGCCACCACAAAAGTAGGTACATTTTCCGCGTCACTGCGAACAAAGATTTCGTGCAGGGTTGCGCCAATGCCGTCTACTTTGGCGCTGAGGTCTTTCGCGTAGTTTGCAGCGCTGTACCCGGCCACCAGCATTTTCCGCTGATAGTAAACGTCGATAATGCCGCCCGCATTCACCACATAGTCGGGGGCGTACAAGATACCGCGCTGGTGCAGTATTTCACCATGTTTCAGCGTCGCCAGCTGGTTGTTGGCGGCGCCTGCGACAATCGACACCTTTAGTTTGTCGATTGTGTTGTCGTTAATTGCGGCGCCAAGAGCACAGGGCGCAAAAACGTCGACGTCCAGTCCAAAAATATCTTCTCCTGACACCGCAGTAGCACCCAACTCGCGCACCGCGCGATCAACATTGACCTTAACAATGTCGGTGACATAGAGGGTTGCACCGGCCTCATGTAAATAGCGTGCCAACCGATAACCCACGTTACCCAGACCTTGAATGGCCACTTTCAAGCCTTTGAGATCTGATCGGCCCAGCTTGTGCAAAACCGCTTCGCGCAAACTCACAAAAACACCTCGAGCAGTGGTTGGCGACGGGTCACCACCATGATCAGAGGCTTTATCGACACCGCTAACGTGCTCGGTGCGCTGTCCCATCTTGAGAATATCGGTCACCGAGGTGCCCGAGTCTTCAGTTGTAATATAGCGGCCGCCCAAACCCTCAATAAAATCGCCCATGGCATAGAGCAAGTCGTCAGTTTTTTGGGTGCGCGACTCGCCGATAATAACGGCTTTGCCGCCGCCTAGCTGTAGATTGGCAAGCGCTGACTTATAGGTCATGCCCTTTGAAAGCCGCAAGACGTCCGTCAGCGCTTCTTCGTCTGATCCATAGGGCCACATGCGACAGCCGCCCAGAGCGGGACCTAAATTGGTGTTGTGCACAGCAATAATGGCGCGCAACCCGGATTTTTTGTCGTTAAAGAAGGCAACTTGTTGATGATTATCAAACTCGCGATGAGAAAAAACCGACATAGGGCGAACTCCAGTTCCGTTGGCTGTTGTAAAAAATAACGGTGTTATGGGCTCAGATTCTAGCAGTTGGCTTTAGAGGAAAAATTGCGAATTAATGTTGCTATAAAAGGGTTTTAGCAGAGGTGCTAGGAATTTAATTGTTTTGCGCAATTATTCGTCACTTAGCGATAGGGTAGGTGTTTTTTTCCACTTTAACGAAGCTGTTTTGAAAGGGTAATTTTGTCTGCACTTTTTCGATTCCAGTGAAAAAAAAGCGTTTGCGACAGGTGTATTAGAAAAAGGAATGTCCGTAAAATAAACGGAGAAGGTTTGGCTAAAAGCCTGAAGGAGGGTGTGACTTTTGGCCAAACTGTTGCCGCGCCAACGCAATTCTCTCACTTTGATCACTTGTTGAATCGGCGATTTCCATCGCGGCGACAAGCCTATGATGGAGTCCGGCTTGGTTTGCCACCTGAATGGCTAAACCAGGACGCGCGTTTAACTCGAGGAGCATCGGCCCACGCTGCTTATCCAGCACAATATCTGCCCCAAGGTAGTCCAGTCCCGCCATTCGCGCACAACTTGATGCTAACTCGAGTACGCTCTCCCAGTAGGGTATTTTTAACTGATCGAAGGTCATATGGGTGTCAGGGTGCTGCGTGACAATACGGTTGTGCTGCACGGCGTGAATGCTTTGGCCGCTGCCAAGATCTAGACCAACACCCACTGCGCCCTGATGCAGATTGGCCTTGCCGTCAGAACTGCGTGTCGCGCAGCGCATCATTGCCATCACCGGTACGCCGCGAAATACAATTACACGGATATCGGGCACACCCTCGTAGCTATAGTCTTTGAGAACGGGGTCAAAGTCGATAAGCGCTTCAATCATCGCTCGGTCATTGCGCCCGCCAAGGCTGTGCAGCCCAGCAAGAATATTGTCAGTGTGGCGACGGACTTCTCGGCCATCGATTCTGACGCCACTCGATTTAATAAAATACTCACCATCACGACCAATAATCACCAAGATGCCTTTGCCGCCACTTCCCTGGGCAGGTTTGATAACAAAGCTCTCGCGCTCTGCGAGCGAGTCGAGCATATCTTTGATTTGAAACTGGTATTCGATGGTGCCGTAGAGTTCGGGAACGGCTATCCCAAGCTCAAGGGCTGCGCTCTTCGTGGCGAGTTTATTGTCTGCTAAGTGGTAATTTTTCCGCTGATTGTAGCGACCAATATAACCAATGTTGCGCGAGTTCATACCGAGTATGCCGAGCTCGCGCAATTTTGATGGCGACATTAAAAAGTTCATAACTTATTGTTTCGCTAAGTCGCGGAAACGATAGAGCTCTGAGAGCCGATACCCGGTGTATTTTCCAAGTAAAAGAATTACGCCAAGCAAACTCAACATAAGTTCTGGGAAATTAAAGGTGAGGTGCTCAACGACGTGATTAGACATGACCAAATAGGCCATTACAGCGACCAGCAAACTGCCACCGCCTTGAATTAACACTTCGTGACCGCCGTCTTCATCCCATAAAATCGACATGCGCTCAATTGTCCATGCGACAATAATAATGGGGAAAAAGGTGACTGTTAAAACCTGATCAAGACCCAGCTTATAACTAATAATCGCCAGCGCTGCCATCAGCAAGATAACAACAATAACCACAGTGGCGACCCGCGCCACCAAGAGTAAATTGAGCCTGCTGAGATAGGAGCGAATCCAGAGGCCTGTTCCAATTAAACCCAAGAAGATGATTAGACCAATAAACAGCGTGGTCTGAATAAACGCGAGGGCAATCAGTATCGGCATAAACGTTCCAGACGTGCGGATGCCCACAAGAATTCGCATTATCACGACAACTAGAGCCGCGACGGGAATTAATAACAGCCCTTTAAAAATACCCTGCTGTTCAACCGGCAAGGTATAGATTGAAAAGTCGAGCAGCGCAAACTGCTCGGAGCGCTGTTCCATTTCAACCACCGCTTTGGCGGGCAGACTGTTGCTGACAAGGGCAAACTCAAGACTGGAGTTTCTGCCGCCAACAACATTTAAAATAGAGTCATCACTGCGCTGCCAGATGAAGAAGTTTTTTGGCAACCCTGCCCGAGCAGTTCTGGGGTCGAAAACCCGCCAGCGCCCGTCTGTGTAGACTTCGATCAACGAGCTGAGTTGCTGTCGACGTCGACCATCTTCTAATACGATACCGCGAATCTGGTGGGCGCTGATATCAGCGACAGCCAGCGCGTCCATCAACACCATGATGGCGTCTTCTTGGTAGGAGTCGAGCAGGAAAACCGTGTCTTGATCGGGTGAATCACGCAAAAATTCCTGCAACAGCAGAAGCACAAATGTTTCAGTATTTGACGACTGCGTTTTTAGGCGATCAACCAATCTATCCATCGCCGCTTCTTGGTCAGGCTCAAGCAATGGCGTTTGCGGTTTGACGAAGGCCATTGGCGGCAATTCATTGTTGTCGCTCGCGCGATGAATCTGCATCTTGTAATAGAGGGTTGTGGGACGCTCTAGCTCTTGACGCGCCCAGCGCGCTTTACTGCTGGTTTCTCCATCTTCGATAATGGAAAAGCCAAATCCAGAAGAGACAAAGTGCTCTTCCAGAATCACCCAACCCGCCAAGGTGGCCGGCAACCGCAGCTCGACGTTTACAGGGCCCTTTGTTGGTGTAAAGCTGGTTTTCGATTCGACGGTCCACACCTCTCGGTACTCGCCAGGCATCAGCGGCAACCCTAGGCTTATCGCTTTATAGAGCGTTAAACCAAGTCCCAATGCGATAAAACCGGCGGCAATAAGACCGACCTGAACTTTAGATTTGATCATTTTTTCACATTTGTTGGGGTAGATTTTGTGTGGTGACGGCTGACATCAACAATCATCGCGTCAGTTAAAAAATTGCGGCCGATAAGCAGCGGGAATTCAAAGTCTTTGCGGTCTGATAGGTTGACGTCGATTCTTGATTTAACATCGCCCAACGTCACCCACATTTTTACCACATAGCGCTTTTCACTGGGACCGGCGGTCTGCTTGATGATGACTCGTCGGCGCAATCTAATTTCTTGCTGATAGCTGTTCCCGCTTTTAGGATCGACGAGAACGAAACGAACAAAGCGCTTGCCGTCTTTTTCAACCAACTGAATATCCTCAGCATGAACAGATGTTGACTCGGCGCCGGTATCAATACGCGCCTCCAACCAGATATCTGCGGGCTCTATTTTCGCCCATTCAATGGCACCTACAATCGGCAGATGCAGTTTGCCCGCAGTATTCGTCGCCGGGGGAGCGGCAACAGGCTTTGGTTGTGGGGCTGGCACCTCGACAATTTTGGTCACAATGCGCTCAACCACCTGTGGCTCGGGACATATTTGAACTTCAGCGGGTGCCTCAATTTTCTCAGGTACGGGGCACTCTGCAACATTTTGCGGCGGCTGAATAAGTGAACAGCCTGATATCAGGGACACGAAGAGGAATGTAACCGACGGTGATTTCATCATTTTAAGGACAGTAAGAACCTCGCGGAAATTGGGCGGCGAGAATACTGGCTTTGTAATTTTTCCGCCACTAGATTTGATCGAAACACGACGATGGTTGCGTCTGTCACCTTTTAGGCCCCAAAAAATTTAATTTTTTGGGGCAGGCAACTCACCGATCGCAGCGACTGCTGGCAGAGTAACATCTCCTGTGGCTTCACCGTGATCAATCTATCTCGCTGAGCGCTTCGCCCATGGCATTAATCAGCAGGTCGATCTGCGTTGCATTGGTGATAAAGGGTAGACCGAGCTGAAGAGTATCGCCACCGTAGCGCACATAAAAACCCTTCTCCCAGCACTTCATTGCTGCCTGAAAGGGCCGCTTGGCCGGCTCTCCAGGCAGGGCCGCCAACGTGATACCCGCAGCTGATCCATAATTACGGATATCGACCACATGTTTCGCCCCTTGCAAACTGTGTACGGCTTTTTCTAGCACGGGAGCGATTTCGCGCACGCGTTCAAACATGTTTTCCTTTTCCAGAATATCGAGCGCCGCTAAACCCGCTGCGCAGGCCAGAGGGTGTGCCGAATAGGTGTAACCGTGAGGAAACTCGATCATATAGTCGGGGCCACCACCATCCATAAACGTGTCATGAATTTCTTGTTTGGCAATGACCGCACCCATGGGCACGGAGCCGTTGGTTAACTGCTTAGCGACATTGAGAATATCCGGCACGACTCCGTATTCTTCGGCGCCTGTTGCAGCGCCCACACGACCGAAACCCGTAATCACTTCGTCGAAGATCAGCAAAATATTGTGTTGATCACAGATGTCGCGCAGACGCTGCAAGTAACCGACCGGCGGTGGAATAACCCCTGCGGAACCAGCCATCGGCTCAACAATCACCGCTGCAATATTAGAGGCGTCATGTAGGGCAATTAAACTTAAGAGTTCATCCGCTAAATGGGCGCCATGCTGAGGCATGCCGCGGCTAAACACATTTTCCGGCAGCATTGTATGGGAGAGATGATCGGCTTCAATCGACTGGCCAAACGTGGCTCGGTTGCCGACAATACCACCAACGCTGATACCACCAAAATTAACACCGTGATAACCTTTGGCGCGACCAATAAAACGAGTTTTAGAGGCCTGACCTTTTTTGCGCCAGTATGCCCGAGCCATTTTTAAAGCGGTGTCCGCGCTCTCAGATCCAGAGCCGGTAAAAAACACCCGATTCAGACCAGCAGGCATAAACTGAGTAATCCGCTCAGCTAACTCAAAGGATTTGGGTTGGCCAAATTGAAAGGGGGCGCAAAAGTCTAGAGTGCTCGCCTGCTTGGCAATGGCTGCAGCAATTTCTGGCCGACAGTGGCCTAAGCCTGTTGTCCAAAGGCCTGACAAGCCGTCAAAGATTTTTCGGCCATCAGCAGCAATGAGGTAAGGCCCCTCAGCACCAACAATCATTCGGGGATTTTGTTTGAAGTCACGATTGCCACTGAACGGCATCCAGTGGGCTGCGAACTGTTCTGAGGTGACACCCGCTGACTGATAGAGCGGCTGGCTCGGCGTTTCTTTGTGGGCTTGTTTGGTTATTGTTTTAAATAGATGTTTTATCACTGCGCCCTCACCCTTTATGGAGTTTTCGGCAGTATAAAACAAAACCGCCGGAACTTGGCATACTCCCGGCGGTCTAGCGGTGACTATTGCAGTATGGAATTAAGGCAAATCGTCAACCAATTCTCCCTCAACCGGCTCCAAAATATCCTCGCGCTGTATATTGAGAGCCAACAGCAGAGTGGACGCGACATAGATCGAAGAGTAAGTACCGACGCCAATACCCACAATCAGTGCTACCGAGAAGTTGTGAATCAACTCGCCGCCGAGGAAAAACAGCGCCAAGAGGACAAGCATGGTGGTGAACGAGGTGTTAATGGTGCGCCACAATGTCTGACTCATGGATTCATTGATCACATCGACAGGTTCAGCTTTGCGTATTTTGCGGAAATTTTCACGGATACGGTCAAATACAATAATGGTGTCGTTGAGCGAGTATCCGACCACCGCCAAAACAGCGGCAAGTACGGTTAGGTCGAACTCTAGCGCGAATACCGAAAAGAACCCCATGGTGATAATCACGTCATGCACAAGCGCTAAGACTGCACCCAGCGCAAATTTAAACTGGAAGCGCACAGCGACATAGAGCATTACTACTGCGAGTGCTGCCAGCATGCCCAGCCCGCCATCTTCGCGAAGCTCTTCACCAATTTGAGGGCCAACAAAATCAACTCTGCGCAGCTCAATGTTATCGCCGTTCGATTGTAAAACCGAGTAGACGCGCTCGGCGAGTGTTTGGTCTGGTTCGCCTTGAAGACGAATTAACACATCGGTCTCAGCGCCAAAATGCACAACCACTGGGCTCTCAAACCCTGCAGAGACCAGCTGCTGACGTAAGACCGAGACGTCGGCAGGCTTTTCATAACCGACTTCAATTTGCGTGCCGCCGGAGAAATCCAAGCCAAACACAAGGCCTTTGGTGGAGAGGGAGCCTACCGAGGCAACCAGCATTAGAATTGAGAAAGCCAACGCAAATTTGCGCAGGCCCATAAAGTTGTACACTTTTAAATCACTCATGGTCGGCTCCCTAAATCCACAACGTTTGAAGTTTGCGTCCACCCACCGTCATATTTACCAGCGAACGGGTCAACAAAATGGCGGTAAACATTGAGGTCGAAATACCGATCGAGAGAGTCACAGCAAAGCCCTGCACAGGGCCTGAACCAACGGCAAACAGAATCAGTGCAACAATTAATGTGGTGACGTTAGCATCGAGAATCGATGTGAATGCGCGATCATAGCCAGCACTAATCGCCCCCTGTGGCGACACCCCCGCCACCAACTCTTCGCGAATCCGCGCAAAAATCAGGACATTGGCGTCTACTGCCATACCGACCGTCAAAACGATACCTGCAATACCGGGCAACGTGAGTGTGGCGCCTAATAGTGACATAAAGGCGATCAAAAGAATGAGGTTCATCACCAATGCGACGTTGGCGAACAGTCCAAATGCGCGATAGAACATAACCATAAATAGCAGAACTAATCCCATACCCACGGTGACCGATTTGACGCCAAGCTCAATATTGTCAGCGCCCAGCGAGGGCCCGATGGTGCGCTCTTCAACAATGTACATCGGCGCGGCAAGCGCACCTGCTCGCAACAGCAACGCCAACTCAGATGACTCGCGCTGCTCCAGCCCTGTGATTCGGAATTGCTTGCCGAGCTGGGCCTGAATGGTCGCCAGACTGATAATGTTTTTCTCGACAAATGGCACGGGTGTCAAAACCACTGCACCGCTGTCGTCGATCGATTTTTCAAGTTTGGTTTTGTACTCGATAAAGAGTACACCGAGTCGACGACCAATATTGTCTCTTGTCGCATGGCCCATTTGCCATCCGCCCTGCGCATCTAAGGTAATATTCACCTGAGGGCGACCATTTTCGTCGAAGCTGGCCCGTGCATCGGTGACGTTTTCGCCGGTGATAACAGCGTTATTCTCAAGACGCGCGTCAGGACCCTGACTGGCGGGATCGCGAAAATCAAACACTTCGCCAATATTATCAAGCGCAGCAAGACGGAATTCTAAATTGGCGGTTTTACCAATAATACGCTTAGCTTCAGCCGTATCTTGGACGCCAGGCAGCTCAACCACGATACGGTTTTTACCCTGTCGAGACACCAGCGGTTCAGACACGCCCAACTCATTGACGCGATTGCGCAACGAAGTGAGGTTTTGTTTGATCGCGTTGTCTTCGATTTCTCGCGCGGCCAGTTCGCTGATTCTTAACGTTAGTATCAACGGGTTTTGTCCCGGCTCTGAAACCGGCTGCAGATCGCTGTATGTGGTGCGAATCAGGGTCTTAGCACGATCACCCTGCTCCGCGTCACGGAACTGGCCCACCAGCTGGTCGCCCTTCAACTCAAAACTACGGTAGCGAATACGCGCCTCACGGAGAGTCGACTTAACATCTTCTAAGTCGCCCTCCAAGCGCGTTTTCAGCGCGGAGCCTAAATCAACTTCCAGCAAGAAATGCACGCCCCCGCTAAGGTCTAGGCCAAGTTTCATCGGCATGCCGCCGATATCGCTCAACCATTTTGGCGTTGTTGGTGCCAAGTTGAGCGCAACGATATAGTCCCCGCCCATCTCGGCCTGAATAACTTCTTTGGCGCGCAACTGCAAATCGGGCTTGCGCAAACGCACCAACAAGCTGTCGCCATTGGCGACGCCATCAAAATACTCAATACCGGCTTCATCCAACGACTGCTCGACTTTTTCTAACACCGCTGCGTCAATCGTCATGGCGCCACTCTGTCCCGACAACTGTATGGCGGGATCAGGCGGGTAGAGGTTGGGCGCGGCATAAACAAAACCAAACACAACAACCAGAAGAATCATTACGTTCTTCCAAAGGGGGAATTTGTTAGGCATAAATCGACAGTCCAGTATTTTCAGCGGCGCATTATAGCGGTATTAAAGTAGTAATTGGGGGCAGTTTTACCGATTTAAAGCCCCACCACTAGTCCGCCGAGGTGGTGGGCGCTCGCATGGCGTAGAAATCGTCAGCAAAAGCATCGAGACGACCTTCTGTAATGGCCTCACGCAAGCCCGCCATCAGCGTTTGATAATAGCGCAAATTGTGGATGGTATTTAATTGCGCGCTGAGCATCTCACCGCACTTTTCCAGATGATGAAGGTAGGCGCGGCTAAAGTTACGGCAGGTATAACAGTCGCACTGGCTGTCGAGTGGTCCCGTATCGTAGCGATGACGAGCGTTGCGAATTTTGATTACCCCAGTGCTGGTGAACAAATGACCATTGCGTGCATTGCGTGTGGGCATAACACAGTCAAACATATCAATACCGCGTCGTACGCCTTCGACCAGATCCTCTGGCTTGCCCACACCCATCAAATAGCGCGGGCGATCGGCGGGCATTTGGTAGGCAAGGTGATCGAGAACGCGCATCATATCCTCCTTAGGCTCACCCACAGACAGCCCACCAATGGCATAGCCGTCAAACCCAATATCAACAAGCCCTTGGAGGGATTCATCGCGCAGAGATTCATACATACCGCCCTGCACAATACCGAACAAGGCTGACGGGTTGTCACCATGGGCGGCTTTGCTGCGCGCAGCCCAGCGCAGCGACAGCTGCATAGAATCGCGCGCCTGCTGTTCGGTCGCGGGATGGGGCGTGCACTCATCAAAGATCATCACAATGTCGCTGCCGAGATCGCGCTGCACCTGCATGGAGGTCTCGGGATCGATAAACACTGGACTGCCGTCAATAGGCGACTGGAACTTCACACCCGCTTCACTGATTTTGCGCATATCGCCCAGACTGAACACTTGAAAACCGCCCGAGTCGGTAAGAATAGGCCCCTGCCACTGAATAAAGTTGTGTAAATCGCCATGCGCTTTTACGACCTCGGTGCCAGGCCGCAACATCAAGTGAAAGGTATTACCTAAAATAATCTCCGCGCCAATATCCGCAATATCCTTCGGTAACATGCCTTTAACCGTGCCATAGGTACCCACTGGCATGAAAGCCGGGGTCTGCACCTTGCCGCGAGGAAAGCTAATTTCGCCGCGACGTGCCTTACCGTCTGTTGCGGAGACGTCAAACGTCATAAAACAGTGGCGGCTAGGCGTCGATACAGGTGTCGATGTCATTCTGGAATATCCTTGGCAGCATTGGGGTTGTGACGTAGGAACATGGTGTCACCGTAGCTAAAAAATCGGTAGCGCTCGGCCACTGCTTCTCGATACGCGCTCATGATAGGCCCATACCCAGAAAACGCGCTGACCAACATTAACAGTGTCGATTCAGACAAATGAAAATTGGTCAACAGTGCATCGGCCACGTTGAAACGGTAACCGGGATAGATAAAAATATTGGTATCACCCTCGAAGGGCATGATCTGACCGCTGCGAGCTGCAGTCTCTAGACAGCGCACACTGGTTGTCCCCACAGCGATAACGCGCCCGCCCGCCGCTTTCGTTGCCAAGACTTGTTCACACACCTCGTCGCTAACCTGCAACCACTCGCTGTGCATTTTGTGATCGACGATATTCTCCGCTCGCACAGGCTGGAATGTACCCGCGCCAACGTGCAACGTGACAAATGCAATCTGTGCACCCTTAGCTTTTATGGCAGCAAGCATGCGCTCATCAAAATGCAAACCCGCGGTCGGTGCGGCGACCGCTCCCAATTGCTGAGCATACACAGTTTGGTAACGCGACTTGTCCGTTTCAGTATCGGCGCGGTCAATATAGGGCGGCAGAGGCATATGGCCAATCTGCTCAAGTACCTCGAGTACCGGCGCAGCGAAGTTCAGCTCGAACAGATCATCTGCACGGGCAACCATCTCGGCGCGATGACCGCCATCGAACAATAACTGGGTGCCCGCTTTGGGCGATTTACTGGCGCGAATGTGGGCCAACACCCCGTACTGACTCAATACTCGCTCCACCAACACCTCGATCTTGCCACCACTCGATTTTTGACCGAAGAGACGCGCCGGAATCACCTTAGTATTGTTAAACACCATCAAGTCGCCCGGCGCAATATGGCCAAGTAAATCGGCAAACTGTTGATGGCGCAAATCGCTCTTTTGCGAATCGAGATAGAGCAGACGACTGCCCTGCCGCTGGGCAGCAGGCTGCTTGGCAATCAACTCATCAGGGAGATCAAATTGAAAAAGATCACGGCGCATAAATAACACTTTTAGCGAGCTAAGCTCAGTTGTCGTTTAGAGCCGGCAAGGGTATAGAAATTCGACGCAAAGGCCAAACCCTTTCACCGCGCAAAAACTAACTTACGAGAGGGGAACTAGTCGCCCTTCGGCAGACTCACACGTAAAACAGCGTAGCCAAAAACACCGGACAACAGGGAACCAATAATGATTCCCAGCCTTTCATCAAAGAGTAAATCAACGCCCGTCTCTTCAAAGGCAAGGGAGCCAACAAACAAGCTCATGGTGAAACCAATACCGCAGAGCATGGCAACGCCATAGAGCGTCAGCCAACTCATTTCCACCGGCAGCTGGGTGACTTTAAGTTTGATAAACAACCAACAAAAGCCAAAAATGCCCACCTGTTTGCCCACAAATAGTCCCAATGCAATACCAATAGGCACGCTGTGAAGGAGGTCATCAACAGCCACCCCCGCAATATTGATACCCGCATTGGCAAACGCGAACAGCGGCAGAACAAAAAACGCGACCACCGAATGTAAATCATGTTCAAGAGTCTTCAGAGGTGATCGCCCCGTTTCGGGATCAGCTTCAAGGGGAATAAACATCGCCAAAACGACGCCCGCCAAAGTCGCATGCACGCCAGATTTAAGTGTCGCCACCCACATAATCACGCCCACTAAAATATAGGGGCTCTTCGACATCACCTTGCGCTTATTCAAAATCGCCAATACAGCGGTACAGACTGCAGCGATTATCAGCGCCGAAATAGAAATTTTGGACGTGTAAAAAAGCGCAATAATCACAATCGCGCCAATATCGTCAAAGATCGCCAGAGAGGTCAGAAAAATCTTAATGGCCGTTGGAACACGTGATCCCAGCAGCATCAAAATTCCCAAGGCAAAGGCAATATCTGTAGCCGCAGGAATTGCCCATCCTTTCACTGCCACAGGATTTTCATGGTTAAAGTAGAGGTAAATTAACGCCGGAATGACCATTCCACCGACCGCACCAACACCTGGAAGAATAATATTACGCGGATCGGCCAACTCCCCCTCTAGCAATTCACGCTTTAATTCCAACCCCACAAGGAAAAAGAAAAGTGCCATCAAGCCATCATTGATCCACAGCAACAGGGGCTTGGCCACCTCAAGGGCGCCAACTCGGATTTCAACCGGTGTCGACAGCAGCAGCTGGTAATAGATATCCAAGGGTGAGTTCGCAATCAGTATTGCCAGCGTCGCCGCCACAATGAGCAGGACACCGCCCGCAGATTCCATCTTTAAAAAGGTGGCGATAAACGAATTACTACTAGAAGTCTGCATAAAATCTCTGAAAGTGGCTTGATTCAAAATGAACGACCATTTTCGCATGTGAGGTAGCATGGAACAATCGCCAATCTCGCTTAACTACATGTGATTGTCCAATTGCGGTGCGATTTTAGGGGCGAAACCACCCCCCCAAACACTACCCAGCCCCCTCGCCAACCAACGCGGGGAAATACCAGTTGACCCGCCCATCATCACTGCTATAATCGCCGCCCTTCTGCCTTGATGGGCCGAAGCGAATGCCAGTGTGGTGGAATTGGTAGACACACGGGATTCAAAATCCCGCGCCCTTAAAAGCGTGCCGGTTCGAGTCCGGCCACTGGTACCAAATCAGAAACCCCAGCCGAAAGGTTGGGGTTTTTTATTTGGTATTGAGGGTCGGCGAGAACCGGCATTCCAGTTCGACAAATCAGGGGCCGTGAAACCTCATCTTTAATTACGTTCGGGAAACTTTTCCTAGCACGCCATACACTAGCATAGATGCTTTTTACCGCCACATACCCTAGACTCGTTCCCTGTCATTTTCCTACTGAAAACTAAAACTAAAGGAATCGTGCATGAACGACAAAATACTCCCTGCCTTTATCTTAGGCAGCTTGATCGGCCTACCCATCCTCTACGGTGAATTGAAAAACGAGACTATAAACTGCGCTAACGTCCTCTCTGACATGAATGTTTTTGAGAATCCGTTGCCCGACGCCAGTATCAGAAAGCACATCAAGATAGTTAAACTGAATGACGAGACCGATGGCGAGAAGCATGTCATGATCGTGGCGGGCGATTCAAAGGATGGTGATGCTGAGATGAAAAGGCAGGTCAAAGTCACAATAGGCAGTGACGTCGATGCGGCGAAATCTTTAGAAGATAAAATTTTAAGTGAGCTGGAGAACCTCGATTTCGACTCGGAAAATGTCAACATACAGATAAAAGTTATTGCCGATTAATAAGCTGTGGCAGCCTCTACTAATAACAACAAATAAGGTCTAGCTCAATGCGTTTACTTCTCTCGACAACCGCCCTTTTTTACTCCTTGGCCATGACTGCAAATGCCGCCGAGACGATGGCAAAAGATACCCCTGACGATATCCAACTGTTGGTCAGCAGGCTTAACCTCGATAGCTATAAAAAAAGTATCAAAGGGCTAACACAGTTTGGTGATCGACGGCAGGGTACGCAAAGAAATGCAAAGGCAATAGACTGGATCGAGCAGCAGTTGCGCGACGTCGGCTGCGAGAATATCGAGCGCCTTACCTATCACTTTGAAGATAAGCCGCGTCCGACACGCGCCCTGTCGGCGCAGGCTGAGAAAAGCGACGATTTGACAACAGCCACCGGTGGGCCTGTTGGTCGCAATGGTGTTGGTCCCGGAGGTGCCTCTGTCTACGGTTATCGAGTCGATACAAGCGTCAACCGTGACTTGGACGCCCAACCCGACGAACGAATCCGCAAACTCAACGAGGAACTCCCTGTTGACGGTAAGAGGGAAGAAATATATTGCACAAAAGTAGGCTCTACTCGGCCCGATGAAATGTATATCATTGGTGCACATATGGACGGTCATGGCGTGAATGAAGCCGTGAACGACGACGCATCAGGGACAGCATTGGTGCTTGAATTAGCGCGTATTTTTAGCATGCCTGATGTGCAGACCGAACGCTCGATTCGCTTTGCCCTGTGGAACAACGAAGAGACGGGGTTGAACGGTTCAACCGCCTATATTGAGCAGCGTCGGCATCTTCAGGGTATTGAAAGCCCGGCGGGCTCGGGTAAATTCCCTGAGCCGCGTTGGTTGGCTATGATTCAACACGATATGATGTTGTGGGATCACGGTGCGCCGCGGGCCGATGGGTCGATCAGTTCTACTCAGCGGGCCGAAGCAGACGTGAATATTGAGTTTCAAAGTGCTTCAGAGTTAGCCGAAGAATCGATGCAGTTAGCCTTTTCCTTCAAAGCGGCCGCTGACAAATACAACACGGACTATCCCGCCACGGTGGGCCCGCATATGACCAATACCGATTCCACACCATTTATGAATATCGTGCCATCAATTAGCCTGCGAGAAAATGAGCGCGGTGCGCACACCGGTGCGGGTTGGAATCCGACGTGGCACACGCCTCTCGATGTGTGGTCAACATTTTCCGATGCGGACTTCCGGCTGGGACTGAACGCCGCTCAAACCACGCTGTCAGCAATTTCAATTCTCTCGGGCGCTAAGGTTGCAGACGACTAAAGGTATGCTTGTGGACCGCTGATATCGCCGGGGGTTGCTGTTCTTTTTTTAACGGCGGACATCAAAGTAATTTAGCGCCAAAAGAATGGCTGCAACTATTCTGAGGCCCAAACTTGTGTAAGCAAGAGGCGAAAAGCGATCGATCGACGACAGTAGAAACATCTGCAAATCGCCCCACAGCAGTGCAACAGCAGCCATTAACGCGATCATCGAGACGGATCGTAAATAGTGGTTTTTATACAATGCGAAGCCATACAGACAAGCCAGAGAGACAGCTATGATTGTTCTGTAGAAAATCATATCAGTTATATATTCCAAGGAGACGCGACTGGATAGAAATACTTCATACGCGAAGTGCTCTGGCGCCGTTGAAACCAGTATGCCGCGAACAACAAACGTGGCCAGCACAAGTAAACACCTGACAGTAATTCGATAGCGAAGGCGCAACCATGCGTAAGTCTCCACCTCTTGGTAAACGTTTAGCGCTCTCAGCTCGTCTTCAGAAATATTGGGCAAGCCTGTTCTCCTGCTGATCTATTTTTATTAGCCACAAAAAAGGACTCGGCGCGACAGATAAGAAACAAGCCGCAATGCGTTTGGTTAATCAGTTTTCTCACATGCCTTTCACTGTGCCGTTAGGCGGTGATATTAAACGGTACTTTTAAACGGTACCATTAAAGAGAAAAATACTTAATGGCAAGTAA
>LIDE01000038.1 GCA_001438605.1 SAR92 bacterium BACL16 MAG-120619-bin48 | reverse complement strand
ACCGCTGAAGGTATTGGTCGCGATGCCAGCCAGCTTCTACAAAAAGTAAAAGCAGCCCAGTACGTTGCTGACAATCCAGGCGAAGTCTGTCCCGCCAAGTGGAAGGAAGGCGAAGCAACACTTGCCCCGTCCTTGAATCTGGTTGGAAAAATCTAAGCGTTTAAAAAATGTAGGACAAAAGTGAGTATTCCCCCGATGCTCACTTTTTAAATGCTCTGCCAAGGGGAGATACCCGCCGCCATGTGCGTTGCAAAAAGGAGAAAAGGTTATGTTAAGCAATGAAATGTTAGCCGCCGTGAAAGGCTACACCGACACCATGCAGAAATCCGTCACACTGGTTATTCAAACCGGTGACCACCCCAAGCGCGCCGAATTGGTTGCGTTCTTGCGCAGTGTTGCTAGCGTCGCTGAGAAAATTACCCTAGAAGAACGCGACACCCACGGCCAACTGCGCAGCCCCATCAGCTTCCTCCTCGAAGTAGAAGGCAGCGCCACCGGCATCCAGTTTTCCGGTATCCCCAGCGGACACGAATTCAACTCCCTTATTCTCGCCTTGCTGCAGAGTGCGGGATCGGCCATAAAGCTCGATAAACGACTGACCACTGTTGTCAGCGAACTCACGGAAAAACTGACGTTTGAAGTATTCGTCAGCCTCAGTTGCCATAACTGCCCCGATGTTGTGCAGGCACTGAACCAGTTTGCGCTGCTCAACCCCAATATCAGCAGCGAGATGATCGATGGCGGCCTGTTCCCCGATATTATTGCCGCGCGCGATATTCAAGGCGTCCCCAGTGTCTATCTGAATGGCGAGCTGTTTGCCAATGGCAAAATCACCACAGCCAAGCTGATCGACAAACTGATTGAGCTCTACCCACCATCAAGCCCAACTGAGCCCGCAGAGACACTGCCGGTGCAAGATGTCACCGTTATCGGCGGCGGCCCATCAGGTATTAGCGCAGCCATTTATGCGGCCCGCAAAGGCTTAAAAGTCGTCTTGATTGCCGACATCATTGGTGGTCAAGTGAAAGACACCATGGGCATTGAAAATCTTATCTCAGTCCCGAAAACAACAGGCCCAGACTTAACCGCAGCCATGCAAATGCACCTCGACGAGTACGACATCACCCTCAAAGAGCATCTGCGCGTTACCGCCATTGAAAAAGGCGATATTAAAACCCTGACATTGTCCTCCGGCGAGATTATTCAAACCCGCACAATCGTTGTCGCCACCGGTGCGCGCTGGAGAGAACTCGGCGTGCCCGGCGAAAAAGAAAATATCGGCAACGGCGTCGCCTACTGTCCCCACTGCGATGGACCCTTTTTCAAAGGCAAAGACGTCGCGGTGATCGGTGGCGGAAACTCAGGCATTGAAGCAGCCCTAGACCTGTCAGGCATCGCCAAGTCGGTAACCGTCTTTGAATTTGCCCCCGAGTTAAAAGCAGACAAGATCCTGGTTGATCAGGCCCATGCGCGCAGCAATATCAGCATACTGAAAAACGTGATGACGCAAAAAATTGTCGCGACGCACGGCAAAGTCAGCAGCCTTGTCTACCAAGATCGCGAGACAAAAGCAGAGATCAACAAAGCCCTCGACGGCGTCTTTGTCCAGATCGGCCTCGTCCCCAACAGCGCCTTTCTCAAAGATGTCGTAGACCTAACCCCCAGCGGTGAAGTCATTATCGACACCCGCTGCCAGACCTCAGAGACAGGCATTTTCGCATGCGGAGACGTCACCACGGTGCCCTACAAGCAGATCATCGTTTCCATGGGCGAAGGCGCCAAAGCAGCACTGGCCGCCTTCGAATTTCTGTTGAAGTTGCCAGCGGAGGTGTCAGTCTCGAGGGCTGCGTAAAGCGTTGAAATGGTTTTTAGTGGGTTGGTGTATTTCACGAGCACAAACAAAAAAATCCCCCGTACTTGCGTACGGGGGATTTTTATTTGGTGGAGCTAAGCGGGATCGAACCGCTGACCTCAACACTGCCAGTGTTGCGCTCTCCCAGCTGAGCTATAGCCCCAAATTTGGAGGCGCCATGATAGGGATGGGGCACCGCCAAGTCAAGCTTGTTTAAGCAAGTTGCTGGTAGTCGCTTTCGAGCTTTTTAAGCTTCTTTTTACCCACGCCGCCAAGCAGCTCGATGGCGTGACGCAATCTTGCGCGAGACATATCAGCGCCGAGCAAATGCATTGAATCCATCACTGAGATTGACGCGCTGCTGCCTGCGATAGCGATAAAGAAGGGTGCTAGGAATGGTTTTAGCTTAATGTCTAGGCCGTCGGCGATCGCTTTCAGAGCGTTAAAGATATTGTCACGCTGCCACACCTGAACCGACTCTAGGCGCCACAGCGCGAACTGCAGCGCAATCACCAGCTGTTCTTCGTCCATGCCCGTGGCTTTAAGGTCGTCAGCGCTGATAGGCAGCATACCTGACACCAGATAGTTACCCAGCGGGGCGATATCCGACAGGGTTTCCATACGCTGTTTGGCAAATGGCAAAAAGGCCATCAGGCGCTCGCGATTGAGCGCCCACTCTTGTAGGCGATCGGCAAGCTGTTCGTCGCTCAACTCTTCGCGAATCCACATGCCGTTCAGCCAGCTCAGCTTTTCAACATCAAACACCGGGCCGCCAAGTGAAACGCGCTGTATATCAAAGACCTCGAGCATATCGGCAAGAGTGAACTTCTCCCGCTCATCGGGCATTGACCAGCCCATGCGGCCGAGATAGTTGAGCAGCGCTTCTGGCAGATAGCCCATGCGCTGATAAAACAAAATACTGGTCGGATTTTTGCGTTTGGATAGCTTGCTCTTATCCGTATTGCGCAGCAGCGGCAGATGGCAGAAAACGGGACGTTCCCAGCCAAAATACTGGTACAGCAAAATATGCTTCGGCGCCGAGTTAATCCACTCCTCACCGCGAATAACGTGGGTGATTTCCATCAGGTGATCATCCACCACATTGGCCAAGTGGTAGGTCGGCATGCCGTCTTCTTTCAACAGCACCTGCATATCAATCTGCGCCCAATCGATACTGATTTCGCCGCGCAGCATGTCGTCAAAGGTGCACTGGCCCTCGCGAGGAACCTCCATGCGCACAACGTGAGGCTCATGGTTAGCGAGGCGTGCAGCGACATCTTCGGAGGACAAATGCAGGCAGTGGCCGTCGTAGCCAACCTGTTGCTTATCCTCCATTTGCGTTTTGCGCAGACTGTCGAGTCTATCGGTGCTGCAAAAACAGCGAAATGCTTTGCCCGTTTGCAACAGCAGATCGGCATGGTGGCGATAGATATCCGAGCGCTCGCTCTGACGATAGGGACCGTGCGGGCCGCCATTATCAGGGCCCTCATCCCAGTCCAAACCCAACCAGTGCAGCGCATCTAAAATGGCTTTTTCCGACTCCGGCGTAGAGCGCGTGCGGTCAGTGTCCTCAATGCGCAATAAAAACTGGCCGCCCTGACTGCGAGCGAAAGCCATATTGAACAGTGCAACATAGGCAGTGCCCACGTGTGGATCGCCAGTGGGAGAGGGAGCAATACGAGTGCGAACGGTCATTGAATAATCCAATCGTGTAAAAAGCTCGCATTATACGTTTTACACGGGGGCCTATGTCACTATCTGTGGGGTTGTCGCGGCAAATAAAGTCACTATCGCACCCGATAGCGCTGCGCTGCCCGCAAACGTCCATGAATAAACAGAATACTCAGCGAAATTCCCAGAAACGCCAAAGCGCCACCCCACTTAAATGTGTGCAATGCTGACGCCCACAGTGTTTCGTAAGGGCGCTGATTATTGATAACGACGCCGGCATCGCCCAGCTTGGTCCAGCCCGATGAGACGATAGCCGTGCGTTCAACAGAGGGCAGGGCGATCAGTTGCATAAATAGGTCGGGAACAGCGGGTTTGGCGGCCGAAAATCCACGGCGAATAACGGGGTCGCCGCGCAGATCGTGAAAATAGATTTTCTCGTAATCACCCAAGTCGGCCACTGCATTAAACAATGTATCCAAACGGCTACTGTTTTTGCTCGCCAACACCTCAGTAATTGAGATTGCCAGCGCCGTCGCGCCGCTCTGAGCGCGAGTTTCCACCTGTTGAATCATCAGCGTGCGATCGGCATAAATATTGACCAGCATCCATAGTGATGTCAGCACAATAATCACACCAGAAATCACAGCAATAAGCTGTCGATATACGCTCATAAGGTCCTCCTGACCTGCTCTAAGTCCGTTTTGCAACATGCAAATGTGACGGCCTCAACATACTCGAATCAAATGACTATGCCAAGTACCCAGACAAGCATAGCCTTGCGATAAGAGTTACTAAAAAGGGGGGATACATCATGAAAAGCAAAGGAAATTGCGTAATTAGCAGTAGAATCAAAGCGTCGGCAAGGCGACTAGTATTTGCAAGTCTTGTTATGGCATTTCAAGGCAGTGCAGACAGTTTTGTTATACCCGAGACAGTATTGCAGCAGGTAGCGAGAGATCACGGCCCCGTCACGGAAGCCCGGCTGCGCGACTGGCAGAAGATGATCAACCACACAGGCATTAGTGACGACCTTGACAAGCTCACCCGGGTGAACAGCTTTATCAACAACGCCAATCAAATTAACGGTATCGACCGCTGGCGCAAATCCGATGCCAAGGCCGACCCGATAGAGTTTTTAATCAACTATGTGGGCGACGGGCAAGCCTTCACCATGACCAAACTCTTTACCTTGCAGCAAATGGGCATGGCGCTGTCAAAATTGCGCGTTGGTTACGTCAAGTCTCGCATATCAGGGCAGTCGCACACCGTGCTCGCTTACTTCTCCACGCCAGATGCAGAGCCGCTGATCCTCGACAATATCGACAAAGAGATAAAAGCGGCATCGTTACGCGTCGACCTCGAGCCCATTTATCTAGTGGATGCTGGCCCTCTGTTTGGGGCAGCAGACTTCCCATTCGATAAGCCGGTTCAGCCCGTGGCCTACATTATCGAGTGGCAAGATCTACTGCCAAATTTAGAGGCCGTGCACTACTAACCGCTAAACTCGCCGCTAGGCCACCGCGCCACTGCTGTACAGCGCAGCAATAGCCTCGTCGGAAAGGCCCAAAGCCGTTAAAACATCGCGAGAGTGCTCGCCCATGGGGCCACCAATGGCCCCAGCCACCGCAGGCGACTTCGACAACTTTACCGCCCCCGCAATTTGCCGCTGGGTGCCCCCATCGCCCGTTTGCAACTCAATAATCATCTCTCTGCCAGCCGCCTCTTGGAACGCGCAAGCCTCAGCAAAGGTCAGCACAGGCTCCACACAGGCATCCTGTTGCTGAAAAATAACCTGCCATTCAGCAAGAGTTTTTGTCGCAATAACCGCCGCAATGCGCTCGCGCAGCAGCGTCTGACTATCTGCACCGCCCGCAGCCACCACCGGCAACATATCCTCGATAGCCAACGTTTTGCACAATGCCATAAAGAACTGTGGCTCAAGGCTGCCAACGGACAAAAAGCGGCCATCAGAGGTCGCGTAATAATCGTAAAAACTGCCGCCATTTAAATTTGTCGAGCTCGGTTTTGGCTCAATACCCGCCGCCAAATAGCCACTGCCAAACAGCGCATTCAGTGAAAACATAGCATCTGTCATACTGATATCAATATGCTGGCCCTCACCACTGATATGGCGCTGATTCACCGCCGCCAAAATACCCACCACCGCATGCAGCGAGCCGCCCGCAATATCGGCCACGGGCATACCCATAATCGGCGTGCGTTCACCACTGCGCCCGGAATAGCCATTCAAGCCAGAGATCGACAAATAATTATTGTCATGCCCCGCACGATCGCGATAGGGGCCAGTTTGGCCATAACCGGTCACCGAACAGTAAATAAGACGCGGGTTAATCGCCGCCAACGTCGCATAATCCAGCCCCAAGCGCGCCATCACCCCGGGCCGAAACTGCTCAATTACAATGTCGTACTCCATCACCAACTGTCGGGCAATATCCACCGCCTCAGGCTTCTTTAAATCGAGGGCAATCGAGCGTTTGTTGCGGTTTAACACAGCATGCGCCGATGACGTACCGTCAGCCAAAGGAGGCATGCCGCGCACCATATCGGGCCGCGTCGGCGACTCCACACGCAGCACTTCAGCACCCATATCCGCCAGCATCATCGTCGCAAAAGGGCCGGGAACCAGCGTCGTAAAATCGAGAATTTTTAGGTTTTCTAACGCGCGCATAAAGCCTCTTTTCTTATGGTTATTGAGGGTGGCTGAGAAACTTAGCAAAGAGCAGAATTGTCGCAGGTTTTAACCCCTCGCTGCCACCCCTTTAGAACTCGTCCGCGGCAAAAGCGCACCCTTGAAAATCACAGAATCCTAAACTACGTTTAACCTACTCAATGATCGAGCAAAACGCGAGCTGCACAGCCGCGGCGATCAACCCACCACGAGACGGAACTTCAATTGGCACGAGCAGAGCACGGATACACCTACTTGATGGGTACCAGTTTGTTAGGTACCAGCGCAGCAGTCGATAGCGACAGGCCATCATGACAAATCGTCCCCAAAAAAATAGCGCGAAAAGCCAATCCACACCCATACTCGCCGCCTTTGAAAAGCATCAAACCGCACTAAAGCGCTTTATTTCCCGCTATCTACGCAATACCCAAGATATTGAAGACGTCGCCCAGGAAGCCTTTTTGCGCGCCTACAACGCCGAGCGCAGCACTCACGTGCAGCAGCCGAAATCGTTTTTATTTCGCATCGCCAAAAATATCGCCATTTCAGAACTGCGATCCAAGTCGCGAAAAATTACCGACTACATAGAGGATCAAGACGAGTCCAGCGTCTTAGTAGGGGAATGGTCGCCAGAAGATGAAATGATCGCCCAACAAAAACTGGGCATCCACTGCGAAGCCGTCGCCAGCTTGACCGAGAAGTGCCGTCGCGTTTACTTAATGCGCAAAGTTTACGGCCTCTCCCACAAAGAAATTTCCGAGCGTTTAGGCATAGCGGCGAGCACAGTAGAAAAGCACCTTATGAACGGCGTGCAAGCCTGCGACGAATTCATTAGAAATCGGATGGACGAAAATCCCCAAAACAGCGATAGGGCAGGCAGTGAAAAGAGAGCCAAAGACAACCACAGAGGTCGATCACAGTGAGTAACATTCACACCTTTAGTGATCGCGACCGCATCGAGCAAGAAGCGCGCGAGTGGCTGATAAGTCTCGACAGCGACACCGAACCCAGCGCAGAGGAAGTCCGCGCCCTGCGCGCGTGGGTAGCCCGCAGTCCAGCCCACCGTCAGGAACTGCTGCGCATCAGCGCCTTCTGGAACGACGCCAATATTCTCACCGAACTCTCCATTCCACTCGAGACAACAACGCAAAGCGTTGCCAGTCGCCTGCGTCGATTCTTTGCCCCACTGATGTCAGTTAACCGCTGCAGCGCGCTAGCCGCAAGCCTAGTGCTAGCCGTCACCATCGGCGCAGTCTCGCTCGTCGTCATGCAGCCCAGCGACGCCACAAATGGCATTTACGTCACCGCCATCGGCGGCATACAAGAGCGCAAATTAGTCGACGGCTCAATTCTCAAAATAAACACCGACAGCCAAGTACAGGTCGACTACAGCGACAACGTGCGCAAAATTCGCCTACTGCGCGGCGAAGCCCACTTCCAAGTCAGCCACAACGCCAACTGGCCCTTTGAAGTCTACGCAGGCACCCGCATGGTCAAAGCCATCGGCACCGCCTTCTCAGTACAACTCAGCAACGACAGCGTGCAAGTCACCGTCTCCGAAGGGCGAGTCGACATCGCCGCCGCCGTCGCCAAACAGCAGCGGGTTTTGCCATTGTCGGTTGGTTTGGGTTTGATATGCAGGCGGCAGAGCAAACTGAGATGAGTTTGATTGGTTTGCATTTGAGTGTGTCATGGGCGCCGACAGCGTTTGTGCTGCTGGCAATGGTGTTTATTGCGATGATGCCGCTGAATGAGGCGCGCATGGCGATTATTCGCCGTAAGTTGCGGGCGCGGGATGAGGGGGTCGGCAGTTAAACCCCACCACAACACTCCGCCATCCACTCTTCAATCGCTGCTGTTCGGTAGCGATTCTTCGGTAGTGCGAAATAAAACGTTCGTTTCATATCTCTTTTCGGTAATTTTAAGGGCACAAGTTCGCCGCTTTTAAAGTTATTCTGCAGTACTATTTCCGACAGGCAGCCTATGCCGAGTCCGGCTTCTACGGCCTTTTTTATGGCTTCATTGTGTTTAAATTCCAGATAGATATCTAACATTGGCAGCAGCTCGGCGAGGGCGCGGTTGAAGGTTTGTCGGGCGCCGGATTCGGGTTCGCGGAGGATCCAGCGGGCTTGCAGAATATCTTTTTCGCTGAGGTTTTTCTTTTTTGCCAGTGGGTGTTCGGGGCTGCAGAAGACGACGAGGCTGTCGTCGCGCCAGGGTATTAGGGCGAGGTCTTTGTGGTTGACTTGGCCTTCGATCATGCCGATGTCGACTTCGAAGTTGAGAACTTGTGCGGCGATGGCGGAGCTGTTGGCGACGTTGATGTCGACTTGGGCTTCTGGGTGTTTGTTGAGGTATCTTGCGAGATAGGTGACGGCGAGGTGGTTGCCGATGGTGAAGCTGGCGCCAACTTTGAGGTGGCCGATGTCGGTGTGGCCTTGCATGGCTTGATCAAATTCGTGGGCATGGCTGATTAATATTTCGGCTTTGCTGCGCAGTGTTTTTCCGACTTCGTTGAGTTCGAGTTTTTTGCCGATGCGGTTAAAGAGGCTGATATTGTAAGCCTGCTCGAGGTTTTGCAGGGCGGCGCTGGCTGCGGACTGGGACATGTGCAATGTTTCGGCGGCGCGGGAGATGTTTTGCTGCCGGGCGATGGCGAGAAATATTTCGAGTTGTCTTAGACTGTATTTCATTACGGCCTCGGGTCTGTGTTTTGTTATCGATTTAATCGATTAATGAATCCATAATATCCGGTTTTACTTGCAGTTGGAAAGTCTCTAGTATCGCGGCGAAGTTATCTACTGGGATAAAACCATCATGATTGAGCAAAAAGCAACGAACGTCACTTGGCACGACGGTGATATTACGATTGATGATCGCGCACGTCTGTTGGGACAGCGTGGTGCAACGCTGTGGTTTACCGGTTTGTCGGGAAGTGGCAAGAGTACGGTGGCGGTGGCGGTGGAGAATGCGTTGTTTCAGCGCGGCAAGCTTTGTTATCGCTTGGACGGTGACAATATTCGCTTGGGCATTAATAAAAATCTGGGTTTTTCGGCAGAAGATCGCACGGAGAATATTCGCCGTATTGGTGAGATTGCAAAATTGTTTGTCGATTCGGGTGTGATTGCGCTGTCGAGCTTTATCAGCCCTTATCGTGCTGATCGCGATAAGGTGCGGGCATTGCATGCTGAGTCGGGTTTTGCGTTTATTGAAATTTTTGTGGATTGTTCGCTGGCTGAGGCTGAGTTGCGCGATCCGAAAGGGCTGTATAAAAAGGCGCGGGCGGGTGAGATTAAGAATTTTACGGGTATTGATGATCCCTACGAGGCGCCAACGGCGGCGGAGATTCATATGCACACTGACCAGATGACCTTGGATGAGGAGGTGGCGGTGATTATTGCTTACCTTGAGAAACAGGGTTTTATTGTTTAACCGCGCGCTTGAGAATAAATAACTTTTTAACTTATAACGGGAGAAATACTTTTGATTAAACCACATGGATCTGATGTTCTAAATCCGCTTCTTGTTGAAGACCCTCAGCTACACCAGCAGTTGTTAACGGAGGCGGAAACGCTGCCGTCGCTGTTGCTCAATTCTGCGGCTGCGGCCAATGCGGTAATGTTGGGTGCGGGTTACTTTAATCCGCTAACAGGCTATATGAATCTTGCCGATGCGCTGAGTGTTGCCGAGAACTTGCATACGGTGGACGGTCTGTTCTGGCCGGTGCCAGTGGTGAATTTGGTTGAGGATGTGTCGGCGATTGCAGGTGCTTCGCGAATTGCGTTGCGCGATCCGAACACGGCGGGCAATCCTGTGATGGCAATTATGACGCTGTCGGCCATAGAGACGGTGAGCGACGCGCAGATTGAGACAATGACGCAGCAGATTTTTGGCACTTTGGATCCTCAGCATCCGGGTGTGGCGACGTTTGGCCATCTGGGCCGTCACCTTGTGTCTGGTGATATTCAGGTGTTGAATTTGAGCTATTTTCAGGCGGATTTTCCGGACACGTTCCGCACGGCCTCTGAAATTCGTAATGAGATCGCTGAGCGCGGTTGGAATAAAGTGGTTGCTTTCCAAACCCGCAATCCGATGCACCGCGCCCATGAAGAGCTGTGCCATATGGCCATGGCGCGTTTGGGCGCTGATGGCGTGGTGGTTCACATGCTGTTGGGTAAGCTTAAAGAGGGTGATATTCCGGCATCAGTGCGCGATGACTGCATTCGCAAGATGGTTGAGCTGTATTTCCCTGAAAACACGGTGATGGTGACCGGCTACGGTTTCGATATGCTGTATGCGGGGCCGCGCGAGGCTGTTTTGCACGCGGTGTTCCGTCAGAATATGGGTGCTACGCATTTGATTGTAGGACGCGATCATGCGGGTGTGGGCGACTATTATGGCGCCTTTGATGCGCAGACTATCTTTGATGAGAAGGTGCCTGCCGGTGCGTTGGAGATTGAGATTTTCCGCGCTGACCACACGGCGTTTTCGAAAAAGTTGGGTCGCGTGGTTATGATGAACGAAGCGGAAGATCACAGCAAAGACGATTTTGTGCTGCTGTCTGGCACGAAGGTGCGTCAGATGCTTGGCGACGGTATTGCGCCTCCACCTGAATTTTCGCGGCCTGAAGTGGCGAAAATTTTGATGGATTATTATCAGCTTGAGGGCTGAGATTTAATCGCGATAGATCGGCCATAAAAAATCCCGCCATGAGCTGCTTCGGCAGTGCTGGCGGGATTTTTTTTGTCTTTCATTTGGCCGTTAAGCCTTAGCTGATTAGAGGTTGCTCGGGTTTACAAGGTCATGCCACCGTCGACAACAATGCATTCACCGGTGGTGTAGCTGGAGGCGTCTGAGGCGAGATAGAGGACCGTTCCGGCCATTTCCCGCGGCTCTGCATGGCGGTGCATGGGAATGGTGTTGATGGCTGTTTTATAGATATCTTCGTTGGTAAACAGCGCGCCGGCAAATTGGGTTTTGGTGAGACCGGGCAGTAGGGCGTTGCAGCGAATGCCGAGATTGCCACACTCTTTGGCGAATGACTTGGTCATATTGACTACAGCGGCTTTGCTGATCGAGTAGATGCCTTGCATGGGGCCGGGCTGAAGTGCGTTGATGGATGCGGTGTTGATAATTGAGCCGCCGCCGTTGTCGCGCATTAATTTGCCCGCTTCAATGGACATAAAAAAGTAACCGCGAATATTGACGTCGACGGTTTTGGTATAAGCGCCGAGATCGGTGTCGAGAATATGGCCGAAGTAGGGGTTGGTGGCGGCGTTGTTGACAAGAATATCGAGCTTGCCAAATTTTTCTTTGATGTAAGCAAATATGTCGGCAATTTGCTCCATATTACCGACATGGCAGGGGTGTGCTTCGGCACTGCCACCGGCGGCGATAATGGCGTCGGCAACTGACTGGCAGCCGTCGAGTTTGCGGCTCGAAACAATAACGTGAGCGCCTTGTTCGGCAAATAGTTTGGCAATCTCTTCGCCAATGCCGCGGCTGGCGCCGGTGACTAGGGCGATCTTGCCGGTTAAATCAAACAGTGTTGTAGCCATTTGTTGCTCCCCATTTGTTCTGTTGTTTGTTGTCTGTTGTCTGTTGTCTTGCTGTCGAGCAGCGGTAAAAAGCGGTTAGAGAACGTTTTTTAGGCGCTCGGCAATAATGCTTTCGGCCTCGGCCATAATTCTGTCGACCAGTGTTTTGACGCTGGGCTTGTCGTAGATTAGTCCCGCGACCATACCACAGGACCACGCACCTGCGTCCATGTCACCGTTTTGCATAATTTTCGGGTAGACGCCGGCCACTTCTGGGGCGATATCTTCAAACTTGATGGTGTTTCCCAGCGCGGCCTCTTTGGCGAGGAGGCGCTCGACGCCTGGATTGTTGAGCACGCGCTCGGTGTTGCGCAGTGGGCGCATGACCAATCGGGTGTCCAGCTCGCTGGCGGCAAGTATGGCCTGTTTGACGTTCTCGTGAACCGGCGCTTCTTCGGTGACGATAAAGCGTGTGCCCATGTTGATGCCGTCGGCACCGAGGGCCAGTGCCGCGACGAGGCTGCGACCATCGGCCATGCCGCCCGAGGCAACAAAGGGAATGCTCAGTTCGTCAGCAGCGAGCGGCAACAAAATAAAATTCGGCACGTCGTCTTCGCCGGGATGACCGCCACATTCAAATCCGTCCACTGAGACGGCGTCGCAGCCAATCGACTGGGCTTTTAGGGCGTGGCGCACGGAGGTGCATTTGTGAATCACTTTTATATTGTGTTCTTTTAAAATCGGCAGCCATTGCGCGGGGTTGTTGCCTGCGGTTTCGACAACTTTAACGCCGCCTTCGATAATGGCTTGAATTAGGCCGGGGTAGTCGGGCTGGGTTAGTGAGGGCAGAAAGGTCAGGTTGACGCCGAAGGGTTTGTCGGTCATGGCGCGGCAGCGCGCAATTTCAGCGGCGAGTTTTTCGGGTGTGCCCTGTGTGAGTCCGGTAATAATACCAAGCCCGCCTGCATTAGAGACGGCGGCGGCTAATTCAGCAAGGCCGACATGGTGCATTCCGCCCTGAATAATGGGGTGCTCAATGCCAAGCAATTCGGTGATGCGTGTTTTCATGATGTTTCCTTGTCAGTGATCAGTTGAGGGCGTTTTAGTGGTTAAGACCCTGCAATAGCCCGGCTAGTTTATCGCGAGTGGCGTTGCGAATCGCGACATAGGTTGCGCGATCTTTTGCGGCGAGATTTTTCGCCAGTGCCTCGGCGGTAGAGTGCAGTTGTTCGACTGGGGCGAGGCTGTCGACAATGTCGCGTTCAAGGCATTCGGTGCCGGTAAATGCAGCACCGGTGAGCATCATGTGCTTCACCGCCTGTTTGTTTGGCAGCAAATCGACGATGGCGGCGCTGACAGGGGTGAAGGGAATTTTAATATTCACTTCGGGGAGGCAAAAGCGGCCTCTGTCTGCTCGCATGACGCGGAAGTCGGTCGCTGCGGCGATAATGGCGCCGCCGGCGTAGGCGTTGCCGTTGATGCAGGCGACGCTAGGTGCAGTTAACAGGGCGAGACGGCACAGTGTGGTGTCAAACAGGTGGCCGAAGGCTTGCTGATCGGCTTCGGATTGATCGCGCAACCAGGCTAAGTTGATGCCCGTGGTGAAGGTCTTTTCATGGTCGCTGGTGATAAGTAGGGCTGTGTTGCCTTCGTAGCGCTCGACAGCGTCAAAGGCTGCCTGATATTCCAGCAATACCGCTGTGGTCAGCATATTGTCGCCGCCGTTGTCGGCATTGGTCAGGGTGAGGACATGAATGCCATCTCTGACGGTGAGGTTCATCGTTGACATGTTGGGTGTCCTCAGTTGGGGTTGCGTCGCTTTTGTCTGAGTCTATAGACTGCCAACAGAATCAGTAAGATTACAACAGTCATGGCTATCTGACGCGGGACAGTGAACTGCTTTATTTTGGAGTTGGCGATGACTTGTTTTATATAGTCAAAATCACTGTCCATGGGTAGCACGCCAAATTCAGTGGCATAGTTTTCATAGTCGACCAGTAATTCGTCAAACTTTTCACTCTCTTGCAGGCGCAGGTCGAGAGTCTCGCCGGGATCGTTGGCGAGGTTGTAGAGACGCCAGATATTGTCGCCGTAGGGTGGCGTGTTGCGGGTTATTTTGTAGTCGCCTTTGAACAGCGCAGAGTTACCTGAGACTTCGATACCTATGGCCTCGTCTTCGCCGTAGATGCGCTGCTGTGACCCGTTCAACACGGGTAGCAGGCTGCGGCCGGTGATGGCGATCTCGGGCACGCTTGCGCCTGCGTCTAGGATTGAGGTGACGGGCAGGGTGAGAGGCAAGTTGAGGTAATCGAGAATGGTCGGAACTATATCTGTAACTGTGGTCATGGCGATGATTGATTTGCCGGCAGCAATCGCCGGTCCGCTGATAATGAGCGGTACACGCAAGCCGCCTTCAGACGCATAAAACTTAAATAGCCCGTTGGGTGATGCGGTGGCACTGGCCCACTCGGGACCAATAAATCCCATGCTGCCTTTTTCGCCGAGAGTCTCTATTTTGATGTCGTAGCCGTGGGTGGCCATCCATAGTTTGTTGAGGCGAATTACTGAGGGGTCACTGGGTTCGGGGCCATTGTCTGAGGTGATAACAAACAGTGTGTTGTCGAGTTCGTCGCGCTCGCGGAGGAAGTTGATCAAACGACCGATGTGGCTGTCCATCGCTTCTAACATGCCTGCGTGAACAGACATAGCGCGGGCAAAAAATTGTTTATCGTCGGCTGATAACGCGTTCCAGTCGCGCAGTCCCTCAGGCATATCTGCCAGCGGTGCGGTCTCGGGAATTAACCCAAGTTGTTTAGCTCGCTGCCAGCGTTTTTCGCGCAGTGCCTGCCAGCCAGCGTCATAGACGCCAATATAGTGGTCGGTGAATTCTCGCGGTGCCTGGACGGGTATATGCACCGCTTGAAAGGCGATGTAGGAGAAGAACGGCTGTCGTTCAGCGGGGTTTTGCTCGCCATCGAGGTAGTCGATCATCTTGTCGATAATAAATTGTGATGAGTAAAAATCGTCCGGCAGGGTGCCGGGTTGGCCATCTTCAAACCATGGTGCTTCCGGGTAGTAGCCGATATACGATTTCTGTTCCCAGTTGTCGGCGCCTGAGGCGTCAAGTGCAAACGAACGATCAAAACCATGGGCGTTGGGCAAGTCTTGCTGACGTCCACCCAGATGCCATTTGCCGGTCATATAGGTTTTGTATCCACCCATTTTCAGACGTTGGGCGAGGGTGGTCACGCCGGGTTCAAAGTACATGGAATAGCCTGGCTGGCCTTGCTGTTCTTCGGTCAATACTTCGGGAATTGTGGCGATACCGGTGCGGTGATTGTCGATGCCGGTCAGCAGCATGGCGCGGGAGGGCGCACAGAGCGGTGAGGTGTGATAGTTAGTGAATTTACTGCCTGTGTCGGCGAGTGTCTGGATGGTGGGCATCGCTGCTTCGCCGCCGTAGGGGGCGAAGTCCGTGAGTCCGGCGTCGTCGACAACAATCAGGACGATATTGGGACGTTTGTCGACGTCTGCGTGCTCTATTTTAACGGTGGTTTCCGTTGCGAACACCGTCGTGATTGCTGCGAGGGTGGTGAGAGCAACAATTGTTCGAACACACTTTGATTTCAGGATTGGGCGCAGTGGCGAATCCATAGTCAGGGTTTTCCCTTGTTATTTACCCGAGGATAGCTCTGGGTTATTTCGATTATATTGGGCTGTCGATTATATTGACATCAAAAATGCCACAATATAGAGTTGAGCGCAAATATACCCCGCTAATGCTGATTAATTTATAACAATACAGCGCCGTTTTTATAGCCGTGGCCCCTTAAAGCAGTCTCTTAATGTGATCTTTCCTATGACCAAGCACGCTAGCTTATTTAAGCCTTTCAAGTTGGGCTCTCTCGAACTTAAAAACCGATTTTTGATGGCGCCGATGACGCGCAATTTTTCCCCGAATGACAATATCCCCGGTGACAATGTGGTGGACTATTACCGCCGTCGCGCCGAGGGTGGTGTGGGTCTCATTATTACTGAGGGCACCTGTGTCGATCATATTGCGGCCAGTGGCTATCCGGGCGTGCCGTATTTCCATGGTGAGGCGAGACTGGCGGGGTGGAAGAAGGTGGTTGATGCAGTGCATGCGGCGGGTGGCAAGATTGCGCCACAGTTATGGCACTGCGGTGGTGCGCGCAAGGCGGGTACTATGCCTGAAGGTGATGTGCCAGGTTATACGCCCTCGGGGATGAATGTGCCAGGCAAGGTTAACCGCCATATTATGTCGCAGCAGGATATTGACGATGTGGTGCAGGCTTTTGCTCGCGGCGCGGCAGATGCACAGCGATTGGGTTTTGATGCTATTGAATTGCACGGCGCGCACGGTTACTTAATTGATCAGTTCTTTTGGGAGGGAACTAATCAGCGTGAAGATGGCTACGGTGGCTCTATGGAAAATAGACTCCGGTTTGCTCTTGAAATTATCACGGCAGCGCGCGCGGCGGTGGGCCCTGATTTCCCGATTATTCTGCGCTGGTCGCAGTGGAAGCAACAAGATTACAGCGCGCGGTTGGTCAACAGTCCCGAAGAGCTGGAACGTTTTCTACAGCCGCTGAGTGACGCAGGTGTGGATATTTTCCACTGCTCGCAACGCCGTTTTTGGGAACCCGAATTTGAAGGCAGTGATTTAAACCTTGCGGGTTGGGTGCGAAAAATCACTGGCAAGCCAGCGGTTACCGTGGGCAGTGTTGGACTCGATGCAGATTTTATTCCTGTACCCGGTGAGGCAACATTTCGCGAGGCAGAGCCTGCCAGTCTTGACGAACTAGAGCGCCGCATGGACGCCAATGAGTTTGATCTTGTGGCGGTTGGCCGTGCGTTGATTGCTAACCCTGCATGGGTGAATATGGTGGCTGAAGATCGCATGGCTGAGTTGGCCGCTTTCCGCAAGGAAGATTTGGGCGTGTTAAATTAAGCTGCTGTGCTAAGTGCGCGGAAAAAGCGACGAATAAAAGAGTCCGCTAAAAAACAACAGTAAAAGAGAACAATAAAAGAGAACAAAAAAAGAGAACAATAAAAGGATAGTAGGATGGACGTTAAAGATAAAATCATTGTTGTCACCGGCGCCGCAAGCGGTATTGGTCGCGCGCTGGTGGTGCGATTTAAAGCCGAAGGGGCGAAACAGATTGTCGCGGTTGATCTCAATCTTGCCGGTGCTCAAGAGACGGCAGCGATGGTTGGTTGCCTAGCCATGAGCGCAGATGTGTCAGTGGAGGCAGACATTCAGCGTGTTATTGAGGACACGGAGTCTCAGGTTGGACCGATCGATCTGTTTTGTTCCAATGCGGGTGTTGGCATGGGCGAGAATTTGAATTCGCCCAATAACCAGTGGCAGATGAGCTGGGATATCAACGTCATGTCCCACGTCTACGCGGCGCGTCATTTGGTGCCGCGCATGGTGGCGAGAGGCGGTGGTTACTTTTTGAACACTTCGTCGGCGGCGGGGCTCCTTAACCAAATTGGTTTGGCGGCCTATGGCGTGACCAAACATGCCGCAGTGGGTTTTGGCGAGTGGTTGGCCATTCACCATCAGCACGAGGGCATCAAAGTATCCATGCTCTGTCCTCAGGCGGTGCGCACACCCATGACGGACAACGACAATGAGGCGACAGCCGCAGCTGCGAGCAACGGCATGATTGAGCCGGAAGAATTGGCTGAAGCGGTGATTGAGGGATTGAAAGCAGAGAGTTTTGTTATCTTGCCCCATCCGATTGTGCTTGAATATATGCGCAACAAAACCACCAACTATGATCGTTGGATTGGTGGAATGAACAAATTAATGCGTCGAATTACAGGGCGTTAATGCGAGTAGCTTGCGGCGTCGAGTCGTGGCGAAACCACTGAATGGCAAACAAATTATGTTGAACATTAAAGAAATTGTTCGTGTGACAAAAGACTTTATTCGCATCGTTCCGGACTTAGCGGTAAAGCCCCCCAGTGTCGAAGAGCCTATCTCTCTTGCGAGCATCCTTGAGGCGACTGTGAGTGAGCACAGCGACCGCAATATGATTATTTTTGAAGGCCGCGAATTGAGCTGGGGCGAGTTTAACGCGCTGACCAATCAATGCGCACATGCCTTGATTGCGCGCGGTATCTCGCGCGGTGATGCCGTCGCTGTGATTATGGAAAATCGTATCGAGTTTCTCACCACCGTGTTTGCGTTGCAGAAAATTGGTGCCATCGCCGGGCTGATTAACAACAGTCTGGCTGGCCCACAGTTACAGCATTGTATTCAAGTTGCTGGCTCTAAAATGTGTTTGGTTGGTGAGGAAGTGTACGACAATTTTGCGGCTATTCGCCCGCAACTAGGCTTGGCTGATAGCGCCATTCTCTGGGTTGCGGATGGATCTGAGGGCGTGTGCCCCGAGGGCAGCGAAAACTTCCTCAGCAATGTCGCTGAATATCCCACCACCAATTTGCCTGACACGGCAACGATTCTCGCCGGTGATACCGCGCTCTATATTTTTACCTCCGGAACCACGGGTATGCCTAAGGCGGCGAAAATTACTCACCGTCGTTGGATTTCTGGTGGGTATCCGGCGGGCAAAGTGGGGCTTCTGGCTAAGCCTACGGACCGATTTTATCTCTGTTTACCGCTGTTTCACGGCACCGGTTTTATATGTGGCTTGGGCGCTATTCTTTACAGTGGCGCATCGATGTTTTTACGTCGAAAATTTTCTGCATCGGAGTTTTGGCTGGACGCTCAGCAATACCAAACCACCTGTTTTATTTACGTTGGCGAGCTGTGTCGTTATTTGCTTGCGCAACCGGTGTGCGACGCCGAGATGGACAATCCATTGGAGAGGGTGTTTGGCAATGGTTTGCGACCAGATATTTGGCTGCAGTTTAAGGGGCGTTTTGCCATTGACCGTGTCTGTGAATTTTATGGTTCTAGCGAGGGCAACGTCGGTTTCGTCAACGCGTTAAATAAAGACAAAACCATGGGTATGACGGCGTCGACAGTGATATTGGTGCAGTACGATGTCGATAGCGATGAAATTGTTCGCGATGCGCAGGGGAAAATGATTCAGGTAAAGAAAGGTACGCCTGGGCTGCTCTTGGGTGAGATTGACGAGCGCTTTAAGTTTGACGGCTACACCAATTCAGAGGCGTCTGAAGCGAAAATATTGCGCGATGTGATTAAGCCCGGCGATGCGTGGTTTAACACGGGTGATTTGGTTATGCAGATTGATGTCGGTTTTGCCATGGGCCTAAAACACTATCAGTTTGTCGATCGTGTCGGTGACACGTTTCGCTGGCGCTCAGAAAATGTGTCGACCAATGAAGTGGGTGAAATTCTCAACGCCAATGTGCAGGTGGAGTTAGCCAATGTGTTTGGTGTCGATGTGCCGGCTGCGGAGGGTAAAGCGGGTATGGTGTCGCTGAGCCTAAAGGCGGGTCGGGTGTTTGATGTAGAAGAATTCTCAGCCTACGTGAGACAGCATTTGCCGTCGTTTGCACAACCTGTCTTTGTGCGTATTCAGTCCGAGGCCTCGACCACGGGCACGTTTAAATTGGTAAAAGGCGAGCTGCGCAAACAGGCGTATCATCTGCCAGAGGTGAGTGAGGATATCTATGTGATGCCGCCGCGAGGCGATGCTTACCAGCGCCTTGATGAGGCGTACTACCAAACAATTTTAGCCGGTACAGCGGGTTTTTAGTTGCGACCAATAAGTGACACTGGAAAGGGACAATAATATGGCATTTTCATCCGACGTTATCAGTATTGAAAAAAATGGTGCAGTGGCTACGGTGTGGCTCGATCGCGCTGAAAAATTTAATGCACTATCGACGGAGGTTTGGTCTGCGATTCCACTGGCGTTGAATGAGGTCGTGGCAGACGGCGAGATGCGTGCGATTATTTTTGCCGGAAAAGGCAAACATTTTTGCGTTGGCATTGATCTGATGCAGGGTGGACTCGACGGCTCTCATCTTACACCTGCCGCGTCGGAAGCGGTGGCCAATTTGCAGCAGCTTGGCTTTACCAGTGCTTTTCAGTCGGCCATCACGGCGCTTGAAAAATGTCCGCTGCCGGTTATTGCGGTGGTCCATGGTCACTGTCTGGGTGCGGGGATTGATTTAATTACTGCGTGCGATATTCGCATTGCGGCGGCCGACGGCAACTTTGGCGTGCGCGAAACACGCATTGGTTTGGTGGCCGATGTGGGCACGTTGCAACGCCTGCCGAAAATAGTGGGCGCGGGTCATGTGGCTGAGCTGGCCTACACTGGGCGCGATATCAATGCTGCCCGCGCGGAAAAAATTGGCTTGGTTAATGATGTCTACGAGACGGCTGAATTGGCATACGCTGCTGGGATGGACATGGCTAATCTGATTGCGGCGAACCCGCCGATGGCGGTGCGCGGCACGAAGTTTATTTTGCAGCAGAGTGAAAATTTAACCACCGAGCAGAGCCTGTTACTAAACGGCTTATTTACCATGGTCACCAGTTTGAAGTCGAACGATCTGCGCGAGTCGATGCTGGCGTTTGCCGAGAAACGTCCACCCCGTTATACCGGTACCTAATGGTCTAGCGAGCGGTCTGGCTCTACCCGCTAAACCCTTGATGACATGATCTGTATCAAGGGTTTTTCTTTGCCCGTTGAAAATACTGTTGTCGCCCCCAACTAATGAAGCAAGCAACAGCAATTTTTTTGAGGGATTAACAATGCGTATCGATAAGCTTACCAATCAGTTACAAAATGCTCTGGCGGATGCCCAGTCAATTGCCGTAGGCAACGATCACTCCGCCATAGAACCTGTGCACCTTCTGTTGGCTCTGCTCAATCGGCAGGGTGGCAGCGTTCGGCCTATTCTCAACCGCGCCGGTTTTGATGTTCAGGGGTTGCAGCAAGAGCTCAATCGCCAACTGGACAATCTGGCCAAAATCAGCTCGCCGACCGGCGACGCGAATCTGTCGCAGGACTTGTCGCGCTTACTGAATATGGCAGACCGCGCGGCGCAGAAAAAGGGCGACCAGTTTATGTCCAGCGAGATGGTGCTGGTGGCGATCCTTGAAGATAAAGGTTTACTGGGTAAAACCATCGCCAAGTTTGGCGATATTGCAAAAGCGAAGGCGGCGATAGAGTCTCTGCGCGGTGGCGACACCGTGAATGATCGCGACGCTGAAGGACAGCGGGAAGCGTTGGATAAGTACACTATTGATCTCACTGAGCGCGCCGAAATGGGCAAGCTCGACCCCGTCATTGGTCGCGACGATGAAATTCGCCGAACCATTCAAGTGTTGCAGCGCAGAACCAAAAATAACCCCGTATTAATCGGTGAACCCGGCGTGGGTAAAACCGCCATCGTTGAGGGTTTGGCGCAGCGTATTGTCAACGGTGAAGTACCTGAGGGGCTGAAAAATAAACGCGTGCTAACCCTCGATTTAGGCGCGTTATTGGCCGGCGCAAAATTCCGTGGTGATTTTGAGGAGCGCCTGAAAGCGGTGCTGAAAGATCTGTCTAAGCAAGAGGGCCAGATCATTCTGTTTATCGATGAGATTCATACCATGGTCGGCGCGGGTAAAGCTGAAGGTGCTATGGATGCGGGCAATATGCTCAAGCCAGCCTTGGCCCGGGGTGAGCTGCACTGTGTGGGTGCCACGACACTCGATGAGTACCGCAAATTTATTGAAAAAGATGCGGCGCTGGAGCGCCGTTTCCAAAAAGTGTTGGTGGACGAGCCCACCGAAGAAGACACTGTGGCGATTTTGCGTGGGTTAAAAGAGCGTTATGAGGTGCATCACGGTGTGGAAATTACCGATAGCGCAATTGTGGCCGCGGCAAAACTCTCCCAGCGCTACATTACTGACCGCCAACTGCCGGATAAGGCGATCGATCTCATTGATGAGGCGGGCAGTCGCATTCGTATGGAGATTGATTCGAAGCCGGAGGAGATGGACAGACTCGAGCGCCGTTTAATTCAGTTAAAGATTGAGCGTGAGGCGGTGAAAAAAGATAAGGATGAGGCCTCGCGCAAGCGTTTGGAAAAGCTTGAAGATGATATCGGCACTCTGGGCAAAGAGTATGCGGATCTGGAGGAAATTTGGAAGGCAGAGAAAGCCTCAATGCAGGGTGCAACGCATATTAAGGCAGAGTTGGAGCAGGCCAAGGTCGATCTCGAAGCCGCCCATCGCGCGGGCAATTTGGAAAAAATGGCGCAGATTCAATACAGCATTATTCCTGATCTTGAGAAAAAACTCAGTGCCGCCGCGAGCGAGAAGGTGGTAGAAAAACGTTTGCTGCGCAACAAAGTGACTGAGGAGGAGATTGCCGAAGTGGTCTCCAAATGGACTGGTATTCCTGTGTCGAAGATGTTGGAAGGCGAACGCGACAAGCTGCTGCGTATGGAAGATTCGCTGCACCAACGGGTTATGGGACAGAGTGAAGCGGTGGTTGCTGTATCGAACGCTGTGCGTCGCTCGCGGGCAGGATTAGCCGACCCTAATCGACCCAATGGTTCATTTTTGTTTCTCGGCCCAACCGGTGTCGGTAAAACAGAATTGTGTAAAGCCCTCGCAGAGTTTTTGTTCGACAGTGAAGACGCCATGGTGCGCATTGATATGTCAGAGTTTATGGAGAAACACTCGGTGGCTAGGCTTATTGGTGCGCCTCCGGGCTATGTTGGCTATGAAGAGGGCGGCTATTTGACTGAGGCGGTTCGTCGTCGTCCCTACTCGGTTTTACTGCTGGATGAGGTTGAGAAAGCACACCCCGATGTTTTTAATATTTTGCTGCAAGTGCTTGACGATGGTCGTTTGACCGATGGCCAAGGTCGCACCGTGGACTTTAAAAATACGGTGATCGTTATGACCTCTAATTTGGGTTCGGATGTGATTCAGATGCTGTCCGGTGAGGAGAATTACGAGGTGATGAAGTCTGCCGTGATGGATGTGGTGAGCAGCCATTTCCGGCCGGAGTTTATTAATCGCGTGGACGAAGTGGTGGTATTCCATCCGTTGGCCAAAGAGCAGCTGCGGGGTATTGCCGCGATTCAGATTGGATTATTGGGCCGTCGATTGGCCGATCATGATCTCAGTTTAACGCTGAGTGATGCGGTGCTCGATAAATTACTTGAAGCGGGTTACGACCCTGTCTATGGCGCGCGTCCGTTAAAGCGTGTGATTCAGCGGCTGATTGAAAATCCCTTGGCAGAGCATATCTTGTCGGGCAAGTTTTCTCTCGGCGCGCAGATTCAGGGCGACCTGAAGGATGGCAGAGTGGTATTTGAATAGTGGGTGAGTAGTGGTTGAGATGAGTAGTGGTTGAGATATGTTTGTGACGCCGCCCGCGAGCGGCGTTATAAATAACCCACTAGCGGGTCGCCGCCAGAGTAACTGGTCAAACTGGCGAGTGAGTCGATAAACAGATAAAACAGTTCCGCTTGGGAAGAGACATCTAACTTGGCGTAGCTGTTTTTTCGGTGCAGTTTGACCGTTTCGGGTGAAATGCCAAGGCGCTCGGCGATTGATTTTGTTGAGTGCCCATGTAGAAAGAGTTGCACCACTTGGGTTTCTCTCTCTGTGAGATAGGCGGTGCCAAAGTGCTTTAGTGCGCTGTCTAACTGACTGGGTAACTTGTTTTCTTGTGGCTGATTGGCGCTCGCTTCTGCGCCCCACTGCAATTTGCACAGGGTTTCGATAACCGGTGCGATGCCTTGGAAAATACTAATATGCGTGCGATTAAAGCGCTGTGCAAAGGTTAGGCGGCCCATTGATATATTGATAAATTGGGTTGCCGATAGATGGATAATAAAGCCCACCTCATCTTTAATCTCGGTGTACTTAAAGTAGCTGCGATAGTACTCGGTTTTTTCAAACCCTTCGGGGGCTAACTCTGATAGTCGATGCAAGCCGGAGAGATTGGTGTCTACGGCTGCACGATAAAAGGGGTCAAGCAAGAAGGCGCCGTTGACAAAAAAATCAATCTGTTTTTCATGCTGCAGCGGAGGAATATCGTTGTAGTGGATGAGTGGTGCGTCGCCATGTCGGTAGTGCAGAATAACGGCGTTATCAAAAGGCACCAGACTTTTCAGCATGCGGACTAGTAGCGAGGGCAGCCGCTCACTGCCGATTTCCGGCATGATGGCTGCAAGCTCTGTGCTGAATTCCAGTAGATGGCTACTCACGGGCGGCGCCTTCTGTGTGCGTCTGTTAAACGGCGAATTGGTCCGGATTGACAAACATTAGTTTAATCACGATACAGTCGGCCATTGGTTCGACGGCCATCATCAAAACATTGACGTTACCATTAATTTCAACGCCGCTGGGCAGATTAAACAGAATACCGCCAGTGGTCTCATTGGTTAACGTGCGCAGTTCTTTCAGCTCTTTGTCTTTGCGTACTTCGGTTTGGAACTTTTGCAGCATGGCTTTCAGCGACAACTCGAAATTGGGGAAATTAAATTGGCCGCGGTACTCGCTGCGGTCGAGCTGCAGTTTAACAGGGATCTTAAAACCGCTGTTTTGCGCGCTGAGTTCGCCGGTGCGCAAGGCATCGCCTTGCTTGAGGTCTTTGAAGAGCTTTTTGGCGTTCTCTGGGGTTTGGTTAACAAAACCGGCGACCATCATGTTGGCGCCTAAGTTAAAGAGTTTTTTTGAATCAATGTTGATGCTTTGTTGCTGGGTCATAGTTGGCTACTAGTATTGGGTTAAAAATTATAATTAGGCGAGACTCTACATGACTCGGCGCAAAAATGTAACACCCCCGTGACTCATCGGATTGCGGCGCTGTTGCGTATCACAAGCATTAAAAGTGACGGAATTTCTGCCATGAACACCTATCAGCCCCCTGTACCCACGATACTGCCGCCTCAAGGACAGCTCACTGCCAGCGAAGTGTCGCGCATTGTCGAAATGGCGTGGGAAGACCGCACACCCTTTGAGGCGATCGAGCAGATCTTTGGGCTCAATGAGTCAGGGGTTATTTTGTTGATGCGCAGTGAGCTTAAGGGGCGTTCGTTTCGCCTATGGCGTGAGCGCGTCTCTGGGCGCAAGACTAAGCATTTGCAATTGCGCTCGCCCGAGGTAAGTCGCGGTTATTGTCCAACGCAGTACAAGCGTTCTTGAGTCATAGAGAGAAAGTCAGGCTATACTTTGGCCTTAAACGACATCATTGACGGAGACTACCCAGATGACCACGTTATCGAGAACCACCCAAGGCCGAGGCCAGTTGTATAGCAGCATATTAGATACCATTGGTGACACGCCCTGTGTCAGGATCAATACCCTCGCACCGGCACATGTTGAGCTTTATGTGAAGGCGGAGTTTTTTAATCCGGGGGGATCGGTTAAGGATCGCCTCGCCATCAGTATTATTGAAGAGGCTGAGGCCAGTGGTGCATTGAAGCCCGGTCAAACAGTGATCGAGGCAACCAGTGGGAATACGGGTGTCGGTTTGGCCATGGTCTGTGCGGCTAAGGGATACCCTTTTGTCGCGACAATGCCGACCAGCGTCTCGATAGAGCGGCGCAAGCTAATGCGTTTTTTAGGCGCAAAAGTGATTCTTACACCAAAAGCAGACAAGGCGATGGGCTGTTATCGCAAAGCGGTAGAATTGGCCGATGCCAATGGCTGGTTCTTCGCTCGACAGTTTGAGACAGAGGCCAATGCGAAAATCCATGCCAACACCACCGCGCGAGAAATTTTGGCTGACTTCAAAGACAGCCGCCTGGATTACTGGGTGACCGGTTACGGTACCGGCGGCACATTTTCCGGTGTGGCGCAGGTGTTGCGCAGAGAGCGTCCGGAGACTCAGATTGTGCTCAGCGAGCCCTTAAATGCTCAGCTGATCGAGAGCGGGCAGGTGCAGGGGCGCGCTGCCGATGGCTCACCTACGGCAAGCCACCCCGCGTTTCAGCCGCATTTGATTCAGGGTTGGACGCCAGATTTTATTCCCAAGGTACTGCAACAGGGGATTGACGCAAAACAGTATGACCAGCTTGTCCCGATTGACGGACAAGAGGGCATAAAGGCATCTCGGTTGCTTGCGCAAAAAGAGGGTATTTTTACGGGTATTTCTGGGGGTGCGTCCTTCTCTGTCGCTCTGCAAGTTGCAGCAAAAGCAGCGCCGGGCTCGGTGATTTTGTGCATGCTCCCGGACACCGGCGAACGCTATCTGTCGTCTGCGCTGTTCGAGGGTATTGGCGAGGCGATGAGCGCGGAAGAAGTGGCATTGTCTGAGTCAACCCCCGGCTACCACCTCGTCGGTGAGTAATAACTAGGCCTGTCTTGCCGCAAGAGCACTGAGCTGCGCGTCGCTGGCGGGGGCTTGGTGCTTGGCCTTCCATTCGCTGTAAGGCATGCCGTAAATCACCTCGCGGGCCTGCTCGTCGCTTAAGGGAATTCCACGCTCTTCGGCCGCTGTGCGATACCATTTGCTGAGGCAGTTGCGACAAAATCCCGCTAGGATCATTAGGTCAATATTTTGCACGTCTTTGTTGTCGTCTAAATGCTTGAGTAGCCGTCGAAAGGCGGCCGCTTCCAGTTCAATACTCATGGATGTTACTCCCTATACGTTTTGCTTGAGGTGGTGTTAAGAGGCCCATTCTAACCTGCTTTTAACGTAAGTTCGCTCTGGCATAGCCTGGCAGCTGATTTATGCGGTAGTGAATAGATCTGTAGATTTTCTGTGGGCTTTCCTCGGTTGCTGTAGTAGCATTGGAGCGTGAATATATCTAGCGGGCTAAACGCGCAGGAAGAGCTGCTAGGTTAGAATGAAAGCGACATTGATCGTTTTAACGGGTCATTTAAAACACAGGTCATTTAAAACACAGATCGGTTTAAAAAACAGATTTTATATGGGGAGTGAGCAAATGCAGTTTAAAGTCTTGATATCAATCATGTTGGCTAGCTTGTTGGCTGGGTGCGCTATGGATGACGATGCGTCAGGGGTTGCGTCAGAGCCTGCGTCGGTGGCAGCGACCGACGCCAATGTCGATACAACAGCGGTTGTTGCCGACGGTGCCTACTCTTTGGAGAGTGTGATTGTCACTAAGCAGGGTGAAGCCAATAGTTACTATCGTGATCAAATGAAAATTTACAACGGCAATCGCTTTATGTTTGCATTTTTTAATGATTTGACCAACAAGGTCGATGCGGGCGCGGGCTATGCAGAGTGGTCAAATGGTGTGTTGATTGAAACGCCGATTGCCAATCAAGATGGCCCTGTTGAAGGCTATCGCTTTGAGCTGGCTGTTGCCGCCACTGAAAATGGGTACACGCAGAGCATCAAGGGCATGCCTTCGCCAGAGGGTGACTATGATCTCGATGAGGTGTGGACGCGTCTCTCTAGTGAGACATCAGCGTTTGATGGTCTTTGGAGGCTTGAAGCGAGAGAGATTAATGGCAGTGCAGCAGCGGAGTCAGACAATTTTTCTCAGATGAAGCTAATCGGCGGGCGGCATTATATTTTCTTCCAAAATCAATCTATTGATGGGCAACCTACTCCATCCTATGGCTTTGGATCTCTGGATATCTCTGCGTCAGGTTTAGTTATCGAAACCGGACGTGGAGGCTCTGTTGAGGGCTATGTGGGTTCTGAACAGAAAATGGTGACTGAATTACTTGATCTAGATCATTTAAAGCAGACTTTTGAGGAAGAGGGCGTTCAGGTGACGCACCTGTATATTCGTATGTAACACGCCTTTTCCCAAATTAAGCGTTCCGGCGGCGCAGGCTTGCGCCCCAGTCCAGCCCTCAGATGTAGGCCCGCAGTTGGCTTGTGACTGGGGGCTTTTTTTGTGCCTTTTACTTGATTCTGTGACTCATGCTAATCCGATTGCAGTTTTCGATATCGGCCTTGATGTTTTTGGCAAAATGCTAAAAAATTAGGTCAAGGGAAGGGGCAAGCTAACGTAGAGTTGAACAACTTGCTCCAAATAGGGATTATTTTTACCAAAAGCGCATGGAGCGACGTTTATGACTAGGGGGATTCTTTTTTTATGGGCTGGGTTCCTTTCCTCAATGGATAGAGCGGACTCTAGCTCGATAACATCATAATGATTAAGGCTCTGTTAGCGGACGACGAATACAGCAGGCTCCAGAGTTTACGAGACTTTGAATTACTCGATACCGAGCCCGAAGTCGAATTCGATGAGATCACTGCGTTAGCCGCGGAAGTGCTCGGTATGCCTGTAGCGCTGATATCGTTGGTTGACGAGAAGCGCCAGTGGTTTAAGTCTAAGGTAGGGCTTGATATCCACGAATCAGACCGCGATACGGCCTTTTGTGCGCACGCTATTTTAGCGCCTGACACCATCATGGAAGTCCCCGACACGCTGCTCGATGAGCGTTTTCATGACAACCCTTTGGTTGCCGATGATCCTCAGTTCCGCTTTTATGCCGGAGTGCCCTTGGTGGCAGCCAATGGCAGTGCTATCGGCACCCTCTGTGTGCTCGACTACTCTCCACGCCTGCTGAGCGATGCACAGCGAAAAATTCTCTATATTTTGGCGCGTATGGCGATGAAGCATATAGAGCTTCGTTACCGTATTATTGCACTGGCAAAAACGGAATCCTTTCTCGCGGCGAAAAATTGTCGGCTCGAAGTTGAAATAGAGCAAAGCATTATCTCTCTGGGCGATGCTGTGAATATGCAGATTGAGTCTGAAATGCTCTCCCGCCAAATTTTAGATGTGGCGTTGGATGCCGTGATCAGCGTAGATAAAGAAGGTCGTGTGGTCTATTGGAATCCTGCGGCGGAAAAGCTATTGGGCTATACCGCGCAGGACGTGGAGGGTTGCGATGTGCTTGAACTTCTCGTCGATAAGCATTTCCATGAGCCGGTTCGCGAGGGCATGTTGCAGTTTTTAAAAAACGGTATAAATGCCGTCAAAAATCGTCGCTTTGAAATTAAAGTAACGCGCGCAGACAGCAAACGCATTCCAATCGAAGTGGCGGTTAGTGCTTTGCAGCGTCGAGGAGTCAATTTTTTCACCTGCTTTATTCGCGATTTAACCGAGCTCAATCGATACTTGGAAGAACAGCGATTATCGGCACTAACCTTTGATGTGAAAGAGGGGTTGATCATTACTGACAGCGATACAAAAGTTTTGCGCGTCAATCAGGGATACCTCGATATTATGCGCTGTAAGGCTGACGATGTTGTTGGTATGCCGCTGCACTTCTTGGGTCATAATAAACAGTCACATGATTTCTACCGTGATATTTGGGCGAAAGTGGAGAAAGAGGGGCTGTGGGAGGGGGAAATTTCCGAGGAAACTCATAATGGCCGCCCTATAGAGCTCAATGTGAGAATAACCGCATTTAAAGGCCTCAATGATCATGTTCGCAACTATGTTTTAGCCTGTAATGACATCACCGGCAAAAAAAGAGACGCCGGTGAAATTCACAACCTCGCTTTTTTCGATCCTCTGACGGGATTGCCAAATCGACGTCTCTTACTCGATAGATTGTCACAGGTAAAAGCGGGCAGTTGGCGGGAAAATCATGAGGCAGCGCTGCTGTTTATCGATCTTGATAATTTTAAAGATATTAACGATGCACGAGGGCATGATTTTGGTGATTTACTCTTGCGGCAGGTGGCTCAGCGACTGCGAAATATTTTGCGCCATGAGGACACCATTGCGCGCATCGGCGGTGATGAGTTTGTGGTTGTCTTAACCAGCCTAACGGGCTATGAGTTCGATGTGCCAGCGCAGACTCAGGCTGTCGCTGAGAAGATTCTATTCGCGCTCTCTCAACCCTACCGAATTCAGGGCTCCGTCATTTTTAGCAGCGCCAGTATAGGCGCTACGCTGATTCAAAGTCAGACCGCAAAGATGGACGACTTGCTGAAGCAAGCTGATATTGCCATGTATCAAGCGAAGAAATCGGGGCGCAACACAGTGGCCTTTTTTGATCCAGAAATGCAGGCGACAGTGACGCGCAAAGCGAAGCTCGAAAATGCGTTACACACAGCCTGTGAGAAAAATCAGTTTGAGTTATTTTACCAAGGTCAGGTAGATAATCAGCGCAGGGTGGTAGGGGCTGAGGCCCTAATTCGTTGGAAACATCCAGCGCTAGGTATTGTTCCGCCGTCGGACTTTATTTTGCTCGCAGAAAAAACAGATCTTATTTTGAAGATTGGTCGCTGGGTTATAGATCGTGCGTGCCAGCAAATTGCTCTGTGGCAAAAGAACCCTCACACCGCTGGTATCTTCGTTGCTGTAAATATCAGTCCGCGACAATTCCAGCAGGCAGATTTTGTTGAACAGGTTGTGGCGAGTATATCTGCCGCTAAGATAGCGCCCGCTTTATTAAAGTTAGAAATAACCGAAACGCTGATTGTCGATAATATGAAAGACACGATTGTAAAAATGAATCGTCTAAAGAAAGCAGGAGTGCAATTCTCGTTGGATGATTTTGGCACTGGGTACTCGTCTCTGTCCTATCTTACCAAGTTGCCCTTGTCACAGCTTAAAATTGATCAATCTTTTATTCGCAATATTGGTCTCACCCCAGGCGACAGCATTATTGTTAAAACCATAGTCGCGATGGCAAAAAGTTTGGGTATGCAGTTTGTGGCAGAGGGCGTTGAGTCTAAGCTGCAATACGAATTTCTTGAAGGTCTCGGCTGCGAATTATTTCAGGGCTATTTATTTAGCAAGCCAGTGCCTGCAGATGAGTTTGGGAAATGGCTAGAGGCTTCGCGTAAATAACCTCTCTTTTGTGCTTGAATTATGCACAGATAGGGCTAATTTTTGATTATTCGGGCCGGCTATTTATCTTTCTAGAGATTACGACATATACTCTGCAAATACCAAAAGAATAAAAATAAGCGAGCTTCTATGTCCAACCGAATTCCACGTGATCCCATCAATGACTACGCCGAAGCGCCAGCTGCAAAGCGTCGTGAGTTTGTCGCTGACCAAACCGGTGTAACACTCAAGCATGTCGCCCATTATTCCGTCGATCCAGCGCAAACAGCGGGGAATATTGAAAATTTTATTGGCGTAGCACAAGTGCCCATGGGCTTAGTCGGCCCGCTGAGGGTTAACGGCGAGCACGCTTCAGGGGTTTTTTACGTGCCTATGGCGACGTCAGAGGGCACCTTGGTGGCGAGTTACAATCGCGGCGCGCGCTTGCTGAGTGAGTCTGGTGGTGCCACGGTAACGGTGGTTGACGACGCCATGCAGCGAGCGCCGGTATTTGTCTTTGATGATGCACGACAGGCGCGAGCTTTTGGCCTTTGGGTTGAGGCTAATTTTGCTCAGATCGCTGCGCAGGCTGAGTCATCGACCTCTATTGGTAAACTGCGCAATATTGAACAGTATGCCGCCGCTCGAATGCGCTATCTGCGGTTTAATTATACGACCGGCGACGCCGCAGGTCAGAATATGGTCGGCAAAGCGACCTTTGTCGCCTGCGAGTGGATAGTGGCTAATTATCCCGGCATTAATCGTTACATGTTATCCGGCGCGATGGACACCGATAAAAAACACTCCCAGCTGAATACGCTGCATACAAGGGGTAAACGTGTTATTGCTGAGGTCACCATTCCCAGCGCGCTGCTGCAAAGCACAATGAATATTTCTGCCGAAGCCCTCTACAAGGCTCGGGCCATTAGTCAGGTCGGGGCGTTTATGGCGGGCTCAAATAACACTGGCGCACACTCTGCAAATGGTATCACCGCGCTTTTTATCGCCACTGGCCAAGATGTGGCCAATGTTGCTGAATCATCTGCTGCGATTGTCTATGCAGATCTCACTGATAATGGCGACTATTATCTGTCGATCACTATTCCCTCGCTCATTATTGCAACATTTGGTGGTGGTACTGGCCTGCCGACTCAGAAAGAGTGCCTTGAACTGTTGGGTTGCAGTGGCGCGGGCAAAGTGCATAAGTTAGCTGAAATTATTGGTGCGACTGTGCTAGCTGGCGAAATTTCATTGATGAGCGCAGTGCTGGCCGGTGATTGGGTCACCAGCCATGATGCTCTCGGGCGCAATCGGTAATGCCCTGAGATGTAAACGTGCCGGTATCAAGATAATGATGCCTGTGTAAAATTAGATGGTTAGAAAACGTCAATAAAAATAAAAAGAGTGCATCCATGAAAAATAAATACTTCAACCTCTTAGCTGCGGTCTGTTTGTGTATCGCACAGGCAGGCCCTCTGTTTGCTGCAGACAGAACAATGCCATTCGGTGAAAAAGCCTTTGAAATATTTAAGACCGTGGTTGAAATGCGAACCGCTGAGGGGCAGCGCTTAGTGCCGACGCTCGCGCGCTATTTAGCTGCTGAATTCGAAAAGGGAGGGTTTCCAAAAGCTGATATTCATGTGTTAGAAGTTGCTGGCACTGCTGCATTAGTTGTGCGCTATCGAGGAGATGGGTCGCTCGGGAAAAAGCCGATAAGTATTTCTGCACACATGGATGTTGTGGATGCTCTTCGAGAAGATTGGGAGCGCGATCCGTTTAAGTTGATTGAAGAGGATGGGTACTATTTTGGTCGTGGGACCGTTGATAACAAACTCGGTATGACTGCGGTGACCGTCGGCTTTTTAAGGCTTAAGGCTGAGGGATGGGTTCCCGGACGTGATCTTATTATTGCGTTTTCTGGTGACGAAGAAACCTCCATGGCAAGCACTAAAGCGCTGGTAAAGGAATTTCGCGAATTGACCGACAGCGAGTTTGTATTAAACGCAGATGCCGGTGGTGCAACTCTCCCTGAGTCGGGCGGTGCGCCCGCAAGTTTTGATCTTCAAGCAGCCGAAAAAACCTATGTTACCTGGGACCTGGTCGTGCGCAATCCCGGTGGGCACAGTAGCATGCCGCGGGATGACAATGCGATTTATGAACTCGCTCGGGCTTTAACAAAAATTGAAGACTACAAATTTCCGGTGATGCACAACGATCTAACACTTGCGTATTTCAAGAGCACGGGACTGCGGACAGAAGGACAGGTGGGTGACGCTATGCGCACCTTTGCACGCAATCCCGCGGACGTGGAGGCGATTAAAATTCTGCGCGCTAACAGCAGTATTGTCGGTACGTTGGGAACGACTTGCGTTGCGACCATGTTGCGCGCTGGCCATGCTGAGAATGCCCTGCCACAGTCGGCTACAGCAACGGTGAATTGCCGAATATTCCCAGGGGTCGGCGTAGAAAACACCGTCGCTGAACTCAAGCGCGTGGTGGACAATTCTGCCATTGAGTTTGTCATGTTAGATGAAGCCACTGAAAGCGACGCTTCTCCTATGCGCAGTGACGTCTTGGCAGCACTTCAAAAAGCCATAGACATAAAATATCCAGGTCTTGAAATAGTTCCAAGCATGTCGTCTGGCGGCACTGATGGTATGCATTTCCGCGCCGCAGGTATTCCAAGCTACGGTGTTGATGGTTTTTATGGGAAGGATAGTGATAGCTATGCTCATGGATTAAATGAGCGCGTAATGGTTGAAAGCTTCTATGACAG